>JAIIWC010000045.1 GCA_022745215.1 Collinsella sp. | reverse complement strand
GTTCTCCTTGAGATAACGCCAGATGGCGTCGCGCTCGTCCTCGGCATCGACGGTGTTGATCATGCGCAGGAAGATGCTGCAGATGCACATCATCATGGACAGATAATTCTCCATGTAGCGCTCCAGCCGCTTCTCGGGCACATCGCCGGGGAGCTGGACGGCGTCGATCATGATGCGGGTGACGCGCAGCTGCTGATCAATGCGGCTCATCATGACCGACTCGTTAACGCTTTGGTCGTCGCGGCCGATGAAGTAGCGGTACATGTCAACATCAAGATAGTAGATGGTCTTGACGTGCGGCAGCGGCACGTACACGAAGATGTTATCAACATAGAAGGTGTGCTTGGGCAGCTCCATGCCGCAGGCGCGCAGGATCTCGCCGACCTTGCGGGTGAGCTTCTGCTCGCGGGTCAGGCCGCCGATGTGGTTCTTGGCAGCCGGGATGGTCGCCGTCACACGGCCCATGCCCCATAGGCGCAGGACCTCCTCGATCAGGTCAATCTCGCGCGGCAGGTCGGGACGGAAGCTCGGCGGGGTAACCATAAAGTCCTCGCCGTCGCGCTCGACGGTGCAGCCCAGACGGGTAAGCGAACGCTCGATAAAATCGGGCTCGATGTCGGCACCGCAGATGGCATGCACGCGGGCCAGGCGCAGCTTGATGCTGTCGATGGTCTTGGGCGCGGGGAAAACATCGACATAGCCGGGAGCAACCTCGCCGCCGGCGATCTCCTCGATGAGCGCGCAGGTAACGTTGGCGACATCCACGCAGCCAGTCTCGTCAACCTGGCGCTCAAAGCGAATGGAGGCGTCGGAGATCAGCGACAGATCGCGGCTGGTGTGCGAGGTGCGACCGGCGTTGAAGCAAGCGCTCTCGACCATCACGTCGACGGTGTCGTCCTCGATCTCGGAATCCATGCCGCCCATAACGCCGGCCAGCGCCACGGGGCGCTCGCCGTCGGTGATAAGGCCCATGCCGGCGTCGAGCGTACGCTCCTCGCCGTCGAGCGTCGTGAACTTCTCATCCTGCTGGGCGGCGCGAACCACCACGCGGCGGTGGCCATCGCGCTCGGCAAAGGTGTCCAGGTCAAAGGCGTGCAGCGGCTGACCGGTGAGCATCATCACATAGTTGGTGATGTCGACGATGTTGTTGTGCGGGCGCACGCCCAGGGCGTTGAGGCGCTTGACCATCCAGTCGGGCGACGGGCCGACCTTCACGTTGCGCACGATGCGGGCGACATAGCGGTCGCACAGGCCCTCGTCGGCAATCTCGACCGAAAGCTCGTCGTCGGTCGCGCGGCCGGTCTCGATCTTGATGGCGGGCAGCTCAACGTGGAAATCACGGTCGAAGATGGCGCCGGTCTCGCGGGCCATGCCGATCATGGACAGGCAATCGGGACGGTTGGGCGTGATCTCGCAGTCGAGCACAGTATCACTCGAGCCCACGTACTCGGCAAACGGCATGCCGCAGGGCGTATCCTCGGGCAGGATCATGATGCCGGAGTGGTCGCCGCCCAGGCCGAGTTCGCGCGCAGAGCAGTTCATGCCCATGGACACGACGCCGCGAAGCTTGCTCTTCTTGATCTTGACGTCGCCGGGCAGGACTGCGCCGATCATGGCCGTGACGATGTGGTCGCCGGCCTCGAAGTTCTGCGCGCCGCAGACGATCTGCAGCGGAGCGGGGTTGCCGTCAGCGTCGAGGTTCTTGTCACCCACGTCGACCGAGCACACATACATGTGGTCGCTATCGGGGTGCGGGGTCTTGGTGAGCACCTTGGCAGTCACCACGTGGTCGAAGGACTCGCCCACGGTGTCGATCGCCTCGACCTCGGTGCCGGTACGGATATATTCGTCCGAAAGGGTCTTGGGATCCTCCGGAATATCGATCATGGTCTTGAGCCAGTCGTAAGAAACGCGCATGTAGCTCTCCTAGTTCTTAATCTCCGCATAGGGAGGAAATATCAAATGAAGACGTTCGCCTTAGGGTTGTCCAGGTGCCCCAGGTTGGCGTGAAAGAGGAGCGACGCGTACTAAAGGTACGCGAGCGACGGTTTGAACGCCAAGATGGGGTGCCTGGGCAAGCCTAAAATTGGTTCAGGAAGCGCATATCGCCTGTCATGAGCGTTCTGAGGTCCGGCAGGTCGTAGCGCAGGGCCGCGACGCGCTCGGCGCCAATACCAAAGGCGAAGCCGGTGTACTTCTCGGGGTCGATGCCGCAGTTGATCAGGACGTTGGGGTCGACCATGCCGCAGCCCAAGATCTCGATCCAGCCGCTGTGCTTGCAGAAGTTGCAGCCCTTGCCGCCGCACACGTGGCAGCTCACGTCCACCTCGCAGCTGGGCTCGGTGAAGGGGAAGAAGTGCGGGCGATAGCGCGTCTTGCGGTCCTCGCCAAACATGCACTTAACAAAGTAGTCGAGCGTGCCCTTAAGGTCGCCAAAGGTAATGCCCTCGTCGACGACCAGACCCTCGATCTGGTTGAACTGCGGAAGGTGGCAGGCATCGGCCGTGTCGGGACGGTAGACGGTGCCCGGGCAAATCATGTAGATGGGCGGCTTCTGCGACTCCATGGTGTGGATCTGCACGCCCGAGGTCTGGGTGCGCAGCAGCACGTCGGACTCGCCGTGGGCGTGGGCCTCGGGGTGCGCGACGCTGCCGGGGTTATTGTCGACCACGTAGAAGGTATCGCGGGCCGAGCGGCTCGGGTGATCCATAGGGGCGTTGAGCGCGGTGAAGTTGTAGTAGGAGGTGTCGACCATGGGACCGGACTCGACGGTGTAGCCGATGCCGCAGAAGATGTCCTCGGCCTCCTCGATGATCTGCTTGATCAGGTGCTGGTGACCGATCTGCGGACGGACGCCCGGCAGCGTGATGTCGACGGCGTCGTGCTCCAGTGCGCGCTTGAGGGCGGCGGCCTTCATCTCGGTGGTGCGCTCGTCGAGCATGCCCTCGATCAGCTGGCGCATCTCGTTGGCGCGCTTGCCCATGACGGGGCGATCCTCCGGGGCGAGCTTGCCCATCATACGCATCAGGCCGGTGATGCGACCCTTGCGGCCGAGCAGCTCAACGCGCGCAGCCTCGAGCTTGGCGGCGTCGTCGGCGCCCGCGACGAGCTCCTTGGCCTCTTCCTCGAGTTTGACCAGATCATCAATCAGACTCATGTCTTCCCTTTCGTCTCTCGCGCATCCGCCTGCCGGGGTGGCTGGCGCCGCCCGACGCTTACGGATGTGCGGCCCGGTTCGGTAACAAAAAACCGTCCTCGGGCATGTACATTGCCCAAGGACGGTTGAATTCCGCGGTACCACCTTGTTTGACCCGGCGGATGTCTGGCCCGCCGCGCCCACTCTTTGCCCCTTATCGCGAGGCTCACGGCTTCCCTACTGGGGACATCGCCGCCGCTGGCCGCGTGCCCGTTGAGGTCGCTGCTCGGGAGTGAACGCTTGGCCCTTGCCGCCGCAGGAAGGCTTGCAGCCCATGACCTTCCCTCTCTTGCCGGCGACGCGGCGGGCAAAACCCTCTCCGTCAACGCATTGGGCTATAGGATAACACATTGTGTGGATCTATCGCCGCGTTCCGTTTTGTCTGCGCTGGGTACAAGGCGGGTAGCTGTGCAAACTGGCCGCGCGCCCACCCGTGGCGCTCGACCTGCGAGATCAAGGATATGGTATGGGAAAGAATAAAGATAAGAAGGCCAAGCCCGCAGCGGACAAGATGCCCAAGAGCATGAAGGTCGATAAGGCCGTCAAGAAGTTCCGCAAGCTCGAGGGCAAACTGTGGACCCGCGAGTACCTGCTCAAGATTGCCGAGTTTGACGGCGCGACCATTGCTCCCGCCAACGGCGCCGCAGCGCGCGCCGACGCCATGGGCACCCTTGCCGGCGAGCATCACGAGCTTCTGACCAGCAAAAAGTCTATCGAACTTGTGCGCTCGTTGGCACGCGAGACGGTCGCCGGAGGCAAGATCGACGACCCGCAGCTGCTCGACGAGATCCGCGTGCTCGGCCGCGACCAGCGCGAGGCGAGCGTCATCCCCACCGAGGAGGCCGAGGCCTGGACCAGGCTCACCTGCGAGGCCGACGCCGTGTGGCACAAGGCCAAGACGGCCAACGACTGGGCGAGCTTTGAGCCCTATGTGGACAAGATCGTCGACAAGCTTAAGCACCAGGCCGAGCTCATGGACCCCAAGCGCGACCCGTACGACGTTTGGCTCGACCAGTACGAGCGCGGCCTTTCCGCCCAGAGCTTCGATGCGTTTTGCGATGAGGTCAAGGCCACGGTCGTGCCGCTCGTGCACGCCATCGGCGAGCGCGGCCAGCAGCCCGCTGCCGACTTTTTGCACGCCCACGTGCCCGAGGCTGCCCAGCGCGCCATGAGCTTCGACCTTATGAAGCTTGTCGGCCTGGACCTGGACGACACCACGCTTGCCTTTACCGAGCATCCGTTTAGCGAGGGCTTTGCCGTGGGTGATGCGCGCATCGCGACGCACATCTACGAGGACGACTGCATCTCCAACGTCTACAGCATCATCCACGAGGCGGGGCACACCATGTACGAGCTGGGCGTCAATCCCGCCTATGCGCGCACGTGCTTGGAGGGCGGCACCTCCATGGGCATCCACGAGAGCCAGAGCCGCTTTTTCGAGAACACCGTGGGTCGCAGCCGCGCCTTTATGGGCCCGCTGCTCGAGGTGCTGCGTCGTCACGCGCCCGAGGTCTACGGCGACGTCGACGAAGACACGCTCTACCGCGCCGTGAACATCGCGCAGCCGTCGTTGATCCGCACCGAGGCCGACGAGCTCACCTATCCGCTGCATATTATGGTGCGCTACCAGATCGAGCGCATGCTGTTTGCCGGCGAGGCTACGGCCAAGAACATCCCCGCGCTTTGGAATCGCTTTATGGACGAGTACCTGGGCATTCCCGTTCCCGACGACACGCACGGCTGCCTGCAGGATACGCATTGGAGCGGCGGTTCGTTTGGCTACTTCCCCACGTATGCGCTGGGTAGCGCCTACGATGCCATGTTTGTGCCGGCCATGTGCCGCGACGGTGTCGACCTCAATGGCGCCTGTGCGAGCGGCGACCTGGCACCCGTCCGCACCTGGCTGGGCGAGCACATTTGGCAGTGGGGCCGCGCCAAGGACGCGCCGGAACTCATCAAGGGTGCCTGCGGCATGGACTTTGACGCCCGCTACTACTGCAGCTACCTGCAGGACAAGTTCACCACGCTGTACGAGTTGTAAGGATTGACCAGCACGCCATCGCCAACGCCAACCATGTTGACGCCAATGTCTTGGCAACGTCAGCGAAAACAACCCTAAGCGAGCAAGGTGACGTGAAATGAAAGGGCGCTGACCTTCTGGTCGCGCCCTTGAAATTGAACGTCAGATTGCCGCTTAGGGGCGTTTGCAGCGTCGAGCAGTTACGCGGTTTGGTAAAACCGCGTAACTATAAAGCCTCGAGTGCGTTGGCGATGCGCTTCATGGCGGCATCGGCGGATGCTTGGTCGGGCGCCTCGGCCAGCACGCGGATAACCGACTCGGTTCCGCTCTTGCGTACGAGCACGCGGCCCTCGCCTGCCAGCGCAGCCTCGGCCTCGGCGATGGCGTTCTGCACGCCCATGTTCTCGAGCGCGGCGTCCTTGTCCGCCACGCGCACGGCCACCTGCGCCTGCGGTAGCAGCTTGCACGGAGCCGTGAGCTGCGAGAGCGTCTCGCGCTCGGCGCGGATCACTTCCATCACGCGCAGCGAGGTCATAATGCCGTCGCCCGTGCGCTCGATATCGCCAAAGATCGTATGGCCCGTCTGCTCGCCGCCCAGGCTGTAACCGCCCTCGCGCATCTTGGCATACACGTGACGGTCGCCCACACCGCTGGTCACGGCGCTCAGACCGGCAAGCTCCAACGACTTGATCAGGCCAAAGTTGCTGGCAATCGTCGGAACCACGGTACCGCCCGAAAGGCGACCGTGCTTGTTCAGATACACGCCGCACACGTACAGGATCTGGTCGCCGTCTACCACGCGACCGCGCTCATCCACGGCAAGGCAGCGGTCGGCATCGCCATCGTAGGCAAAGCCCACGTCCAGGCCCTGCTCCACCACGTGGCGCTGCAGGCGCTCCATATGCGTGGAGCCGCAGTCGACGTTGATGTTAAAACCATCGGGCGCGGCGTTGATCACGCGCACGTCGGCACCGAGCGCGTCAAACACCGGCTTGGCCACCGAGGAAGCCGAGCCGTTGGCGCAGTCGATACCGATCTTGACGCCCTGCAGCGAAAAGTTCGCGCTGGCGATGAGCGAGGCAATGTAGCGGTTGCGGCCCTGCATGTAGTCCACCGTGGCGCCGATGTAGTTGCCCGTGGCCAGCGGCACCTCGCTCTTGCCATCGATGTAGTCCTCGATGAGCTCCAGTACGTCCTCGTCCATCTTAAAGCCGTCGCTGTTGACGAGCTTAATACCGTTATCGCAAAACGGGTTGTGGCTCGCGCTGATCATGATGCCGCAATCGAAGCAGCCTTCCACGGTCTGATGTGCTACGCCCGGCGTGGGGATCACGTGCAGCATATAGGCGTCCGCACCGCTCGCGACCAGGCCACTCACCAGCGCCGCCTCGAACATATAACTCGATCGACGTGTGTCCTTACCCACGATGACGCGCGCCTTGCGCTCGCGGTTGGCGCCGTAATACCAGCCCACAAAACGGCCAATCTTATAAGCGTGCTCTACTGTCAGCCCAACGTTGGCCTCACCGCGAAAGCCGTCGGTGCCAAAGTACTTCATGCGCTCTCCTTACAAAATAGGGGCGAACAGATTGCCTGTCCGCCCCAAAATGGTACTCGATTATCTGCGCTACCAGAAAAACCCTACGCCGACGCGCTGTCGCGAGCCGCCTGGCATGTAGGAGTCTGACGCAGCGTAAGCGGCTTGTCCCCCGCCTCGGCCGACGTGGTCAGCGTATACGTGATCGTCGTCGTCTCGCCAGCATGCAGGTCAACGGTGCCCGAATAGAAAGGAATTCCATGCCACGTAGCGGCGCCAAGACCAAACTGGGTGCCCTCAACCGTAAGGTCACTGATGTTACCGCCCGTCGGGGCAAACAACGAGACATTCAGACGCTCGTCGTCGCGCGCGGCATCGGGCGCGCTCGCCGCGACGTAATCGGGCAGCTTGCCTGCCTCCTCCTGCGTCATGATGTTCGTCAGGGTAACGGTGATGCGATACGAGCACGTGCCGTCGCCGTTCTTGACGCCCTGGCCAATCTGCGTATCAGCGTTCAGGTACCAGTCGAGCTTGGAGAAGCTCAGGTTGTTAAAGTAAACGCCGGCAACGGGATCGGCACTCGAATCATCCGGATCGGGTAGCGAAGCGTCAATGCCCGTCTCTTTGATGGCATTCTGCTCGTCATCGTTTTTCATCCACGCGATCAGGCGGCCCTCTTCGGCACCGCGCTCAACGGCGCTGACAAGCTTCGTAACATCGACATCGCCGATACCGCCAAGGATCTTGCCGAAGGCAGCGCTGGCGACGGATGCAAAGATGCCGTCCGACTCCTCGACTGGATAGTTCCAGTACACATCGTGCATGAGGACCTTTGCGGCGTTGGTGCCGTCGACAACCGTTCCGTCGGGCAGCGACACGTTACCGACAAGGCCCAGCAGGTACTGCAAGAACACCGGATCGATGCCGACGACGCCATCAACGTCCTGCCCATACTGGGACTTCCACAGCGCGGCGACACGCTGCGAGTTGCGGGGCCAATCGGGCGAATACGCGTTACCAGAGTTGTACAGATTGCTGTGGTCACCAAACAGCGCCTCGTCCTCTTCGTCGACGCTCTCAACCGCCTCGTCTTTGCTGCGCGCAATACATGGAACAAACTCGCCAATCGACATCTGGCCGTCGGTGACCGAAATCAGGCCCTGCGAACCGCCAAAGCCGCCGCAAGCACGAATCTCGACGTTGTTCATGGCGTACACAAGGTAGTTACGCGTCTGGCCGTTGGCGCCGAGCATCTGGGGAAGGACGGGGGCGACCTTCTCCGCCGCGTCAACCGCGCCGTTGAGGGTGGCAAAGCCGTCCTTGGCCTTATCGACCAGCTCGGTCACCTGGGAAATATGAGTATCGCCAATACCTTGGATCTTCTCGTTGGCGCTCTTGAACACCTTGGAGCTATCGGAAAGCGAATCGGCAACGGCCTGCAGCGCGGACACGTTAATCATGCCGTCCTGAAACAGCTTGCCGGGCGTGGCCTGCGAAAGGTTATCGGCCATGGGAACCAGCGCATTGCTCGAGACATCGGACAGGGCGTCGATCATGGTGCGGGCCGCATTGATGTCGCTGCCATACACCGGGATAAACGAAGCCGCCGTCCACAGCGGGCTCGAGGTCTCCGCCTTCATGCTGTCGCAAAGCTCATCAATCTTCTTCGCGTCGTCAGGCAGCGTCGAAAAATCGCCCGACGTGACCTTGTCCTTAAGGCCACCGACAATCTCGACGGCCTCCTTCGCTTCACTCTTTACGGTCTTTGCCGAGTTAAGCAGCATAAAGCCGCTTGCGCCAAGCGCAACGAGAAGCACCGCGACTACAGCGGCAATAATGGCGCCGGTGTGACGCTTTTTGCGCTCGCCCTTGCGATGGCGATGACGGACCAGACCGTCAGAGGTCGAACTCGACGAAGCGTCGCTACCGTAGTTCAAGCCAAAATCGTAATAATCTTCCTTGGAACCCGAGCCCACAAACTCGGCACCGCTATCATCCAGGCGGGCGAACGTGCCAGTCTCGGAGGCGCCGGTGTAAATCGTGCCAAGGTTACCCGTAAGCCCCGCGCCACCGGCAGAGGGAGTATTGTTGGCGGCCTTGCCGGCATTAACGTTGCCGGCGGCATTCGCGGCGTTGGTAGCACCTGCGTTGTTCGCGGGTACCGAAGGAGCCCCACCCGGCTGCGACGTGGAGGTTGCACCGCCCGCAAAGACATTCCCTCTTGCACGGCCGGTCTTTTTTGCCTTTTGTGACTGCTCGTACAGAGCGGCAAACATCGCCGTCTCGCCCGGGGACACGCGCTTACCGGAACCGCCCTGTCCAGCGCCGCCCGGCGTGCCGGCCTTACCAGCCCCGTTCGGACGCGGCGGAACTGCAGGACGGCCGCTATCGCTGCCCTTAAAGTGATTACCAGCCATAAAGAAATCCTCGCAATTGAGTCGCAATGAAAAAGTCCATAACGTTACCAGTTTATGGCATTTTGGGCATCGACAGCTAAACTCCAGACACGGACATCAATTGGCGAAAATGCGGCACAACACCTTTTCTGTCTTGGCGGCGGTGCCAGCTACACCGTGAGGAACATCATCACGATGATCATGGCAAAGCCGATAAGGTCGGTCGGCAAAAACACCGTGCCCAGCATAACGGCGCTGGTGATGGTCGCCGAAACCGGCTCCACAGTTCCGATGAGACTCGCACGCACCGAGCCGATGTCCTTAACGCCCTGCATATAGAGCATGTAAGCAAAAAACGAGCCGATAACCACGAACACCGCGAGCGCCTCGACGCCGGCAGCGTCGAGCGCCGGCATATGCGCCCAGGGCTGCACGAAGACGCACGAGACCACGCCCGCCGTGAGCATTGCCGAGCCCGTGACGATGGGGCTACCGTATTCGGGCAGGATCTTGGCGGGAATCACCGCCATACACGTGGCGCTGACCGCACACATAAGACCTGCTGCCAGGCCAAGCGGCGAGATATTCAGGCTGGTGGGGTCGCCGCCGGTGGCGATTAAAAAGGTTCCACCCAGAGCCAGGCCAATGCCGATGACTTCGCGAGTACGCGGCATGCGGCGATCGGTCACGCAGGTGTAGCCCATGATGATAACGAGCTGCAGGCACTGGAGCACCGTCGCGGTTCCGGCGTTCGTCAGGCGCACGGCCGAAAGATAGCAAAACTGGTTGAACAGCAGACCAAAGGCGGTAAAGAGCAGCAGCTGCTTGCGATCGGCGGGTGTGGTCCAGAGCTTAATCAGGCGCTCGCGGTCACGCGTAACAACCACGGCCATAAAGAGTAGACCGGCGAGAATCTGACGCACGCTCATAAGCCACAAGGTGTCGACGTGGTAGGTATCGAACAGAAAGCTCGCGCTGGTGCCCGAGAAGCCCCAAAACGAACCGCCCACCAGCGTAGCCAAGACACCCGTGATCATCTTGCGCGTCGAAGCGCTGTTCAGGCGCTCGCGCCAAGCGCGGCGGGTGCTACGGCTGAGCTCGTCGGTGCCCTCGGGCACATCAATGTTCGATATATCGGTCATCGGCACCGAAGCCCCTGCGCCTTCGACCTGCTCGACACGCTCTTTGCTCATTCCACTCCCTCGAAGCAGCCTGGAAACAATTCGGCTTACCTTACCACGGCGAAGGCACCAGCTGGAGGCTTGTCCGTTTATCGGTAGGACAATTCCGCAGGCGTCTTTCCATGGCTCGATACCGCAATGGCCTTGCATTATGCGACAGCCAAATCGCGGCAGCAGGCTCTTTTGAAATGGATATGACAAAGCCCCCCGAATTCCACAATGTAAGCGATTTTTAAAAATGTTCTTGCCACCGAGTTCAGGCTCCGTTATATTATCCCTTGCGCGCTTGCGCACCCTTGATCGGGCGTTTAGCTCAGGGGGAGAGCGCTTCCCTGACACGGAAGAGGTCAGAAGTTCAAATCTTCTAACGCCCACCAAATGTTCGCAGCTCAGAGGCTATGTCCTCTGGGCTGTTTTGTTTTATGTCGCTAAATCCGCTGGCAGTTCCAACCGTCATCGCAACGCAACATCAATTCACCTGACGAATGGCAGCCAAACATATTCAATACCCCAACATCAACAATAGCCAGGCACAAAACTGCGCCGCAAGCTGCTCCAACCGCCCAACTGGCCAAAAGCCGACCATCTACTTGCCGATCTATCCATCGGCATAACCAATCAGTCCGCACCGCAACTTCTCAGCAAAACGCCGCGATGTCTGCGCCCTGCGGTATCCTTGAGCCACTTGCACCTGCAGCACCAAGGAGCCGCCATGCGCACCGAGCTCGATGTCCCCTTTTCGCACAAAGAAGAAGCCAAGGCACTGGGCGCCAAATGGGACCGGACCAAGAAGATCTGGTATGTACCCAGCGGCGTCAACCCCGAGCCCTTTGCCGAGTGGCTGCCCGGTGTTGACCGATCCGACCCCTCAGCGCCGTATATATATCTAGTACTGGGCAAGCGCGAGTGCTGGAAGTGTCACAAAGAGACCTCGGTCGCGGCCTTCGGCATTCCCTATCGAACCGATGACGGCAAGGGCATCGCCATTGCGCACGCGCCCAACGAAGCCGGGCACATTGCCATCGACACGGCCAATGCCAACGCGCTCGCCATTGTTCCCGCTCTTGGCTGCGTCCCGGGCGAGATCCGCGACTATCTTTCTAAGCGCTGTGGCTACAAACCCGTAGGCGCGCGAGCCTCCAAAGCCCCGTCGCTCGGCAACACGTGCACCAGTTGCGACGCGCTGCAAGGCGGCCGCTATCTGTTCGAGGAGTCCTCGTCCCCGTTTGCCCTCACCGCCATCAACAAGCTGCCGGCACTGGAGTTTGTGCGCGTCGAAGTTGCCGGCGTCTTTGGCGTCCCGGCCACGCGCACCGACTTTGACCAGGCGCTCTTTACCTGGGCACGCGACCATCACGCCGAGTTCCACAAGCAGCTCGGTGAGGGGATTTATTTGTAGAGACGGAGAGGCCTTCACAGCCAGCTCCTCCACATCACCTATCCCTCGTCGCCGGCGTCGTACACGATATCGAGGCCACAAACAGGGCATTTCTCCGGATACACCGGCATATGAACGCCTGTCCGTTTTCTCACTTCGTCGCTGAGCCTGTCGCACGCATCGATGAACCGAATGTCGAGACACGGTATTTGCGAGCCGCAGCAAGGACAGGCGACAGCAAACGACCCGCAATCAACCTCTACGCTCGGAAACATATTGTTGCCGATAAGGGCACGCGGCAGTTTTCCGTACTTCCCCATCGCAATATCGCCTCGCCAGCTCATACACGCTCCCCTCTCGCTATACAAATCAGGAAGAGCATGCACCGGCGGGCGTGCGCGAGATTGCATCGCCACGCGATCCGATCAAACAACACGATCGTCAAAGAATGCCAAAGCCAAATTTCATCGTCGGTCGCACCCTGTCCGGCAAACTCAATATCGACGGGTATGTGCTTCAGATAACTCATGTCGGGCGCAAAACGAGGGTCCGGTCCGCCTTTATGAACAGGACCGTGCAGAACAAACCATCCGTTTTCGGGCTCGAACCGCTCAACAAACGCAAGGCCGAGCACCTTATAGCCCACCTCGGTTGCAAATATGACTCCGACTGGGACGCCACATTCCATGCAGTTGAGCATTTTACGGTTGTAATTCTGGTCTCGAAAACCAACGGTACCCGGCGCTTGAACCGAGTACTTAATGACCCACGTACCATCATCCAAATAGAGCGGAGGCACATTGTTGATGCTCTCGGTTTGCCGCTGGCGCACTTGTACCCCGCTACCCCACTCCCCTGTATACTGATGTAGCACGTGTTTCATCCGGGCTTGTTGGGCCGGATTGTTCATGGGAGGGTCTTATGGCTGCTTCGAACCCGCCTAAGGGAAGCGTTTCTTCTTCGTCCATCAAGCCAGTTACGCGCAAGGCCGTGCGTTGCCAGCGTGAGGTCGCTTGGCTTGTCACGCAGGCGGCGGGCAGGCTTGTGGCGAGCACGGAGGACGTCAATGCGCCTACGCCGAGCTTTGTGTTAGCGGCGGCGCTGAATTTTGTGCGCCAATTGGAGCTTGCCGCACAGGATGCCAGCGGCCACGTCGACTACCAGAATGTTATGGCGCCCGACCTGCAAACGTTCTGCCACATGGCCAAGTTGCCCGCCGCACCCAATGCGCTTTCGGACGCAGGCTACATGTTTACGCTTTCGGGCGCGGACCTTATCCGCGACATCTACGCATACTGCAGCGAGCTCACCGAGCGCCACGTCTTTGACGCGGCAGAAGTCAAACCGGGATATGCCATCAAGCTGGTTCTTAGGCTGTTCTTGATGGACGGGTTCGGGGCCATGCCGGCGTAAGCCGAGTCTTTAGCATCACCGTCGACTGAGCAACAACCGCTTTACCTTAGTGGGCGCCAATTGAGAGTCGATTATTGGGTCGCCTCGTCCACTAACGCATTTATTCCACGCGCTCTGACAGTCGATACTTGCGGTTGCGGCTCGTCGCCGGCGCCGTGGGCTCAAGCTCGCCTTGAGCAATGAGCGCGTTGACGCGCGACCTAACCTGGGAAATTGTAAGCCCCGTGCGTTCTGCCAGCTCACGCGTCCCCAGCTCGCCATAGTGTTTGAGTGCCGTCACAATTAAGCCCCTGCCATGATCGACCGGCTCGATCTTTGAACGGTAAAGTACGACCTTGAACCGATCGAACCCCGGGCAGAACAGGGGCTCGGCCAGACCATGCGCGCGCATGGCATCGATCATCATCGGGATGCCCGAGCCATTGCCCTCAGCCGGTGAACCCGCGCCATCCGGCAGCGGGACAATCGACATGAGCTTCACAAGCGTCGCGTTACGGCATCGGGAGCTGCCGTCAAACAAGTTCTCGCGAGTCTTTCCCCCGTAAAGGCCGCCAGGATTCGTCACCTCGACACGATCGTCAAAAACGTCGACGGCAATCGATTGTCCACAGAACCGATCCCCGTATTCTCGATGGATTACAGCGTTAGCGATTGCCTCGCGCAGAACCTCCTCGGGAATCTCAAGCGAGTCGACACGCGAGACGCCTTGGACGGTCGAGGTTCGCCGCAAATTCTTGGCGACGGCAGCGACAGCATCCGAGATCATCTCGCCCAACGTTCCCTCACAGATTGTGCGGTCCATAAACCTTAATGGCCCCGCAGCTCCCTTTTGAGTTCCCACGTGGACAGCCACATCAATGAAGAGCTTGGGATAGAACTGCTGAGGGTAAACGCCCGCGGCAAGGAGGCCGGCCTTGGTAACATTGCCCTGGAAGTCGAGGAAATTCAGACGCTCCATCTTTGTCTTCTTGTCCGCCGCACCGCGCATTGCTCGAGGCGTCAACGAATAGGCACGCTCTATCGTGCGGTCGACCAGCGACTCGTCGAGATCGCCCACACTCGTGCCGGGCACCGCATCGCGATCGCTAGGACTCGTCCGTTCATATGACGACAGTGCCAAAACCTCGGTCGACGAAAGCGGGACATCTTTGTCATCGATGCGTTTGTAGCTGCCACCTTGAGCGCCCCGCTCTATGACATAGCAAGGCTTGCTCGACGGGTCGAGCTCCTCAATCGCGATGACCAGAACCACGGTGCCCTGGAGCTCCACGCGCTCAATGGTGTATTTGGGCGGATTGGCCAGCTTTCCGCGACCGCCGGCATCGCCCATGCCCGCCACGAATTGGTTGAGCACTTTCTCGGTCTCAAAGTTTGCAACTGGGACAAAACCCGCGCGCTCGCTCACTCCGAGTACGATGATGCCGCCGGCGGTGTTTGCGAAAGCGCTGACCGTTTCCCATACGTCGCGGGAAAGCGTCGTGGCGCTCTCCTTGACCTCAACGTTAAGATCGTCCGAGCCCATGCGCCTTAAAGACTCGAGCAGACCGGTCAGTTCGTTTTCGTTCATCTGCACGTCCTTTCGCTCGGTTCTGCGAAGAATGCCGCGAATAGATTTCCTTCGTCTCTCAGTTATCTCTCGTAATTATCTCTCATCTTTCTTTTATCTCTCATATTAGAGATGAGTGAGAGATAAAAGATAAGATGTCTGCCATCTGTTTCATATAAACATGTTTTTGCTGGTAGAACAATCGGTATTGAGATAATAGCATGATTGCTTGTCTCTTTGCTGCTCAGTTATCTCTCATATTTATCTCTCGTCTTTCTGTTATCTCTCGTATTAGTGATGAATGAGAGATGATAGATGTGTGAGTGATGCATGAGCCTGGATTATTGGACGGTCGGAAATCCCTCAAACAAAAACGGGGCCGGCCTTACGCCGAGCCCCGTTTTCAAACGGTCAGTTAGTTATCCGACGCGCGAGCATAGCAGTCAATATTACGCCGCCGCGAACACTCCCAAACCCGTTCCGATGATGCAGATCGCGAAGATACCAATAATAATCCAAATGGTCTTGACGCCCTTTTTGTACAGGGCAACGCAAGCGAACGTTGCCAGCAAGGGCAGCAGACCGGGGAAGATCGAATCGAACAGATCCTGCAGGACAATCTCCGAACCACCCACGTCAAAGGTCAAAGCCGTGGACAGCGAGACCTGCGCCGCAATCATCGCGCCGATAACGGTCATTCCGAGGACACCGGCAGCATGCGTCATGCGAGACATAAGGTTGTTCTCTTCGGACTGCTGCAAAAACTTGGTTCCCAGGTCGTATCCCAGATGGGCGGCGACGATACGCGTTGCAAAGTTAATCACGGAGTAGATGAGCGCGTACACGATGGGGCCGAGCGGGTTGCCCGTCGAAGCGATACCAATACCAATGCCGGCGGCGACCACGCGGAACGTACCCCAGTAGAACGAATCGCCAATGCCGGAAAGCGGTCCCATGAGGCCGACCTTCATGGCGTTAATCGAGGACGTGTCGAAGTTCTTATCGGCAGCCGCCTGCTCTTCCATCGAAACCGTTAGGCCGGCTACAAACGGAAGCACATGAGGCGTGATGTTAAAGAACTCGGTATGGCGATCGAGCGCCGCATAGTAATCGTCGTCGTTGGGATAGATCTTTCGCAGGGGCTTCTGAATGGTGTACATGAAGCCCATTGCCATCATCTTGTCGTACGACTGCGAGCACTGGCTCGTAAACTGGCGAAGGAACATGCTCCGATACATATCGGGAGTCATAATCGCGTCCTTCTTGGCCTCCTTGAGGTCGGTGTTCTGGGTAGCCATTAGAAGTCCTCCTCTTCATCTGCAGCAACCGCCTGCGGACCGGACGAGCCCTCGCGGAAGGCCAGGAGCAGCGCGACGCAAATGGCAGCTGCGGCGACGCCGACCACGTCCATCTTGAGGTAGATGACCATAATGAAGCCGATGAACAGCCAAGGAAGCAGCTTGTTGTCGCCCATGGTCCTGATAAGAAGAGCGAAGCCGATGCAGACCATGACGCCGGACGCAACGTTGAGGCCGTCCATCACAAACTGCGGAATCGCGTTGAGCGCATTGTTGATAAGGTCGGCACCAAAGAACAGCGAGCCAAACACCAGCAGTGCAGACGGAATGCCAATCGACAGCGGCACGATGGTCAGATGGTACAGATTCGCCTTGGCAAGATCGCGATTTGCCAGAGCGGTCTCAATCTTCTTGCAGGCAAAGGCACCCGGAACGGCGTAGCAGAAGTTGCGCCACACCTGAAGGAAGACGGAGACGGGAAGGGCGAGCGCGACGGCAGTTGCCGTGCCCGTACCCGTAATGACGGCAAACGCGCAGCCAAGCACGCCGGAGGCATAGACCTCGGGAGGAACCGCCGCGCCGACCATGATGGCGCCCATGAACATAGACTCCAAAGCAGCGCCGACGATAACTCCCTGCTGGACATCGCCAAGGATCAAGCCGACAAACAGGCTCGTAAACAGCGGACGACCAAGCATCGTAATGCCAAATGCTTACTCGTCCATAGACGCCATAATGCGACCAGCGCAACTAGGAGGTACTGGGCAACTATTCTGATTAACCCCAGAAATAAGCCTGCAGGCGAGACGTTCAGAACAGCTCGCCTGCAGGCAACAGCAGCAATTTGAAAGGATTAGTAGTTCATCTGGTGGTAGTAGCGACGCGTGGTGAGCGGGTGGTTGCGGACGTGCTCGAGATGGCAGCTCAGGCGCTCGGTGATGGTGTAGGTGAC
>JAIIWC010000044.1 GCA_022745215.1 Collinsella sp. | reverse complement strand
AGGTCAACCGAAGAGGAGGCGGGGGCGCAAGGCGCCCGGATGCGTCGTGCCGAAATGTCGCGAAGCGCGCGGTTGACAAAACTATAGAGACACGTCCCATTACATCCCAGTCAACAACACGACATCGAGAATCGTCACGATGACACCGATCCCTATAAGCAGCGCGTTGAGCGGGCGCGAGTTGGCGTATTTGCCCATGACGCGGCGTGAGCTGGTGAGCCGTATGAGCACAAAGACCGTAATCGGCAGCTGAAGCGACAACAGTGCCTGACTCCAGATGAGACCTTCAAAAGGATTTGGGACGACCAGGCACGCCGTCACTGCGCCGACGAAACAGGCCGCCACCCCGATCGAGGAATGTCGGTCGTGTATGTCGTATTCCTCGTCGAACATGCCCGCAGTGATGGTTCCCGCCGCCATGCCCGCTGTCACGCTGCTCGATAGTCCCGCGAACAGCAGCGCTACCGCAAAGATGGTCGAGCTCGCCGGGCCCAGAATGGGGGAGAGCGTGGCCGCTGCGACGGCGAGGTCGTCTACGACCATGCCGTGCGCAAAGAAGGTCGTTGCGGCCAGGATGACCATGGCCGAGTTGATTGCCCAGCCCACGCCCATCGAAAAGAGCGTGTCGAAGAGCTCGTAGCGCAGACGTTCTTCGATAACCTGCTCGCCTTGGCCTTCGAAGTGCATGGATTGGATGACCTCGGAGTGCAGAAAAAGGTTGTGTGGCATAACGACCGCACCCAGGACACTCACGATAATCGCGGCAGAGCCAGTGGGCATACTGGGCGTGATCCAGCTTGCGGCGGCTTGCGGCCAGTCGACCTTGACTAGTGCAAGCTCGGCCAAAAACGAGAGTCCTACCACGCCTACGAAGGCGATGATCCAGCGTTCGGCATGCTTGTAGGAGTTCGTCATGAGCATCGCCATCGATACTGTCGCCACGATGACGCAGCCCGCACGCACGGGCAGCCCAAAGAGCATTTGAAGGGCAATCGCGCCGCCCAGGACCTCGGCCATGGCGGTGGCGATGGTCGCGAGATAGGCACTGGCGAGCACCGTGCGCCCGACGAAGCGGGGGAGGTAACGTGTCGTGGCCTCGGCAAGGCAGGCGCCCGTGGCGATACCCAGGTGCGCCGCGTTGTGCTGCAACACGATGAGCATAATCGTGGACAGCGTGACGATCCACAGCAGCGCGTAGCCAAACTGCGAGCCCGCGGCCATATTGGAGGCCCAGTTGCCCGGGTCGATAAAGCCGACGGTCACGAGCAGCCCGGGGCCGATATGCCGCGCAATGTCTAGGCCTCCGTGACCACCGGTGCGCCGGGAGCCAAAGTGTTGTTTGAGATGGTTGAGCATGGTGCGCTCCTGCGTATGGGCGGCGTGACGTCGCATCTAGGTCGTGCGGCGCCACGCGTCGGATTTGAGTTGGGGCTACTTGTGCGCTTTGCCCTGATTGGCCACGGCGTCGATCTTGGCGGCGATGGTCGCCGGATCGCCGATGTAGCGCTTGTCGAGGACATTGAAATCGGTATCGAAGGTGTAGACGAGCGGCACGCCGGTGGGGATGTTGACCTTGAGGATCTCCTCGGGCGTGAGGTGCTCGAGCTTCATGACGAGTGAGCGCAGGGAGTTGCCGTGTGCGGCGATGAGTACGCGCTTGCCGGCGAGCATCTGGGGGCGAATCTCGTCTTCGAAATAAGGCCAGGCGCGGGCGATCGTGTCCTTGAGGCACTCGGTATAGGGCAGTTGATCGGGCGCGACATCACGGTATTGCTCCTGGGTGTGGGGATCGCGCGCGTCGTCCGGCTCGAGTGCCGGCGGGCAGACATCGAAGGAGCGACGCCAGATGAGCACCTGTTCGTCGCCGTGCTCCGCCGCGGCATCGGTCTTGTTGAGACCCTGCAACGCGCCGTAGTGGCGCTCGTTGAGCTTCCAGGATTTGATGACGGGCAGCCACTCGCGATCCATTTGGCCGAGTACGATGTTGAGGGTGTGGATCGCGCGCTTGAGTCGCGAAGTGTAGCAGACGTCAAAGTCGAAACCGGCTTCTTTGAGGGCGCGGCCGCCCGCAGCGGCTTCTTCGCGGCCCGTGTCGGTGAGCTCGACATCGGTCCAGCCGGTGAACAGGTTGAGCTTGTTCCACTCGGACTCTCCGTGACGGATAAGGACGAGTTGCATCGTCTGCTGGTCTGCTTGGTGCGCCATAGGGGCCTCCTTGATCTGGCACGGTGTGCGTGCCGTTTGCTTGACGCCGCAAAGGATACCCGTTTTAGGCCAAAAAGTTAACCATGACTAACAAAATTGTTGTATTTGAATGGGATGGTGAAAGGGGGCTGCCGAAATGTCTCTCGAAAACATCTCAATCTGTAACAGTTAGTCGTCGTAATTGGGCCTTCCTGTTACAGATTGAGATGTTTGAAGTGGTGAGCTAACAGGCCGAACTTGGGGCCTATGTTGTCGCCCTTGAGGTCGGCGGTGTCCACTCGTAGGGCGTGCGTTACGCGATTGTTTCGAAACGGGCGGGAAACACAACGGGCCGGCGATGCTCCTACTATGCCTATTCAACTGACTGTCTAATATCTAGGGGAGGATCGCGATGCAGGCAGATTCCGCTCAGCAGCAGGGCCTTTATCGCCCCGAATTCGACCACGATGCATGTGGCATCGGCGCGCTTGCCGATATCAACGGTGAGCGCCATCACCAGATTCTGGACGACGCGCTGTCCATTCTGGTCAACTTGGAGCACCGCGGCGGCACGGGACTCGAGAAGAACACCGGCGACGGTGCCGGTATCCTGTTCCAGGTTCCGCATCACTTTTTTCGCAAAGAGGCTCAAAAGTGCGGTCAGATTCTGCCGGCAGAGGGCGACTATGGCGTGGCCATGCTGTTCTTCCCGCAGGACGACAAGGGTGTAGAGGATGCCCGCCGCGTGTTTGAGGAGGGTTGCGCCGAGGCCGGCGTGCCGCTGCTCTTTTGGCGTGAGGTGCCGGTCGACCCGCACGACCTGGGCGAGACGGCCCGCGCCTGCATGCCCTCTATCCTGCAGGCCTTCCTGGGCCGTCCGGACGACACGCCCGCCGGCGATGCCTTTGAGCGTCGCCTGTACGTGTGCCGCCGCACCATCGAGAAGAAGGCCGACGCCGAGTTTGCCCTGCGAGACAAGATCTTCTACGTGTGCTCCATGAGCTCGCGCACCATCGTGTACAAGGGCATGCTGGTCGCCACGCAGATGCGCCGCTTCTTCATCGATCTCAACGACGCCGCCGTCAAGACGGCCGTGGCGCTCGTCCACTCGCGCTACTCCACCAACACCACGCCCAGCTGGGAGCGCGCGCACCCCAACCGCTTTATCATCCACAACGGTGAGATCAACACCCTCAAAGGCAACGTCAACTGGATCCGCGCCCGCGAGCCCAACCTGTACAGCCCCGTGCTGCAGCACGATCTTGAGCGCGTGATGCCCATCATCAACCGCGAGGGTTCCGACTCCGCGATTCTGGACAACGTGCTCGAATTCTTGGTCATGAACGGTCGCCCGCTCACGCGTGCCGCGTCCATGTTGCTGCCCGAGCCGTGGGACCACAACGACAGCCTGAGTGAGGAGCGCCGCGCCTACGACGCCTACCAGTCCATGCTTATGGAGCCGTGGGACGGCCCGGCGGCCATCGCCTTTACCGACGGTCGCACGCTGGGCGCCGCCCTCGACCGTAACGGCCTGCGTCCCGCCCGCTACTATGTGACGCGCGACGGTCGCTTTATGCTGGCAAGTGAGGTGGGCACCATCGAGGTGAGCCCCGAGAACATCCTGACGAGCGGCTGTCTGGGGCCGGGCCAGATGCTCGAGGTCGACTTTGCCCGCGGGCGCGTCATCTACAACGACGAGCTGCGCGCCCGCTATGCCAAGGAAAAGCCCTACCGTGATTGGATTGCCGAGGAGACGCTGACCGTTGACGCGCTCGATGAGCCCGTTGCGGCAACGCCCGCCGAGGACGCCGAGGTGCCCGCCGCCGTGCGTATGGCCAAACTCGGCTACCACTGGGATGACGTCGACGAGGTCGTGCGTCCCATGGCCCAGCAGGGCAAGGCCCCGCTCGCCTCGATGGGCATCGACGCACCGCTGGCCTGCCTGTCTAAGAAGACGCGTTCGTTCTTTGACTACTTCTATCAGCTGTTCGCCCAGGTCACGAACCCGCCGATCGATGCCCTGCGCGAGCACATGGTGACTTCGACCACGCTCTACCTGGGCAACCACGGCAACCTGCTCGAGGACTCCCGTACGGCCTGCCAGCTGGTTCGCTTGGAGCGTCCGCTGTTGAGCGAGGAGGAGTTTGATCGCATCTGCGCCATCGACCGCGTGGGCTTTAAGACCCGCCGTTTCCGTGCCGTGTACCGCCGCGATGCCGGCGAGGGCGCGCTGCAGGCTGCGCTCAAGCAGCTTGCAGAGGACGTTGAGGCTGCGGTCCGCGACGGCGTGAACATCGTGGTGTTGAGCGATCGTGCCGCTGCGGGCGAGGTGCCCGTGCCGTCGCTGCTCGCTGTGGGCTGCGTGCACAACCACCTGATCCGCGCCGGCGTGCGTACCTTTGCCGATATCGTGGTGGAGTGCGGCGACGCCGTGTCTCCGCACGACTTTGCGGCACTGGTGGGCTACTCCGCGAGCGGCATCTATCCGTACAACGCACATGCGTGCATCCGCGATCTGGCGGCACACGGCGACCTGGACGTGACGGCCGAGCAGGGCATCGCCAACTACAACAAGGCTGCGACCGCCGGCATCGTCTCCATCATGTCCAAGATGGGCATCTCCACGGTGCAGAGCTACCATTCGGCGCAGATCTTCGAGGCCGTGGGCTTTACGCCGGAGTTCGTCAACGCGTACTTCGCCGGCACGGTGAGCCGTGTGGGCGGTATGGGTGTCGAGGACGTTGAGCGCGAGCAAAACGAGCGCTACGACGCCGCGCTCGCTATCCTTAAGAGCCCGGCTCCCGATCAGCTGCCTACGCTGGGCTTGACCAAGTGGCGCCCGCTCGGCGGCGAGGAACACCTCATCGACCCCCAGACCGTCTACCTGCTGCAGACCGCCTGCCGTGAGGACAGCTACGACACCTTTAAGGAGTACAGCGCTCGTCTGCACCGCACCGGCCGCGCCGTGCGCCTGCGCGACTTGCTCGACTTTAATGCCAGCGGCCGCACGCCGGTTTCGCTCGACGAGGTGGAGCCCGCGCTCAACATCGTCCGTCGCTTTAACACCGGCGCCATGTCGTACGGCTCCATCAGCAAGGAAGCACACGAGTGCATGGCCATCGCCATGAATCGCCTGCATGGACGCTCCAACTCGGGCGAGGGCGGCGAGGACCCGCGTCGCGAGACCCCGCTGGCTAACGGTGACTCAAAGAACTCCGCCATCAAGCAGGTAGCAAGCGCGCGCTTTGGCGTGACGAGCCGCTACCTGTGCAGCGCCTTCGAGATTCAGATCAAGATGGCCCAGGGCGCCAAGCCCGGCGAGGGCGGTCACCTGCCCGGCAAGAAGGTCTACCCCTGGATTGCCGAGGTCCGTCAGTCCACGCCCGGCATCGGCCTGATCTCGCCCCCGCCGCATCACGACATCTACTCTATCGAGGACCTGGCCGAGCTCATCTTCGACCTTAAGAACGCCAACCCCGGCGCGCGCGTGTCGGTCAAGCTGGTCAGTGAGGCGGGCGTCGGCACCATCGCCACCGGTGTGGCCAAGGGTGCTGCCGACAAGATCTTGATCAGCGGCCACAACGGCGGCTCGGGTGCCGCTGCGCGCGACTCTATCTGGCACGCCGGTCTGCCGCTGGAGCTCGGTCTTGCCGAGGCTCAACAGACGCTGCTGCAAAACGGCCTGCGCTCGCGCGTGGTGCTCGAGGCCGACGGCAAGCTCATGGACGGTACCGATGTCGCCGTTGCCTGCCTGCTGGGCGCCGAGGAGTTTGGCTTTGCGACCATGCCGCTCATCTCCATGGGCTGCCTCATGCAGCGCGACTGCCAGCAGGATACCTGCCCCGCCGGCATCGCCACGCAAAACTGCCGCCTGCGTCATGGCTTCCGCGGCAAGCCCGAGCACGTCGAGCACTTTATGCTCTTTGTTGCCGAGCAGCTGCGCGAGGTCATGGCGAGCCTGGGCTTCCGCACCGTCGACGAGATGGTCGGCCATCCCGAGTGCTTGCGCCAGATCGAGGTCCCGGGCAACCGTAAGGCCAACCTGCTCGATCTGTCGCCCGTGCTGGCAAGTGCGACCTGTGAGTTTGGTGCCCACATCCCGGGTGCCGACGGCCGTCACTTCCTGCCCCAGATGGCTGCGGACAGCGAGCTCGACAAGACACTCGACTCCACGCTGTTTGTGCCCTACACGGCCGACGCTCGCGCGCACCTGCGCCCGATTCGCTTCCGCGCCGATATCGCCAACGTCAACCGCTGCGTGGGCACCATCCTGGGCAACGCGGTGACCAAGGCGCATCCCGAGGGCCTGCCCGCCGGCTCCATCACCATCGATTGCGATGGTTCGGCCGGTCAGAGCTTTGGCGCCTTCCTGCCGCGCGGCATTACGCTCAACGTGTGCGGTGACGCCAACGACTACTTTGGCAAGGGCCTTTCGGGCGGCGAGGTGTCGGTGCGCCCCAACCCGCATGCGACCTACAAGTTCGACGAGAACATCATCGTGGGCAATGTTGCGTTCTTTGGCGCTACGAGCGGCCGTGGCTTCATTAACGGTCTGGCCGGCCAGCGCTTTGGCGTGCGCAACTCCGGTGCCACCGTGGTGGTCGAGGGTTGCGGCAACCACGGTTGCGAGTACATGACGGGTGGCCTGGCGCTCATCCTGGGCGAGGTCGGGCAGAACTTCGCTGCCGGCATGACGGGTGGCGTGGCCTATGTCTTTGACCAGTATGGCACGCTCGATGCCCGCGTGAACCACGAGAGCGTTGAGCTCAAGGCCCCGACGGCCGGCGAGCTGGCGCAGATTCGCGAGCTCATCCAGGAGCACGTGGACGCGACACAGAGCCCACGCGGCATCAAGCTGCTCTACAGCTTTGAGACGATGGGTAAGCACTTTGTGAAGGTCATTCCGACCGAGTATGAGCGCGTGCTGGCGATTGTCGCCGCCGCCGAGGCCGTCGGCAAGACGCATGCGCAGGCCGAGGAGCTGGCGTTTGACATTGTGACCGGTCGCGCGAGTGCCGCGGATGTCGCTCGCTTCGATGTGGCGGGTGGTGTCGCTGGTGCTGTGCCCGCCGCCAGCTCTGTTGCTTCGACCAAGAAGGAGGCGTAAGTGCCATGGGTAAGCCCGGTGCTTTTCTTGATATCGATCGCGTGACCCACGAGCTTCGCCCCGTGGAGGAGCGCAGTCATGATTTTGATCCCCTGTATGTGGAGCTCGATGACGACGCACGTCGCGCCCAGGCGAGCCGCTGCATGATGTGCGGCGTGGCGTTTTGCCAGATGGGCGCGAGCTTTGGCAAGGCACGTCCGAGCGGCTGCGCGCTGCACAATTTGATTCCCGAGTGGAACGAGCTGGTGTACCGCGGCCGCTGGGATGAGGCTGCCGAGCGCCTGTCGCTCACCTCGCCCATGCCTGAGTTCACGAGCCGCGTGTGCCCGGCGCTGTGCGAGGCCGCGTGCAACCTGGGCTCGGTCGACGGCCAGCCCACGACGATTCACGATAACGAGCGTGCGATCAGCGACCATGAATGGGCAAACGGCGGCCCGCGCCGCTTTGAGCCGGCAGGGGAGGATGCGCCCACGGTCGCCGTGGTTGGTTCTGGACCGGCTGGTCTGGTGGCTGCATGGGAGCTTGCGCGTCGCGGCGCCCGCGTGACGGTGTTTGAGCGCGACGACCGCCCGGGCGGTCTGCTCATGTACGGCATTCCCAACATGAAGCTCGAGAAGTCTGTGGTCGAGCGTCGCGTGGCGCTCATGCGCGAGCTGGGTATTGTGTTCGAGCTGGGCGCCGACGTGAGCGATCCCAAGGTTACCGCCAGGCTCGACGACTTTGACGCCGTCGTGGTGGCTGCCGGCGCCCGTGCTCCGCGTGGGCTTTCGGCTGCGAACATTGATGCCCCGGGCGTGGTGTACGCCGTGGACTATCTGACGGCTTCGACCGTCTCGGTGCTCGATGGCGGTGAGCCTGCTATTGACGCGCGCGGCCTTGACGTCGTGGTCATTGGCGGTGGCGATACCGGAAACGACTGCGTGGGTACCGCCGTGCGCCAAGGCGCGCGCAGCGTGCGCCAGTTTGAGTTCTTGCCGGCTGCGCCCGATAAGCGCGCGGCGAGCAACCCCTGGCCGCAGTGGCCCAACGTTAAGAAGACCGACTACGGCCAGCAGGAGGCTATCGCTGCGATGGGTGGCGAGATGCGTGCCTGGGGTGTGGATACGCTCGAGGTGCTGCTGGACAAGAAGGGCGCGGCCGCGGGCCTGCGCGTGGTCGATCTGGACTGGTCGGCGGGAAAGCCCGAGCGCATCGCGGGCTCCGAGCACGAGGTGCCGGCGCAGCTTGTGCTCATCGCCTGCGGCTTTACGGGTCCCGAGCATGGCGTGTTCGATGCGGTGAGCGTGCCCGTTGCCGCCGCTGGCCGTCCGCTGCCGGTGATGGCTGCTGAGGGCTCGCATCTCGCGGCTCGCACGGAGGGTGTCGCCGCGGATGCCGCGCCGGTGTATGTGGCGGGTGATGCCCGCAACGGCAGCTCGCTCGTGGTGAGTGCCATGGCCGATGCCCTGGCCTGCGCTGCCGAAGTCGCCGACGCGCTGGAACTGTAAAGTAGTCACGGAGATATTCAGCAATCGAATCGGCAAGGGCTGTCCTTAACTGCCGGCACAAAAGGAACGTCCCTAAGTGCCGGCAGTTAGGGACGTTCCTTTTGTGTCGGCATTCGGGGACACTCCTTGCGGATTTGCGAGCAGTTTGCTCGTTTGTCGACGTGCGGGTGTTCATTTGTCGACTTCTTGGGCTGTGGTCACCTGTTGTTTCTGTGGTGGCTGCGGGCATCTGGCTCAAAAGGGCGGGTTGGCCGTCGATGTTTACCTGCGGTTTTGTTGCGGCGCGCATTTTCGGTCAAGCTTTTCGTCAAGTGTTTGGTCAGCATCTGGTTTGCAGCTGGAGGCCTATTTTGCCCGCGCTGGTCGTGGCTGCCCACCCTCCTCGTAAGCTCAAATTGAGGTCCATCAGTTTGAGGAGGATGCCATGACTGACCACGCTTTTGACCGAGCAGAGCTGGCTGAAGCCGTCGGCAACGATATTGCCGACATGGCTCACTTTTGGATGCTGCGGAAGTTTCAATTCCTGGAGCCGGCGCGCGAACAGTTCGAGGTCATTGTCGACCCGTGGCTCAGCTATTGCACCGAGCCTTCGCAAAACGAAATCATGGCCTACAACATGGCATTTACCGATTGGCTGCTGTTTGAGCGCCCCTATCGCCATGGCAAAACGCTGCTCGAGCTATATGTTGACGAGCCGCCGGCATCGCTTTCGCCTGCCTCGCTCAAGCGGCTCGAGCAGGTACGCGACACGCAGTATTTCTCGCGCTTTGGCATTTTGGACAAGAATCCTGCGAACGGCATGGTTGCGCTGAAGGATACGCGCACCGACCGTCGCTTTGATGTCTACGACCCGCATATCGTGCAAAAGGAGCATTGGAGCGACGGCGCGATTGCGGTGCGCCTCGCTTGCGTCGACGATGTCTGGCTGACGGCGGGACAGCTCTATCTGTATGACATCGCGCGCCTGAGTGACACGGCGGTCGATGGACCGGGTGCGGTGCATCCGGAGGACCTGCAGGACGGCTTTGACACCTCGTGCATCAGCTTCTTCTTGCGGCTGGTCCGCGACATCATGGGCGCCCAGGGGCGGTACGTAAAGTCGCTCAACATCTACGAACAGGAATGGGAGTAGGGGATGGGTAGTTGTCGCCTGCCTTGCCTTTTGCCTTTTTGTCTCGATCTGTAACGTTTGGGGGCAAAAAACCGGTCTACCTGTTACAGAATGAGACGAATGCTTGGGCGCCGCTGGTTTGTCTAAATCTGTAACGTTTAGGGGCCTGAAGAACGTCTAACTGTTACAGATCGAGACGTTTGGAACCTGGCAGGGGGAAATGTCTCAATCTGTAACATCTACAGGCCAAAAATCGGTCTTCCTGTTACAGATCAAGACAATTGTCGGCGGAGGCAACGGTGACGATGGTCCATTTGTCTGACGTGGTGGTGATGGAAATGCCTAATACCATTCTCAAACACAAACATACGACTCGTAACACGTTGGCGCGGAATAGGATGCTTGCCAGGCTCACGGAGGCGGCTGAACAAGGCGTGCTGCTTGTGACACACGACAATGCCGAGCTCATGTGGCTACGGCGTCATGTGGGAACCGATGATATCGCGGAACCCGAGCCGTATTTGTTCTGCTTTCAACATGATTGGGGTGTACTGACGCCGGCGGAGCGAACGCTGCGTACCATCAAAGGGCTTGCAGAGTTTCATTCCGATTGGGCGTTTTGGGGCTATGACGCGGCGCTTTTGTGGGGTCTGGAGGTGCCGAATGATCTGCTTGGGTCGCGTTTTCTTGTTAAGACGGGTTGTTCGGTGACGTTGAGCAGCGGGTGCAGGTTGTTGCGTCCGCAGATGGCGGGCGCGCTCGAGCGTGTTGATGGCGTGCGGGTGACGTCGTTTTGGCGCACGGTGGAGGATTGTCTGCTGCGTGCGCCGTTCTCCTACGGGTTGGCGATTGCCGATTCTGCACTGCGGGCGAAAGGCGTATCACGTGGGGATTTGTGCGAGCGCCTCCGCGCCGATTGCGAGGGCAGGCGAGGGTATCGCAGGGCACAGGTGATTGCGTCGTATGCAGACGGGCTGTCCGAAAACGGCGGCGAGTCTCGGTTCCGAGCATTCTTTATTGCGTACGGCTTTCCGGTTCCGGAGCTGCAGGTGGAGTTTCGCGACCCGCTCGATCCGAGCCAGGTGTTTCGCGTCGACTATTTTTGGCGGCTCGAGGACGGAACGTGCGTGATTGGCGAACTGGACGGAAAGGGGAAGTACACCCTGCAGAGCGGCGAGAGCCGGGAGTCGGTCGACCCATTCGTGGCAGAGCGTCAGCGGGAATCTCATCTGACAATGCTCGGGCATAAGGTGCTTCGGTTTACGTTTGATGAGCTCAAGAATCCGGGGAAGCTGGTTGAGAAGATGAGGCTGGCGGGTATTCCGCGACGGCCCGATTTGGCTGAGGAGTGGAGACGTCAGTGGTACGGGCGCTGAGAGGGTTTGTCTCGATCTGTAACACCTGGAGGCAGTTTGGGGCCGTAGCTGTTACAGATTGAGATGAACGGGCACGGGGCTGTCCGAATGTCTCGATTTGTAACATCTGGAGGCAATTCTGGTTCGTAACTGTTACAGATCGAGACAAAGGGTTGGACCGCTGCCGAAAGACCTTGTTCTGTAACATCTGGAGGGCAAAACCCGGTATTCCTGTTACGGATTGAGATGTTCCGTGGTCGCGGTCACGGCTGGGATGGAGCCGTATCGGCCGCGCCCATCCCTGCGCCCCCTCTTTTCTCCGTTAACCGATATGTCCGCAGCGATCCTGCCGCGCTGGGCGATAATGGACAGATGTTCAAGTTAATCGTGAGGGAGGAGCTCGATATGGCGTCTGCCGATCGTTCCACGTTGTTTATCAATGCGACCGTTCTAGATGGTTCGGAACAAATGGAGCCGCAGCCCGATATGGCCGTGGTTGTCGAGCGCGGCGTCATTACATGGATGGGGCCGAGCGCCGTGGCGCAGGCACCCGCGGGCGCCGAGGTTATCGACTTGAACGGTGCATACCTCATGCCGGGTCTCATCAATATGCATGTGCATCTGTGCGGCTCGGGCAAGCCGGTCTCGGCGGGCGATGCGGGCGCACTCATGAAGAAACTCGACAATCCCGTGGGCCGCGCCATCGTTCGCCACATCCTCAAGGGGAGCGCCCAACAACAGCTGGCAAGTGGCGTGACGACGGTGCGCGGTGCGGGCGATCCGCTGTTTGACGATCTTGCCGTACGCGACGCCATCGATGCCGGCAAGTATCAGGGCCCGCGTCTGGTGGCGCCGGGCACGGGCGTTACGGTGCCGGGCGGCCATGGCGCGGGCTTGTTTGCCCAGGTGGCCAACAGTCCCGCCGAGGCGGCTGAGCAGGTGCGCGACCTGTATGCGCGCGGTGCCGACGTCATTAAGCTGTTCGTAACGGGCGGCGTGTTTGACGCGACCGAGGTGGGCGAGCCGGGCGTGCTGCGTATGCCGGCGGAGGTTGCCGCGGCTGCGTGCAAGGCGGCGCACGATGCAGGCCTTCCGGTCATGGCCCATGTCGAGAGCACCGAAGGCGTGAAGGCCGCGCTTCAGGCCGGCGTCGACACGATCGAGCACGGCGCTCCGATGACGCCCGAAATCTTGGATTTGTATCGCGGCGCCGCTGGTACACAGCTCGAGGGTCGCGCGCCGAGCGTGACTTGCACGATCAGCCCGGCATTGCCGTTTGTGCTACTCGATCCGGAGAAGACCCATTCGACCGACACGCAAAAGAAGAATGGTGACATCGTGTGCTCGGGTATTATCGAGAGCGCACGCGCCGCCCTGGATGCCGGCGTTAGGGTGGGCTTGGGCACGGACTCGAGCTGCCCGTTCGTCACGCAGTACGACATGTGGCGCGAGGTGGCTTACTTTGCCAAGTACGTGGGCGTGAGTAATGCGTTTGCGCTGCATACGGCCACGCAGGTCAATGCCGAGCTTTTGGGCTTGGGTGGTGAGACCGGTACGATCGAGTGCGGCAAGGCGGCCGATATCTTGGTGACGCGCGAGAGCCCTCTGGACGACTTGGCGGCGTTGCGCGAGCCGATGCACGTGATGTGCCGCGGCGAGCTGGTGCGCAAGCTCAAGGTGAAGCGCATCTCCGAGGTTGATGCCGAGCTCGACGCGATTATGGCCATGCCTGCCGAGGCGCTGGCCGAGGAGCTCGCCCGCGACGGCGTGGCGTAGTGTGACAAAGGGACAGCCCCTTTGTCACATTCCGTTGCCGTATAAAAAATGCCGAGGTTTCAGTGCGAGGCCTCGGCATTTTTATCGAACAGCTCCTTTAGATGTGGGACAAATAAACCTGATTAATATGTCCCGCGTACGGGTGCTAGGAGCGGGTTTCCATCTTAGCGTGGCACTTGGGGCAGGTGACGCGGATCTTGCCCTTGCCCTTGGGGACGGAGAGCATCTGGCCGCAGTTGGGGCACTTGAGGTAGGCCGTGGTCTTGCGACCCTTCCACATCTTCTTGGCCGTGCGTTTGGCGCGCTCAAAGTCTTCCTTGCTCGTACCCGATGCGCGCGAGGCGCTGGCCGCCGCGGTACCGCCGCCCAAGCTGGCGACGAACTTGCCCAGGCAGGGGACGTTCGCGGTCGCGGCAACGAAGGCATCATTTTCCTTGCGGCGGGCGTCGATGTTTTTGGACAGGCCACGCAACACGCCGAGTACGATTACGGCGATGGCGATCCAGCTGAGCCACTGGATGCGGGCCATCGATCCGACCATTGCGAAAATGATTCCCGTGAAGCCCAGCACGATGGTGAGCTCGTCAGCGCCGTTGCGACCTTTCATAAAGTTATCCATGCAAACTGCCTTTCATTCGATACGCTGCACGCCTTTATACCCCTTTTGGTACATCGGGGACAGGTTACTTTGCACCAATTACTTGGCAAGTTTGTCGACGACGCGTTCAATCTCCGCGAGCTTGGCGGCCTTGAGCTCCTCGTCTCCCGATTCGATGGCCGAGGCAACGCAGCCCTCGATATGGGCCTTGAGCACGTCGGCGTTGATGCGCGCGATGAGTGCCTGCGTGGCCATGAGCTGTGTGGAGATGTCGACGCAGTAGCGATCCTCCTCGACCATCCGCAGAATGCCGTCGATCTGCCCGCGCGCTGTCTTGAGCATGCGGGTCACCGATTTATGGTCTGCCATCATGGCGGGTCCTCGTTTCTGGTCGGGGGTGGGTATGCGCAGGCCGCTACGCAGCGGTCACGGACAGGGCGTGGAACTTCTCGCCTGCGCCTTCGACGGCGGCGGCGAGCTGCTCGGCGGTCACGGTGTCGGCGCACTCCACCTGGACGGTCTGGGCCTCGTGATCGGCATCGGCATCGGTCACGCCGGCCACGTTGAGCAGCGCGGTCTCCACGGTAGCATCGCAATGGCCGCACATAAGGCCCGAAGTCTTGATCGTGTAACGCATGGGTATTCCTCTCTGTTGTGTCGGCTTTCCCAGGCACCCGACCTTGACCTTCAAGCCGTCGCTCGCGTACCAAAGTACGCGTCGCTCCTCTTTCAGGTCAATCTCGGGCACCTGGAAAACCCGTTTTAAATGGACTTAATGGTGAGCCTATTTTGCCACTTTTGGTTTAAAGGATTTCAGGCGCAAGGCGTTGGTCACGACGCACACGCTCGACAGGCTCATCGCCGCGGCGCCGAACATGGGTGAGAGCTGCCAGCCGGTGAGCGGGAAGAACGCACCCGCCGCCAGCGGGATGCCGATACCGTTGTAGAACAACGCCCAGAACAGATCCTGTTTGATATTGCGGATCGTGGCACGCGATAGCTCGATGGCACGGGCGACATCCATAAGGTCACTGCGCATGAGCACCACATCTGCCCCCTCTTTGGCGATGTCGGCGCCGGTGCCGATGGCAAGGCCCACGTCGGCGCGCGCCAGGGCGGGGGAGTCGTTGATGCCGTCACCCACCATGGCGACCTTGCTGCCCGCGTCCTGCAGCTCGCGCACGTGGCGCTCCTTGTCGGCGGGGAGGACGTCGGCGATAGCCTGCTCGCTGGTGAGCCCCACGCGGCGGGCGATGGCCTCGGCCGTCACGCGGTTATCGCCGGTGAGCATACGCACGTCGACACCGAGCGAGCGCAGCGCAGCGATGGCCCCGGCGCTCGTCTCCTTAACCTCATCGGCCACGGCGATGACGCCGGCAAGCTCGCTGTTCTTGGCAAAGAACAGCGGTGTCTTGCCTTCGGCGGCAAATTGCTCGGCAAGGCCCGCGGGCACGGTGACCCCCAGCTCGTTCATCAGGCGCACGTTACCGGCGGCGATGACATTTTGACCTTCGCGCGCCGTGACGCCACGGCCGGGCACAGCGGTAAAGCCCTCGACCCTGCGCGCGACGATCCCACGTGTCTCGCACTCGGCCATAATCGCCTCGGCCAGCGGGTGCTCGCTTTGGCGCTCCAGCGCGGCGGCCAGCTTGAGTAGCGCCTTCTCTCTCATGGCAGGCGTCCCGTCGGCGCGCTTGGCCACCACGATATCGGTTACAGCCGGCTTGCCGCGGGTGACGGTGCCCGTCTTGTCGAGTACTACGGTGCCCACGTTGCGCAGGTTCTCCAGCGCCTCGGCGCTCTTAAACAGAATGCCCATCTCGGCGCCCTTGCCGGTGCCCACCATAATGGCGACGGGCGTGGCCAGCCCCAGCGCGCACGGACAACTGATCACCAACACGGCGACGGCGGAGGTGAGCGCCTCGTTCACACTTCCGGTCAGTGCCATCCACGCCACAAAGGTCGCGGCCGAGATCGCAAACACCACGGGTACAAACACGCCGGCAACCTTATCGGCCATGCGGGCGATGGGCGCCTTGGTGGCGTTGGCGTCCTCCACAAGCTGGATAATCTTGGCGAGCGACGTATCGGCTCCCACGCGCGTGGCGCGGAAGGCAAACGATCCGGTGCGGTTGACCGTGGCAGCGTTGACGGTGTCGCCGGCGGTCTTTTCCACGGGGATGGACTCGCCGGTAAGCGCGCTTTCGTCCACGGCCGAGGCACCCTCGAGCACCACGCCATCGACGGGGATGGACTCGCCGGGGCGCACACGCAGCACCTGGCCGGGCAGGATGGCATCGACGTCGACGGTGGTCTCGGTGCCGTCCTCGGCCACGACGGTCGCGGTCTTGGGCGCCAGGTCGATCAGCGCCTCGATCGCACCGCCGGTCTTGGACTTGCTGCGCGTCTCGAGGTATTTGCCCACGGTGACGAGCGACAGAATCGTGCCGGCGCTCTCAAAATACAGGTTGTCCATGCCTGTCATCATGGCCTCGTGGACCTGTCCCGCGGCCAGCTGGTCGGCCATGATAAACATGGCGTAGAGCGACCAGGCGATGGACGCGGTGGCGCCGACGGCGATGAGCGCGTCCATGGTGGGCGCGCCGTGGACCAGTGATTTAAAGCCGTTGATAAAGTAGGCGTCGTTGACGTAGACGATGGGGATGAGCAGGACGAGCTCGGTGAGCGCGAGCGTCATGCTATGGGTGTGGTCGGTGAAGATGCCGGGCAGCGGCCAGCCGAGCATGTGTCCCATGCCTATGTAGAACAGCGGGATGAGGAAGATGATCGAGATGATGAGGCGGGTGCGCATGGCGGAGGCGGCGACCTCCAGCTTTTTGGTGGGCGACTCCATATGGGCGGCGCCGGACCTGGCTTGCGAACTGCCGCTTGGGGCAGCACCGGTGCCCGCGTCGACGGGCGATGCCGAGTAGCCCGCGCGGTCGACGGCGGCGCAGATGTCGTCGGGCGTGACCTGCGCGGGGTCGTAGTCGACCAGCATGGAGCCAGCGAGCAGGTTGACCGCGACGTTTTGGACGCCGCCGAGCTTGCTGACGGCGCGGTCCACGTGCGCCTGGCAGGCGGCGCACGTCATGCCGCCCACATCGAACGTATCTTGAGCCATGGCTTCTCCTTTCTGCGACGTTGGGTCAGAAATGTTAACCTGTCGATACTATACACCCATACCCCCTGGGGGTGTCCAGTAGAGAAATGGGATACACTCATTTCGATACAGAGTGGGATGGCTGCCCTGCTATTTCTTTCGACGCTATAGCCCAGGTTGATTTCCGATCTCAGCCGAACACATTGAGCAAATAGGCCGTTCCCGCACCTAGCCGAACGCCCCCGCGGCCCCTCCGGGTGCCCGGGGGCGCCGTTTTCCCAGTTGAAGGAACGGTGGAGATGTGTTTCGATGGGTCCGGTGGCCATGCTCCGCCC
>JAIIWC010000043.1 GCA_022745215.1 Collinsella sp. | reverse complement strand
CGGGTCGCATTTGAGACAAGGTGACGTGAAACGAAAGGGCGCTGACCTTCTGGTCGCGCCCTTGAAGTTGAACGTCAGATTGTCCAAATGCGGCCCGCGTAGCGTCAAGCGGTTACGCGGTTTGGTAAAACCGCGTAACTCTAGTAGTTGGCTTCGTAGCCGTTGCCGTCGCCGGTGGGCTCTTCGTAGTAGTCCGAATCGCTCGAATCGCTTGAGTCATCGGAATCGTCAGAGCTGACCGATGAGGTTGCGGTACCGTTTGCGTAGTCGTCAGACGTGTTGTTGTTCAGGTCACCGATCGTGGAGCTGGAGCCGTCGGAAAGACCCATGGTGTTGGGGCCCTTGGGGTCCTTGCCGGCGTCGACACGGGCCATCATTTCCTTAAGCTCGTCCTCGTAGACAAAGACGTAGCTCACACCGTCGATCATGGTGCTGTCGTCGGCGTACGAGGGCAGGTTGGCCGAGTAGATACCGTCGACATCCATACCGCGCATGGCGTTGACCGTAGCCACGATATCCTGAACGCTCATATCGGTTACGAGCATATCGGACAGCGAATTAACCAGGCCAAAAATCTTCGTGGCATCGAAGTTATTGAGAATCTGGTTGGCAAGGGCGCCAAGCACCTGACGCTGGTGGCGCATGCGCGTGTAATCGCCGTCGGCATAGGTGTAGCGGCAGCGGGCATAGGTAAGGGCGGTGGCACCGTCCATATGCTGCTGGCCAGCGGTAATCTTAATATCCAGGTGCTCGGGGTCGTCAACATCATCGGTTGCGTTAATGTCGATACCGCCAACCGAATCAATCAGCGCCTGCATACCGTCGAAGCTGACCTCGGCATAGTGGGAAATCTGAACACCGCACAGCTCGTTGACCGCCTCGACCATGGCCTCGGCGCCGCCAACGGTATGGCAGGCGTTGATCTTCATGGTCTCGCCCTTGTACTCGACCTTGGTGTCGCGCGGAACGGAAATGAGCGTCGCCTGCTTTTGCGTGGGGTCGATGCGTGCCAGGATAATCGAGTCGGCACGATACGTATCCTCGCCCGGACGGCCGTCGGTGCCAAGAAGCAGCACGTAGAACGGATCCTTTGCCTCATCGGTGTCAACCAGAACCCGACGCAGATTGTCGGTAATGACATTAGAATCGCCGAGCTTGCCCATAATGGTGGCAAACCACAGGCCGGCAGCGGTAGTGGCACTCAACAGTACGCCAAGCACGACAATGAGCGCGACGTGACGAATCGTGTGGCTACGGCGACGTTGACGAGCGCGCTCGGAATAGCGAGCCACGTTATCGCGACTGTAGATTTTGGCCTGCGCACCAGTTGAGGGTCTTCGGGTGGTGGTATCCGCGAGGGGCTTTTTATTAAACATAGGCAACCTGTATTAGTAGATGACGGGATCGGGGACGGTAGCATGCTCGACATGCGCGCCAAGCGCCTGCAGCTTTTCGACAAACTGCTCGTAGCCGCGCTTGATGTGATGGATAGCCGAAACCTCGGTCGTCCCGTCGGCGATCAAGCCCGCTACGACGAGGGCCGCTCCGCCGCGCAGATCGGGCGAGGTAACCTGTGCACCCGAGAAGCCCTTGACGCCATGAATCATGGCATGATGGCTCTCGATACGAATGTCGGCACCCATGCGCACCAGCTCAGAGGCAAACATAAAGCGATTCTCGAAGATGTTTTCGGTAATAACGGAACTACCGTCGGCAAGGGCGGAGAGCACCATAATCTGCGCCTGCATGTCGGTCGGGAAACCGGGGAACGGAAGCGTCTGGATGTCGACCGGCTTGATACGCTCGGCACGGTTCACATGGACGCCATCCTCGACGCGCTCGCAGTCGATACCCATGAGCTCCATCTTCTTGAGCACCATGCCCAAGTGAATGGGGCAAAAGCCCGTGACATCGACACCGCGATCGTCGGCCATCAACGCACCGGCAACGATAAAGGTACCGGCCTCGATGCGGTCGCCCACCACGCGATGGGTAACGGGATGGAGCTCTTCCACGCCTTCGATAGTCACGACGGGCGTACCGGCGCCAACAATCTTGGCGCCCATCTCGTTGAGCATGTTAGCGAGATCGACGATCTCGGGCTCGCGGGCGGCATTGTCGATAACCGTGGTGCCCTGTGCGCGCACAGAGGCCATGATGAGGTTCTCGGTCGCACCGACGCTGGCGAACTCGAGCGTGACGGTGGTACCGCGCAGACCTTGGGGCGCATTAGCGTTGATGTAACCGTGGGCGGTATCGAACTCAACGCCCAGGGCCTCAAGACCAAGAATGTGCATATCGATCTTGCGAGCACCCAGGTTGCAGCCGCCCGGCATGGCAATTTTGGCGCGATGGAAGCGGCCCAGCAGGGGTCCCATGACGGCGGTGGAAGCGCGCATCTTGGCAACGAGCTCGTAGGGGGCCTCCCATGAATCGACCTGAGAGGTATCAATCTCGAGCGTGTGCTCGTCGAGAACATCGATCGTAGCGCCCATGCCCTTGAGCACCTTGCCCATCACGTGGACATCGGAAATATCGGGCACGTTCTGCAGCGTCGTCTTGCCCGGCGCCAGAAGCGTTGCCGCCATGAGTTTGAGCGCGGAGTTCTTGGCGCCCGAGACGGGCACGGAGCCTCCGATGGCGTGGCCACCCTCAACGCGGATAATATCCAAGGTCTACCCTTTCAAAAAGCATGCCCGGGGTGGCTAGGCCATCCCGGGCATGATGTGTTCGCAAATGGTCGAACGCTAAATCGTTTGACTATTGGGCAAGCTTGAGCTTACACCATGCGATTTCATTATAGAGGTAGGCGCGGCGTGCATCATCCTCCGACAAATTACCCAGCTTCTCTTCAAAACCTTGAATATCAGCTTTAAGCTTGTCGGCATCGACGGTCGCCAAATCGCAAGCGCGCTCGGCGAGAACGGTCACGACATCGTCCGCAACCTGGGCATAGCCGCCGGCCACGGCAAACGTGTGGTCGACAGTGCCCATGGCCTTATCGGAAACGCGAACGTAACCGCGGTCGATCGTACAGATCTCGCTGGAGTGAGCAGGCAGGACGCCAAACTCGCCATCCGTGGACGGAATCGACACAAACGCAGCGTCGCCCTCATAGGCGCAGCTCACGGGGCACACGATGCGGATACGCATAACCTACTTCTCCCCCATCTTGCGGGCGCGCTCGCGCACGTCCTCAATCGTGGAAGCATAGCGGAAAGCCTGCTCGGGCAGGTCATCGGCCTTGCCGTCGACAATCTCGGCGAAAGAGCGGACGGTATCCTCGACGCGGACGTAGACACCGGGGTTGCCGGTGAACTTCTCGGCGACGTGGAAGGACTGCGAGAGGAACTGCTGAATCTTACGGGCACGGTTGACCGTAAGGCGCTGCTCCTCGGACAGCTCGTCCATACCCAGAATGGCGATGATGTCCTGAAGGTCGGAGTACTCCTGCAGGAGCTCCTGGACCTTGACGGCGACACGGTAGTGCTCCTCGCCGACGATCGAGGGATCGAGAGCGTCGGAGGAAGACGCGAGCGGGTCGATAGCCGGGAACAGGCCAAGCGACGAAATGCTACGCGAAAGAACCGTGGTGGCGTCGAGGTGCGTAAACGTCGTGGCAGGCGCCGGGTCGGTCAGGTCGTCTGCGGGGACGTAGACAGCCTGGACGGAGGTAATGGAGCCCGTCTTGGTCGAGGTAATGCGCTCCTGGAGGTCGCCCATCTCGGTAGCCAGCGTGGGCTGGTAACCAACGGCGGACGGCATACGGCCCAGCAGTGCGGAAACCTCGGAACCGGCCTGGGAGAAACGGAAGATGTTGTCGATGAACAGCAGAACGTCCTGGCCGCGATCGCGGAAGTACTCAGCGGTGGTAAGGCCGGCCAGACCGATGCGCAGACGCGCTCCGGGCGGCTCGTTCATCTGACCATAGACCAAGCAGGTCTTGTCGATAACGCCAGACTCGCTCATCTCGAGGAACAGGTCGGTGCCCTCGCGGGTACGCTCGCCGACGCCGGTGAACACCGAGGTGCCGCCGTGCTCCTGGGCGAGGTTGTTGATGAGCTCCTGAATCAGAACGGTCTTGCCGACGCCGGCGCCGCCGAACAGGCCCGTCTTGCCGCCACGGATGTAGGGCTCGAGCAGGTCGACGGCCTTGATGCCGGTCTCGAAGATCTCGGTCTTGGTGGTGAGCTCGTCAAAGCGGGGCGCTGCATGGTGGATGGGGTAGAACTCCTCCACCTCGGGCATGGGCTTGCCGTCGACGGGCTTGCCCATGACGTTCCAAATGCGGCCGAGCGTCTTGGGGCCAACGGGCATCTTCATGGGCTCACCGGTATCGGTGGCGATGAGGCCGCGCTGCAGGCCGTCGGTCGAGGACATGGCGACCGTGCGGACCACACCGCCCGGAAGCTGGCTCTCGACCTCGAGGATCGTGCTCAGATGACCGATCGGGGTCTCGGCCTCGACCGTGAGCGCGTTGTAGATCGGGGGCACCGCACCGTCAAACTTGACGTCGACGACAGGACCGATGATTCGCACGATGCGACCATCACCGGCAGTCGTCTTCTTGGTGGCTTCCTCGACCGCAAGCTTTACGGTGTTATTAGCCATTACTGTTCCTCCAATGCTGAGGCTCCGCCGACGATCTCGTTAATCTCGGTCGTGATCGAAGCCTGGCGCACGCGACTATACGTGCGGGTAAGGGTCGAGATGATCGCGGTGGCGTTTTCCGTCGCGGAGTGCATGGCCTTGCGGCGTGCACCCTGCTCGGCAGCCGCCGAATCGATCAGGGCCTGGTAGATGACCGTCAGGATATAAGACGGCACAAGCTTGCCGAGAACATGCTCGGGAGAGGGCACGAACTCGAACGTGGACGAGATGCGCTTAGGGGCGTCGGTCTCGTTCTTACGCGGACCGTGGGCCATAGCGATCATCTCGGGGTCGAGCGGCAACAGATGCTCGACGCGAAGCTCCTGATCCACGCGGTTCTTGGCGTGGTGGTAGACAAGCTCGACACGGTCAAGCTCACCGGCACGATACGCATCGCAGATATGAGAGGAGATCATGCGGGCCTGATTGAAATCGGGCTCAGAGGAGTTGCCCTCAAAGTGCATGACAACGTTTGCGCGGTCACGGAAATACGTGGCCGGCTTACGCCCGCACGCGATGATCTCGCACTCGATGCCGTCGTTCGCCCAAGAAGCGGCGAGCTTTTCGGCCGTGCGCTCCACCGTCGTATTGAAACCGCCGGCAAGGCCGCGGTCCGAGGCAATAACGACAATCAGGCCATGCTTGACGCTCTCATGCTTCTGCAGCATGGGATCGGTGCCCGAACAGGAGGCGTCGCCGGCGACCGTCAACATGACGTCGGTCAGCGCCTCCTTATAGGGCTCGGCCTGCTTGGAGCGATCGAGGGCACGACGGATCTTGGCCGTAGAGACCATCTCCATCGTGCGCGTGATCTGCTTGGTCGTGGTAACCGAGGAGATTCGCTTCTTAATGTCGCGAAGGTTGGCCATGGGGCTTAGTTCTCCTCTGATCCAGAAACATCCGAATGGTGCTTGGCCATGAACTGCTGCTTGAAGTCGCCGATGACGCGCAAGAGCTCAGCCTTGGTGTCATCATCGATCTTCTTGGCGCGAACCTTGTCGAGCAGCGAGCCAAAGCCATTGTCCATGTACTCGATGAGCTCGGCACGGAAAGGCAGCACGTCGGCGATCTCCAGGTCATCCAGGAAGCCCTCGTTGCCAGCGAACAGCGTAACGATCTGCTCGCCAACCTCAAACGGCTTGTAACGCGGCTGCTTCAGGAGCTCGGTCATGCGAGCACCATGGGTCAGCTGCTTCTGAGTAGCCTCGTCGAGGTCGGAGCCGAACTGCGTAAAGCCAGCGAGCTCCTGGTACGAAGCGAGGTCCAGACGGAGGTTGCCGGCGACCTGCTTCATGGCCTTGGTCTGCGCATCGCCACCGACGCGGGACACGGAGATGCCCACGTCGACTGCCGGGCGCTGACCCTGGAAGAAGAGCTCGGACTGCAGGTAGATCTGACCATCGGTAATGGAAATGACGTTGGTCGGAATGTAGGCCGAGACGTCGCCGTCCTGGGTCTCGATGATCGGAAGAGCCGTCATGGAGCCATAACCGTTCTTCTTGGACATCTTGACTGCGCGCTCGAGCAGACGAGAGTGCAGGTAGAAGATGTCGCCAGGATAGGCCTCGCGTCCGGGCGGACGATGCAGCGTCAGCGACATCTGACGGTAGGCCACAGCCTGCTTGGACAGGTCGTCGTAGATGACGAGCACGTGGCCGCCGGGGTTGGTCTCGCTGGCGGGCTTGCCGTCCTCACCGTTGTACATGAAGAACTCGCCGATAGCGGCACCGGCCATAGGCGCGATGTACTGCATAGGGGCGGAATCGGCAGCGGTGGCCGAAACGATGATGGTGTAGTCGAGCGCACCGTGCTGAGCGAGGGTCTCGCGGATGTTGGCAACCGTGGAGGCCTTCTGGCCGATGGCGACATAGATGCAGACCATGCCCTTGCCGCGCTGGTTGAGGATAGCGTCGATGGCGATGGCGGTCTTACCGGTCTTACGGTCGCCGATGATGAGCTCACGCTGACCGCGGCCAATAGGCACCATGGAGTCGATAGCGAGCAGACCGGTCTGAACCGGCTCGCACACCGGGGTACGGTCGATGACGCCGGGGGCCTTGAACTCGATGGGGCGACGGTGCGTGGCGACGATGTCGCCCAGGCCGTCGATGGGCTGGCCGAGCGGATTGACGACGCGGCCGAGCATGGCGCGGCTCACGGGGATATCCATAATGCGACCAGTGGTGCGGCACTCGTCGCCTTCCTTGATGGAGTCGACGGCACCGAACAGAACGGCGCCGACCTCGTCACGGTCAAGGTTCTGGGCAAGGCCGAAGACGGTCTCACCGGTATCGGAGCTCTTGAACTCCAGAAGCTCGCCTGCCATGGCGCTCTTGAGGCCGGAGACGCGCGCGATGCCGTCGCCTACCTCGTCGACCGTTGAAACCTCATGCGTATCGACCGTCGCGGAGAGGCTCGTGAGCTGCTCCTGCAGTTTCTTGGCGATATCCTGGGCATTGAGGGTTTCGGACATTAGGCTTCACCTCCGTACGAATTAGCAGAGTTTGCGAGGGTCTCCTGCGCGATGCGCAGCTGCGTCTTGACGGAAATGTCACGACGCTCGCCGCGAGCCTCGAGCACCAGGCCGCCCACGATAGACGGGTCGACCTGCTCGATAAGGAATACCTTGCGGCCGAAGTCCTGCTCGCATTTCTTAGTGATGGTTTGACGCAGCTCGTCGTCGAGCGGGATCGCCGTGGTGACGGTCACGCCCACTACATCCTCGTCTTCCTCGGCAACATACTTAAAGGCAGCTGCCACCTTGGGAAGAAGGTCGAGCTGGTCGCGCTTGGACATGGTGTCGAGCACGGCGATGATCTCGGGGCTGGCAGAAGCCAGGCGCTCGATCATCTCGAGGTCCTCGAACACATGGTTCTCGGCCTTGGCGGCTTCCATGAGGGAGCGCGCGTAGGTCTCGAGCACCTTGTCCTGATAGCGGCTAGTCGGCATTCAGGCTACCTGCTTCCTGGATGTAGCGCTCGATGAGCTTCTTCTGCTCGGCCTCGTCCGCAAGCGACTCGCCAACAATCTTGGTGGCGACGGCAACGGACAGGTCGGCGATAGAGCTCGCGGCACCGGCGTAGATGGACTTGCGCTCGTCCTCGACGGTCGTATGGGCCTTTGCGATGATCTCCTCGGCCTCCTTGTGAGCAGCCTCGATGATACGGGCGCGCTCGGACTCGGCGTCCTTACGGGCCTCGAGAACGATATCGGCAGCCTGACGGCGAGCGTCGGTGACGATCGAGTCAGACTCAGCGCGCTTGGCGATAGCCTCCTGCTTGGTCTTCTCGGCCTCGTCGAGGCTCTCCTCGATCTTCTTGCCGCGCTCCTCCATGGTTTTCATGATGCCCGGCAGGGCGACCTTGGCCAGCACGATCCAGATGATCAGGAAGGCGATAAGCGCCGGGATGAACTCCGCCATCTTAGGGATGAGGATGTCCGCACCGGCAGCGCCGTCCTCGGCGAACGCGGAAACCGGCATGAGCAGCGCGGCCGCGGACGCGGAGAGTGCGATCGCGCTCTTCTGGGATGAAAGATTCATACTTGACGCTCCGTGCTATTTAACGATCAGCGCGACAACGAAGCCGATCAGAGCCAGAGCCTCGCCGAAGGCGGAGCCCATGATGAAGACGGTGAACACGCGGCCCTGGACCTCAGGCTGACGGGCCATAGCACCCGTAGCACCCAGAGCAGACAGGCCGATAGCAAGACCAGCGCCGATAACACCGAGACCGTAACCGATAACTCCCACGATTCCTCCTTTGTCGTGCGTGTCTTATTTCACGCAGGATAACCTTTTTATAACTGCCGGGCTCCATGGGTACGGGCACCGGCGGTTTAACGAATTACCTTACCTTTAAGGCGCGAACGGAAGACTACTCCTCCTCCGCGACCTCCTCTGCCTCGGAGACATACACGGCGGTAAGGACCGTGAAGACGTAGGCCTGGATGGCGCCGACCACAAGCTCGATCGCATAGATCAGGATGAGGATGGCAAGCCAGGCCAGCGAAGGCAGGGCGCCGACGGCGTGGGCCGCGGAAACCTGCTGAAGCAGCGGCTGCATGAACATGCTCGCCATGATGGCGAACGAGCCCATGACCACGTGTCCTGCGAACATGTTGCAGAACAGACGGACGGCGAGCGTGATGAGACGCAGGAAGGTCGAGAAAAGCTCGACGACCCACACAAGCACGTTCATCGGGAAGCTCACGCCCTGCGGGGCGAGGCTCTTGATGTAGCCGATCACGCCGTGGGCCTTGCATCCGTAGTAGATGAAGTACACGAAGGCGAAGATGGCGAGCGCGGCGGTGGAGCCGATTGCGCCGGTGCCGGGCTTCATTCCCGGAATCAGGCCGATCATGTTATTGATCAGGATGAACAGGAAAAGCGAGCACAGGAACGGGAAGTGCTTCTTCCAGTTCTCACCCACGACGCCCTTGCCGATATCGTTCTCGACGTACTCGATGATGTACTCGAAACCGTTGACGAAGAAGCCCTTGGGAACCAGGGTCTGCTTCTTCTTGAACACGGCCAGGACGATCAGGAGCACGATCGTGGAGACGATCAGCCAAAACGAGTACTGCGTGATGCCGCAGCTCAGATCGCCCACGACAGGGGTGGAGCTGAACTCGCTGACCAGATGATTAATCTCATCAGGCAGCTTTTCAAAAATTTCCACGACTTACCTTTCGACCTCATGAGGATCTCGCAGCGCCTTGGCGACGCGAACCGTGCAGGCGGCCATAAAGGCCACGAAGCCGATCGCCTCGCCCAGGAGGAACATGCGAAATGCCTCTCCGAACAACACAAACACAACCAAGGTAAAGACAAGCAACGCGATTGCCGAGACCGCCAGACTCACCATACCCTTGAGCATGTCCGCATTCTGTTTATCGTCAAGAACCGGCTTGAGCGTAAAGACAAAGGGAAGGAAGGCAATTGCGCCCGCGATGGCGCCTGCAACGATAGCGAGCAGATCGGCTATCTGAAACACTGGCGTCCTCACTTTCCTTTTTAACGCTTCACAGAACAGTTCCCGCCAAACATTGGTGACTATTGTACGAGCCAATCGCTAAAGTACAACCGAAAAAGCATCGGTTAATACGCACCTGTTCGTTTTCTTAAGACCTTCTTTATGCCGCAGGTACGGTAATACGTTTTTCTCGAACCCTGCAGGGCAAAACGTCCGTTAACAGGAGTGCGCGCGGTCGCCTTTTGTTCGTCCGCGCGCACCGTTTCTTCGTATTTGCAGCCGCGGCCGTCTTAGCTCAGCGACTAGAGCGTGCCGTAGATGCGATCGCCGGCGTCGCCCAGGCCGGGAACGATGTAGGCAGCCTCGTTGAGATGGTCGTCGATGGCGCAGGTATAGATATGCACATCTGGGTCCTTCTCGGTCAGCGACTTGAGGCCCTCGGGGGCCGCGACGATGCACAGCATGCGGATGTCCTTGACACCACGCTCGCGCAGGTAGCTGATGGCCATCTCGGCCGAACCGCCCGTGGCAAGCATGGGGTCGACGACCAGGCAGATGCGCTGGTCGATATCCTTGGGCATCTTGCAGTAATACTCGTGCGGCTCGTGGGTGACCTCGTCGCGCTCCATGCCGATGTGGCCCACGCGAGCGGAGGGCACCAGGTCGAGGATGCCGTCGACCATGCCAAGGCCCGCACGCAGGATGGGCACGATGGCGAGTTTCTTGCCGGCAAGCTGTTTGAACGCGGCGGTAGTGATGGGGGTCTCGACCTCGACGTCTTCCATAGGCAGGTCGCGCATGGCCTCGTAGCCGTCAAAAAGCGCGAGTTCGCGCACGAGCTGACGGAACTGGTTGGTGCCGGTGTTTTTGTCGCGCAGGATCGACAGCTTGTGCTGGACGAGCGGGTGATCGACAAGCGTCACACGGGACGCATCGTAGGTGACGGTCATGGATTGATTGCCCCTTTCGTTGCGGCCGCAAAACGGCCTTGCTGACAAGGCGCGCAGCAATGTTGCCGCCGCACGCCATGCATTAGTTTAGCGGTTTGTTGTATCGAGCAGCCCATCGCAGCCCTACTGTGCGGTGCTGAGCGAGCGCCTGACTGCATCACGCCAGCCCGCAAGGTTTTGCTCGCGACGCTTGGCGGACATGTGGGGAAGGAAGGTCCTAACGATCTGGGCATTTTGCTCCAGCTCTTCCAGGTCTTCCCAATAGCCGACGGCAAGACCCGCCAAGTACGCGGCACCGATTGCCGTGGTCTCCACCGTCTCGCATTGCAGCACGGGGATATCCAGCAGATCGGCCTGGAATTGCATGATGAACTCGTTGCGCGAGGCACCGCCATCGACAGACAGGCGCTCGATCGAAAGCCCCACGTCCTGCTCCATGGCGCGCAGCACGTCGTAGCTCTGATATGCCATGGATTCGCAGGCGGCACGTACGATGGTCGCACGGCTCGAGGCGCCGGTCAGACCGCACACGATACCGCGGGCATGCGGGTCCCACCAGGGAGCACCCAAACCCGCAAAGGCGGGAACGAAGTAGCAGCCCTCGTTGTCGCTAATCGAAGCGGCGAGTTGTGCCGACTCGCTCACGCTCGAGATGATGCCCATGTTGTTGCGAAGCCAGTTCATCGTTGAGCCGGCGGCAAAAATAGAGCCCTCGAGCGCATAGCTGACTTTGCCGTCCGCAGCGATACCGATGGTGGAGACCAGGCCATTCTTGGATTCGACGATCTCGTCGCCGGTGTTCATGAGCATAAAGCAGCCAGTGCCATAGGTGTTTTTGGTCTGGCCGGGACGGAAACAGCAGTGGCCGAACAGCGACGCCTGCTGGTCACCCGCCACGCCCATGATGGGCGGCATGTTGGTCATGATGTCGCTCGCGACGCGGCCGTAGTCGCCCGAGCTCCAGCGAACCTCGGGCATCATGGAACGTGGAACGTCAAAGAGTGCCAGCAGGTCGTCGTCCCAATCGAGCGTATGGATATTAAAGAGTGCCGTGCGGCTGGCATTGGTGTAGTCGGTGGCAAAGACCTGGCCGCCGGTGAGGTTGTAGATGAGCCAGGTGTCGATGGTGCCAAACATGAGGTCGCCCGCCGCCGCGCTTTCGCGTGCGCCGTCGACGTTGTCGAGAATCCACTGCACCTTGGAGGCCGAGAAATACGGGTCGAGCGTGAGTCCCGTGCGGGAGCGCACCAGCCCTTCTGCGCCCTGCTCGACCAGCTCGTCGATCAGAGGTGCGGTACGGCGGCACTGCCATACGATGGCGTTATAGATCGGCTGACCGCTCACACGGTCCCAGACCACCGTGGTCTCGCGCTGGTTGGAGATGCCGATGGCGGCAATGCGGTCGGAGTGGATACCGCTCTTAAACTGGACTTCCATCATGACCGCGATCTGGCTGGCAAGGACCGCCATGGGGTCTTGCTCTACCCAACCGGGACGCGGGAAGCTGGTTTTGACGCTGCGACGTGCCTGCGCGACGATGCAGCCGTACTCGTCGACGATGGTCGCAAGTACCGAGGTGGTGCCGCAGTCGAGCGCCATGATGTAGGAACCGCCAAAGTCAAACGAGGCATCTTCCATGCCCAGGCTGCCCAGATTCAACGACATCGCTTAAACCTTTCTATTGCATCGGGTCGGACAGGACCCGTTCGATCTCTGATGCGGGAAGTGCGCCTTGGCGCAGGATCTGGAGCTCGCCGTGCTGAAACGACACGATGGTCGAGGCGTCGCGACACGGGGTCTCACCGGCGTCGACGGCAACATCGACCCCCTCCAGGATGCGACCCTCGACGGCGGCAAAGCTTGCCGGCGAGGGCGCGCCGTGCGTGTTGGCGCTCGTGCAGGCAAGTGGACTGCCGCAGGCGCGGATGAGCGCCTGCACCACAGGCGAGGCCGACGCGCGAAGTGCCACCGTGCCGTCTGCGGCGCGCATAAAGACCGGCACGCAGGGAGCCGCCTTGACCACGATAGTCAGGGCTCCCGGCCAGCATCGTCGCGCGAGTACGCGGGCCTCGTTAGGGATATCCACGCCATAGCGGTCGAGTGCCTCGGCATCATCGACCAGCCAGGCAACCGTTTGGGTGAGCTCGCGCTGCTTGAGGGTAAAGATACGACGATAGCCGGTACCGAGTGCGGGGACCGCGGCGCCGTTGACGGTGGCCTGCGGATCTCGCGGCCACGATGGGAATTCGCTTGTATCTTGGGGCACGGCGTCCGAGAAGGCGTTGACTGCCACGGCGACACCGTAGACGGTCTCGGTCGGGATCAAAGCCAGGCCGCCGCGGCCGAGCACCTCGGCCGTGCGCTCGACGGCAAGCCGATGCGGCTCGCGCGTTCCCTCGTATACCCGATAGACCGTCTGCATGTGTATGCCAGCCCCTTACGCTCTGGTGCAAGTTTGTTTACTGTGGGGCATTCTCGCACGAAACGTTCAACCTATTTGCCCAGAGCGCATGTTGGTTTGGTGAGCGGCTCTAGTAGTCGGTGAAAGTGAGGGGGTTATTGGACTGCGACGAACTTCTTTGGCCTGCCGGCGTGGCGTTCTTGGGCGGCGTAGCGCTCGATGCTGTCTATCGTTATCATCCGACGGCCGTCGACGAGTTCAACATCGAGCTTTCCGGCTTTGACCAGCGCGGTAATCCGCGGAGCGGAGACTTTGAGGTCCAGCGCTGCGTCTTTAAATGTTCGGCACGCCGCTTCCCGAGCGTCCTCGTGGTCGATTTCGACTGAAAGGGCCACGACCTCGGCCGAGCGTTCGTACCCTGCCGGAGTCAAACCGTTGTTGAGGTCGTCGGCCAAAAACGCCATCAGCGCCTCGGTGGCATGGGCAATCGCTTCTTCGCGCGTATCGCCATCGGCAAAGGCGCCGGGAATCTGCGGGAAGCTAGCGCAGTAACCGTCGTCTTCTTTTATGAGAACGCAGTCATAGGTAAATCGCTGCCTCATTTTGCCTCCAACTACCATCCAGCTTGGCGACGAATACTTGCCCATGTGCCCTTCTTTGGTCGATCGCCACCAGAGCCGTTCACGGTGACAACACGGTCACCAGAAACATACTTAGCATGACTACCGACTTGCGCGACCTTCACGAATCCATCGTGCTTGAGTAGGGCAATGATTTCCCGAAAGGTAGGGGGTTGCATGGGCCGACCTCTTTCAGCCGTCCTAATTATAAACTAATTTATAATTTTTGCTAACCAGTTAATAAATATTACTGGCGCTGTTTGGGCTCGGTGACGATGGCTCGGACGATGCGGGGGCGATCGGTGAGGTCGTGGACGATGCGCACGTCCGACAGACCCGCTTGGCGGCAGAGCTCGGCCGCAGCGTCGAGCGCGCCCTCGTAAAGCTCGCAGGCAAAGAGGCCGCCGGCGCGCAACATGTAGGGCGCCGCGTTGAGCAAGCGGCGGAAGATATCGAGGCCGTCGGCGCCACCCTCGAGCGCCAGATCGGGCTCAAAGTCCTTGACCTCGTGCGGCAGCGAGCGCATGACATCGGTGGGGATGTAGGGCGGGTTGGAGACGAGTACGTCAAAGGTGCCCCACTCTTCACGGGGAATGGAGCTCACCAGGTTCGTGAGACTGAAGGCGACCTCGTCGGACGTGAGCCCGAGCGCATCGCGATTTTTGGTGGCCAGATCGATGGCGCGCGGCTCGATATCGGTAGCGGTGCAGGTAACGTGGCCGCGTCGCTCCCAGGCAAGCGAGAGCGAGATGCAGCCCGTGCCGCAGCCGACCTCGAGAACGCGGGCGATGCGGGGCTCGGTTGGAGCAGGCGCAGCGGCATCCTGAGCTGAAGCCATCTTCTGATCGGCACACTCGATGGCGATGCCGTATTCGTCGAGCTCGGGCTCGGCGGCTTTTGCGGCTTCGGCTTCTGCTGCCTGCGCGGCGGCTTCCTCTGCCTCGCGGTCGGCCAGCTCCTCGGCATAGGCACGGCTACCGAGCACGTCGCTACCCAGCGCAGCCTCATCGGCGGCCGTCAGGTTGGCAGCACGGCGCTCGGCGGTCGCGCGTTCGTCGGCCAGCGCCGCTTCGGCTTTGCGGGCCTGCTCGACCTCATCGTTCCAAGGCAGCTCAACACGCTGACGGGCAGCAGCCTCGGGGCTCAGCACCTCGGTATCCAGATAGTTCAGGACTTCTTCGACGAGCATCTCGGTCTCGGGGCGCGGGATGAGCACGCCGGGGGCGCACGCGACGTCGATCATGCGAAACTGCGTGCTGCCGGTGATGTACTGCAGCGGCTCGCCCTTGGCGCGACGAACGACGGCCGCGTGCATGGTCTCGAGCTGGGCCGCGTTAAGCGTCTCGTCCATGCGCATATATAAGTCGATGCGCGCCAGACCCGTAGCTGCGCACAGCAGCCACTCGGCAGAAAGACGGGGGTGCTCCTCGCCGCGCTCGGCTAGGTACTCCTTGGTCCACTCGAGACAACGCTTGATGGTCCAGATCTCGTTTGCCATGGGGCCCTCCCCTCTTAAGCGCCGGACGGCGCGCGAATGTCGGAGCAGATTGTACGCGAGGCCAGCGCTTGGCAAGGGACGATTGAAGGCGATTATCGATAATCAGCCCAGAATTTTGCTTGGAGCCTGCCTAGAGCGTTCATTCGTCGACGTCTAAATCTGCATCCGTCAAGCTTTTGGCAAGGTTGCCCCAAAACTGACCAATATCTAACCAAGAACTTGTCACATCGCTTGACGCGCGACCCATCAAAAATCGCCCCGCGACTTCTTGGACAATTTTTCGAGCAATATTTTCGATAGCAGATATATGCCGTCAATTACCTTAAGCAGGTAAGCAGCTCAAATGCCATAACAGCCGACTGAATAAAATATCAAGGCAATGTCACCAATGACTCCCTGCGGATCATTTGACAACCAAGGAAACGCCGATGTTTTGGCAATGTCAGCGAGCGACGTCCAGAGCAAACAAGTTGGCATGAAAAAGGCAAGGCATAGACCTTCTGGTCATGCCTTGCCTTTTGAATGACAAATTGTCGCTCTGGACGGCGCGCAGCGTCGGCTGGTCCGCCGTTCGGTAGAACGGCGGAACTTAGACTGCCTGTGCCAGCTTCTCGGCTCGCTCGGCGGCGGCGAGTGCCTCGATGACGGTGCCGAGCTGGTCGCCCAGGAGGACGCCGTTGTAGGTGGAGTTGAAACCGATGCGGTGATCGGTCACGCGGTCCTGGGGCTGGTTGTAGGTACGAATCTTCTCGGAACGGTTGCCGTGGCCGATCTGGCTCTGGCGCTCGGCACCGAGCTCAGCCTGCTGCTTCTCGAGCTCCATCTCGTACAGACGGGCGCGCAGCATCTGCATGCAGACCTCGCGGTTCTGAATCTGGGAGCGCTGCTCCTGCGACTGCACCACGGTGTTGGTGGGCAGGTGGGTGATGCGCACGGCGGAGTAGGTGGTGTTAACGCACTGACCGCCAGGGCCGGAGGCACAGTAGGTGTCGATGCGCAGGTCGGACTGGTTGATCTGAACGTCGATTTCCTCGGCCTCGGGAAGTACGGCGACGGTCGCCGTGGAGGTCTGGATACGGCCCTGGGACTCGGTCTTGGGAACGCGCTGGACGCGGTGCACGCCGGACTCGAACTTCATGACGGAGTAGACGCGGTCGCCCTCGACCTTGAACTCGATAGACTTAAAGCCGCCGGCCTCGCTGGGGCTGGAGTCGAGCACGGTGGTCTTCCAGCCGCGCGACTCGCAGAAGCGCTGATACATCTTGTACAGATCGCCGGCAAAGATGGCCGCCTCGTCGCCACCGGCGGCGGAGCGAATCTCGACGATGGTGTTCTTGTCGTCGTTGGGGTCGCTCGGGATGAGCATGTACTTAATGTCTTCCTCGAGCTGGGGAAGCTTGGCCTCGTTTTCGGAGATGTCCATCTGGAGCATCTCCTTCTCATCGGCATCGGTAGTATCGTGGAGCATTTCCTTGGCAGCCTCGATGTCATCAAGCGCGCCGATGTACTCGCGCGAGGCGGCGATGAGGTCGGACTGGTGCGCGTACTCCTTGTTGAGACGCGTGAACTCCTTGATATCGGAGGCGACGGCCGGGTCGGAAAGCTTCTTCTCGAGCTCCTCGTAGGCCTTGATGATCTTTTCGAGCTTGTCGCGCATGACGGGACTCCTTTATATGCGTGAAGGTGAAAATCGGCAGAATTGATGGGGCGCGGGGCGCCGCTGCGGGGGTAAGTCCAGCTAGAGCATGTCGATCTTCAGATACATGCGCATCCCTTCGCGTATGGGGTACATAGTTGCGGTCTAACCCATATATGATAGCGTGCGCAGGCAAACCTGCATATAACCCGCACGGAATGAGTGGACGTAGCCGTTGGGGACGTTCCTTAACGGCTAGTCGTTTAAGAACGTCCATTACAGTCGAAATTGTCAGCCCGGGACCGTCTCGGGCTACGATTGAGGCGCGCCCAGAACGGGCCGCCGACCGGGCGCCCGCGCACGGCCGAACGTCCCTGCCCCCGAGAGGGCCTGTTGGGTGC
>JAIIWC010000005.1 GCA_022745215.1 Collinsella sp. | reverse complement strand
GAAAAGGAATTTCTCGGGGCCGCCTCTCGGCGGCCTTGCGAAAAACAAATCCAAGTTAGACCATTTCAAATGGTTCGATGTCTGCCCGGATGCGACACTTCATCGTGTCCATCCTCGCAGTATCCGGTTCTCAAGGTGCACGCCCCGCGGTCCATCCGGTTCCACCGGGCCGCGCGGCAAGGAGATATATTGCCAGACCGGAGGGGCGTGCGGGGCGGGAATCCGGCACTCCATATTTTGTTCACAAATGAATAGGTCCCTCAGTCGCGTCACTGAGGTCTAGATTGAAGCATCCGCTTCTGATATTGGCGATGACCAGCTGGTTTATAGGTGTTAAGGCATCGGTCATCTCTGGAGCGTCACTTTACTCCAAAAGCATCAGCCATTTGTTTCCCGTCGGTAAAAGGCAGGTTTTGTTCGCCAAGCGTTCTTATACATAGTGAAGTTCGAGTTCGAACCCGTGCACCGGTAACAAAAAAAGCGACCAACCGGAGTCGATCGCTTTCTATTCTATGCTGGAGCATCCAGAGGGCGCTTCCGAACTCATTTTCTCGCTGCCATGCATGCTTTCGAAGCGTCGTTCAACCTCCGCAGCCTCATGTTTTGAGAATCTGCCGTGTTTATCACTGTTACTAATGAGTGTGTGGAAGTGATCCTCTTACGGATACATGCGATCCGCCAGAGAACTGAGAAGCATCTTCCTGCAGCCCTCGTTGCCTATCCTCGCATCTCTCCGGTCTTCCAGAAATTCACAAGCAGTCTTAGGGTCAATTTGTTTCTGCTTTCAGAGACTTGTTTGAGAGTTTTTAAAGGCAGTTCAAAACAATAAGTGAGGCACCATAAAGCAGAGCAAGATGTGCCGGATAGAAAATGTAGAAGAAATATTTCAGCTTCAGCCCTCGCTTGCCATTATAAAAATTGATAAGCAACAACGAAACGACCGCGGCAGCAACATCAGGATTAAATACATTAGCTGCAGCAAACTCAAATCCGCCGCCAACTATATGGCATGACGAAAGGAGCACTGCGCATACTGCAGCAAAGAACATCTTGGCCTTGCTGTCGTGGAATAAATAGAATGCAGCCACAAGCAGAATGCCATACACACCGCCATCTAGTTTAGTGTATTCAGCTGCCAGTGCTGTCAAAACAATCAGAGCAGTTTCTGCGAAGTACCTTCTCCATTTTGAAAGACTTTGTATCTTTTCCAGAATAATCAAAAAGACCAAGGAAAGCAGGAGCTCATACATAACATTTTGTTGCCGAAGGTCAAATAGTTGCCCAGTTTGAACGAAATCGTATATGGGCTCCGCAATGATTGCGAAGACAAGCATATTTCGCAGGTACTTCTTTATGTCATGAGTATGCAAAAATCCCTCAACTATCAAAAAGCAAAATAAGGGAAATGCAATTCTGCCAAGAACATGAAGCACATCCGAAGCTTCGCTTAAAATCGCCCACTGTTCGTCTGATATCTGACTGTACGATGCGTGAGTCATGATTCCATTGGTCAGGATGATCCTGCTTACATGATCGAGAACCATCGAAATGGCTGCTATTATCTTTAATGTGCTGCCGCTAATTCCGTATCTATCTGTTTTCATTTCGTTTTCCTTTCTTTGGGTGGGCCGTCAGGGGTTCAGCCTGCTCCGCAGGCGGCCGCTGCGGCGCTCCGCGCCCCGACGGGTTCGAGCCCGTGGCGCGGCAACAAAAAAAGCGGCCGGCATCCGCCAGTCGCTTTTCTTTTCTATGGTGGGCCGTCAGGGGTTCGAACCCTGGACCTTGGGATTAAAAGTCCCCTGCTCTGCCAGCTGAGCTAACGGCCCGCGGGTGGCATTGTACCACGGTCTGGGACTATTCCCAACTCCATTGGCCGTTCTGGAAAATCACAACTTCACGTCCATCAGGTGTAATGCCCGTAATATCGATGTCGTCTGTGCCGATCATAAAGTCGACATGCGTACTCGAAACGTTGACGCCATGCTCCAGGAGTTCCTCTTTGGACATATCGTATCCGCCCTCGATACACTCGGGGAAGCCGACACCCAGCGCAAGGTGGCAGCTTGCGTTCTCGTCATAGAGCGTGTCATAGAACAGGACGCCGCTTTCGCGAATCGGCGTGTTCTTGGAAATGAGCGCGACCTCGCCCAAATGAGCAGCGCCCTCGTCAGTTTCGATAATGCTTGCCAGCGTCGCCTTGCCCACGCGGGCGTCATAATCCACCACGCGACCGTTCTCGAACTTAATCCAAAAATCGTCGACCTTGTTGCCGTGGTGAATGAGCGGCATGGCGGAATAGACGATTCCATCAGCACGCATGCGGTCGGGCGACGTAAAGACCTCCTCAGTAGGAATGTTGGGGAAGAAGGGATGACCGTCGGGCGTCTCGCCTTTGCCGCCGGCCCACTCATGGCCCTTCGTCATGCCGATTACCAGATCGGTTCCATTCGAAGCGGTATAGCGCAGGCAGTCAAAACGGCTATCGTTCAGGAAGCGCAGATTCTTTTCGAACGCAGCGTCATGGAGCTCCCAGTCGCTCTCCGGGTCCTGGCCATCGGCGCGAGCGGTGTGCAGAATCGCATTCCACAGCTTATAGATCGCAACCTCATCCGCATCGCCCGAGAACACCTCGCGCGCCCAGGCAACAACCGGCGCACCGGCGATGCACCACGGGTTGATGTTGTAATCCAGTCCGCGGCGGAACACCTTGCACTGCGTGTTCCTCGCCTTGGATGCGGCGGCGGGCTTGGCAGGATCGATGCCCTTGAGAGCCGCGGGGTCCGCACCCTCGATAAAGATAAAGCAGGCGCCGTCCTGGGCAAGGGAATCCAGCTGCAGGCGCTTCCACTCGGGCGTCTGCTCAAAATAGCTTTTCTCGACATGCTCGTAGGTGAGCCTTGTCACGGCATCGTCGGCCCAAATGACTGTCACGTGGCCAGCGCCGGCCGCATAAGCCTCCGCGACCACCACGCGCGCAAACGACGCGCACTCGACCGGAGACTGAACGACAACCTCCTGGCCCGGCTTGACGTTTACGCCCTTGCGGACAACCAGGCGCGCGTAGTTTTTAATCTTGGGCTCCAGGGCCTTCATGCCCTCCAGAGCTTCTTCGACCGTCAGGGCAGCTCGAATCATGTGCCACTCCATCTATCTATAGAACAGTAAAAAGGCGCGCCGTAAAAACGACGCGCCTTATATCTTAGCGATAAGTATGAATACAAACGCTACTTCTTCTTGGAGGCCTTCTTGTCCTCCTCGGCAGCAGAGCGCTCGATAAGAGCGTTGAGCTTGTTATCGGACATGCCCTCGGCCTGCGAGCGATACATATTACGCAGGGGACGGATGCGCACGAAGTCGTAGATGAAGTCGCCCAAGATGATGACATAGGACAAAACGATGCCGACCATCTGGATGGGGCTGGACACCACGCCAGCGGGAGCGAAGTACAGCGAAGCCCAAATTGCCACGACGAGCACCATGCCGATGGCGAGCACAATCCACCAGATGCGGCGGCGCTTGGTGTAGTCCTCATCCTGTTTAAGAAGGATATTCGACACCGTATAGATGCGATCCTCCTTGGCGCGCTGCTTGGCCTTGCGGGCGCGCTTTTCCTCCTTGGAAAGACCCTCCAGGTTCTCACCCTTCTCGAGCTCTTTGCGGCGGGCCTTAGACGAAGCCGGCACGACGCGAACGGAGCTCGCTGCCTGGCGAGCTGGCTTGGCGGATGCGGCGGACTTGCGCGCAACCCCGGTAACCTCGTGGGATTGCGTGCGCTTGTTCGTGGCGCTACGGGTACTCACTTATGCATTCTCCTTCATGCTTGTGAACTGGGAGCCCGTGATGATCTGGAAGGCCTCGCGATAGCGCTCGGACGTGCCATCGATGACCTCGGCGGGCAGGTGCGGAGTCTCCCCCGTCATATCCCAGTTGGCCTTGAGCCAATTGCGGACGAATTGCTTGTCGTAGCTGGGCTGAATCTTGCCCTCCTCGTAGCTGGCGGCAGGCCAGAAACGGCTGGAGTCGGGCGTGAGGCACTCGTCGATCAGCGTGACCTGGCCATCGATGACACCAAACTCGAACTTGGTGTCGGCGATGATGATGCCACGGGTCGCAGCGTACTCGGCGGCAGCCTTGTAAATCTTGAGGGACAGGTCGCGAATCTGCGTGGCGATGTCCTCGCCCACAATCTCACAGCAACGCTCGAACGAGATGTTCTCGTCGTGGTCGCCGATCTCGGCCTTCGTGGACGGCGTGAACAGCGGCTCGGGAAGCTTGGAGGCCTCGGTCAGACCCTCGGGCAGCTGGATGCCGCATACGGTGCCGTTCTCGTCATAGGTCTTCTTGCCCGAACCGGTCAGATAGCCGCGGACGATGCACTCGATAGGAATCGTCTGGGCCTTCTTGACCAGCATGGCGCGGCCAGCGAGATAGTCACGATACTCGGCAAACTCCCCGGGGAAATCAGCCGGGTCGATGGAGACGAGGTGGTTGGGAACAATGTCGGCAAACTTATCGAACCAGAATGCCGAGATGCGGTTGAGCACCTCTCCCTTAAACGGAATCTCGTCGGGAAGAATGAAGTCGAACGCAGAAATGCGGTCGGTGGCGACCATCAGCAGGTTTTCACCGGCATCGTAGATATCACGAACCTTGCCACGGGAATCCGGACGACGCTCCATCGTTGTCACGTGAGTCACTCCTTACCAAAATACGACAGTAATGCGGGCTCTTTCCCGCACGTTTTCGCAAACCCGGAGCGGCAGGGACGAGACCCCTCCTTCACCGAATAGCGAAAAGCTAGTGCTCCATTGTAGTAGATGCCGCGTCCGCCGTGTGCTCGCGAGGCAGATGAATCGTAAAAGTCGTACCCTTTCCAAGCTCCGACTCCACGGATATGTAGCCGTGATGGCGCTCGACGATCTGCTTGGTCACGGCAAGGCCCACGCCCAGGCCGCCCGCCTCGCGGGCACGACTGGCGTCGGCGCGCCAAAAACGACCGAAAATGCGCGACAAATCATCCTTGGCGATACCGATTCCCGTATCCGAAACCGCGATGTTGACGTGCTTGCGGTCGCTGAGCACCGATACCACGACCCAGCCGCCCTCGGGGGTATAGCGCATGGCGTTGCTCAGGAGATTGATAACGCACTGCGTGATCATATCGGGATCGGCCTCGACGACATCGTCATGACCCTGGGTTTCATCCGCAAAGCGCAAGCGTAGATCGCGGTCGGCGAATAGACGCTCCTGGCCATTCACAATCGAACGCACAAACGGCACCATGTCTACCGGCTCCAGGTTGAGCGGCGCAGTACTGTTTTCCATACGCGACAGGTCGAGCATCTGCTGCACCAGACGGGCCAGGCGGCGCGTCTCGGAGGCAACCGTCTCCAGATGCTCGTTGTCGGTGGGATATACCCCATCCTGCATGGCCTCGACCGTTGCGAGCATGGCCATGAGCGGCGTGCGAAGCTCGTGCGCGACATCCGAGGTCAGGCGTTTCTCGTGCTTCATGTCCTTCTCGAGCGAGGTTGCCATCTCGTCGAAGGTCTCTCCCAGCTGATCGATCTCATCGTCGCCGCGCAAGCCCGTTCGAGCGGACAGATCGCCGTCACGTATTTGTTTGGCCGTGCTGGTAATGCGATGAATCGGCTTGGTGAGCATGCGCGACATGAGCGCTCCGATAACGACCGAAATGCAAATGGCCACAACCGCGGCGAGCGCCATGGCGTTAAAGGTCTTCTCCCTAAACGCAGAATCCGCCTTGGTGAGCAGGGCATCGGAGCCGATCGCCCACAATTTGACCTGTCCGACATGCTCGCCGGAGGACGTTACGATCTCGACATTGGCAACGCTGTCCGATCCGGTGGGTGCCGACGAGACCGGGCTATGCGAAGCCCTCTTGCCGCTCGTGCCGTCGGTCGTCGCCTGATTTTCACGCACATCGGCAGTGGCGCTTGCCGAGGGCCACGAGTCGTCGTAGACGATAACGCCCTTTTTATTGACGACCTGCATGCCAAGATCGTCGGACACCAAACTCGATGTCGCGACCGTACGCAGTTCCCCCGCGGTCCAGGAGCCGTTTTCCTCATATGACGTTGCCAATTTTTCGGCAGCGGAATTGGCGATTTCGACAATATTGGAGCGCGTGTAGTCCGTAAAAACCGTACCCCATACAACAGAGACTACGCCCACCAGCACCAATACCGTCATGAGCGAAGTCAGGGCGAAAGCCAGGGCCATGCGCGAGGGATAGCTCATCGTTGGCCGTGAATCGGAACGAGGCGTGTTCCAACTAGCTTTGGAACCCGCCTCGTTCTCCTGCTTATGCTTTTGCCCGATTTCAAAGCGCGCAGGTGTCATATGTGATTTCCCTTATTTCTCGTCCGACTTATCGGTCTTGGTCGGAGCCTCGAAGCGGTAGCCGACACCGTGGACGGTGTAGAGCCACTTGGGCTTCTTGGGATCGTCGCCCAGCTTGGCGCGAAGGTTCTTCACGTGGCTGTCGATGGTGCGCTCGTAACCCTCAAAGTCATAGCCGAGCACCTTCTCGACCAGTTCCATGCGGTTATAGACGCGGCCGGGGTGACGGGCAAGCGTGGTGAGCAGTTTGAACTCGGAAGCCGTCAGGTCGACCTCCTTGCCCTCGACCAAAATCTTGTGGCCCGAAATGTCGATGACCAGATCGCCAAAGTCGAGCACCTCGACGGCCGGCTCGTCGGCCTGGTGGGCACGACGGAACAGGGCGCGAACGCGCGCGACGAGCTCGCGCGGAGAGAACGGCTTGATCAGGTAGTCGTCGGCGCCGAGCTCGAGACCGATAATACGGTCCTCAATCTCGCCCTTGGCCGTCAGCATAATGATGGGGACGTCCGAGGTATCGCGAATGGTGCGGCAAACGCGCTCGCCGGGGATTTTAGGGAGCATGAGGTCGAGCACGACCAGATCGAACTGATGCTTCTCGAACTCCTCGATAGCGGACTGGCCATCGCCCACGCCCACAACCCAATAGCCCTCGCGCTCGAGATAGGCAGCGACAGCGTCACGGATTGCCTTCTCATCCTCGACCAACAGAATCTTTTTTGCATCTGAAGCCATAACACGGCCCCCCTGTCTCAATTAGCTAAGAACAAGCCCATTTTAACGCACCTGAGCCCACCGAGCGCCGCTATGGCACGGCAGCTCGGCGGGCGGTACTCACAATTACAACGCGCTTATTCCCCTGTTGACGCCTTTTTAACCCCTCTAAGGTCAAAGAGAGAATAGGCGTGCGGTAACCGTCTCGGGTATACCCTGGCTGTTTCGCACCGTCGCATAGGTAAGGAATGAGTCCGATTTTCCCGCCGTAGCAGGATAATCGCCATATTCCAAAGCACGATCGGGCGACAACAGCGAGCCGTAGGTTTTGGCAGAGGTATCGATTAGGAAATGCGATGCCTGGACCTTAACGAGGTATTTATTCTTCTTGCCGGCGGCACACGCGAGCGGCTCGCGCGAAAGGAAGAGATACGGCCCGCCTTCATTACCGATATAGGTGCCCATATTGCCCAGGCTGCCCACGCCGCTATAGGTCGCCTCGATGGAAAACACAAAGGTGTCGCCCATATATACGGCCTCAAAAGGCGAGACCGACGAGGGGAGGACCAGCTGGGCACGTTTGGTGTTGTTGTCGTCGGTCAGGTCGATTGCCGTCATGCCGTAGTAGACGCCCTCGTCGCTGCGAACGCGCGGAGAGATGGTCAAGATGCCGTCACTCACGCGCGGGGCGGATGCGAAGCGGCCCGTCGACTTCCAAATTGTCTCCGCCTTGGACTCGTCGAGCGAGCGGCGATAGCAGAACGAATCGTTGCTCGTTTTATTGCCACCCGCCGAAGGCATCTTATACCAGATGACCGATGACTCGAACGCCGTGAACAGCGGCGGATCGTAGTCCTTGCCGCCCCGGTCGAGCTCAACCACATCACCGGCAAGCGAAGCGCCCGACAGATTTTGAGCGTAGAGCTTCCACGACGAATTCGCGAAGTTCATCTCCACCCACGCAAACACGCCATCGCCGGCGCGGACATCGTAAAACGCGTACCCGGTGCCCTCTATGGGATCCTCGATAAGCGTGATAAGCGAACCATCGCCCAGGTTGAGCACGCCGAGCGTATTAGCATGCAGGGCAGAAGCAGGCGCCATCATCGCGGCAGCGTAGTCGCCATCGCAGTAGTACAGCAGCGTGCCCAGCGGCAGCGTCCACGAGGCCGCGGGCTCAAGATCGATGTCGACGGCTTCGTACTCATCAGTGATCGAGACAATCTTCGAATCGTCTTTGATAACCTGCGGCTCGCCAGCGGCGTCATCACTCGTGCCCGTTTTTTTCGAGCATCCGGCCAGTACGGCAGCAGCACCGGTAGCAGCACCACCCAGCACAAAACCTCGACGCGTTATTCCATTCTTAAAGCGATCAGCGATGCCCATTAGGCGATCTCGGCGCGAGCGGCCTCGATGGCGCGCGTGAGCTGATCGGCACACGAGGTCTTCTTCATACCGCACGTGTTGCCGGCAAGAACCTCAATCACGCGATCGGAAGGAGCACCCTCGACCAGTCTGGAGATGGCCTTGAGGTTGCCGTCGCAGCCGCCGGTAAATTCGACACCCAGCACCTTGCTGCCGTCGTCAGAAAGATTAAGGTGAATATTGCGAGCACACACGCCCTGCGGCTTGTAGTCAAAACTAATCATTGAGATCCCCTCTCATAAAGATATTTCAGGAGTCTATTATCCCCGCCTGGGCCGACTTATTATCGCAAGCACCGATTCAACATCCTACGATGCATGGACTCGTGGGGGCAAGATTAGCAGTCCGCACCCTGTGCGTGGACCGTGCGCTTCTCCCGATACATATTGTGGTCGGCGGCACGATATACATCGGCCAGCGTATTTCCAGCCGTCTCGACGGTCGCCACGCCAATCGATGCGCTAACCGTCAGGGCCTCATCGCTTACCGCGGCAAGACCGAGACGAAGGTCCTGTTCCAGCCCGAGCGCAGACTCGTTGTCAGTATGGGGGCAAACCAGCAAAAACTCGTCGCCGCCAAGGCGCATCGGCAGATAATCCGCACCAGCCACCCGCCGCAGCACGGACGCCGTCCGTCGCAGCAGTTCATCCCCCATCTCGTGACCATAGATGTCGTTGGTCCGCTTGAGATAATTGCAGTCCAACATAATCACGCTCACGGGCAAGTCCTCGTTTACCAGGCTATCTCCGCGCGATTCAAGATAGTTGCGGTTGCGAAGCCCCGTCAGTTTATCTTGGTATGACAGCTCCTCGGCATGCTTGACCATCGATATGTTGTGCGTCGCCACGACGACCGACTCCAGCCGGCCTTGCTCATCGCGATGCTGGGGGACAACCTGTAGCGAGTACCAAGCGCCTCGACAATCTCGCACCTCGGCGGCCAAGTATGGCACGCCCTCCATACGATCCCGAAGTGTCTTCATATCCACAAGTCCCACAACCGCTTCACGGCTTTCGGGGCTCACGATATCTCGGCAGACCGTGTCCATAAAGTCATACGCCTCGCTGTGTTCGGCAAATATCTTCGCTATCGCCGGCGACATGTTGATTCCCTCGATCTCGAGCGTATCGAGATGTAAAAGGAAGGTCGAGTCGTAGATGGCACTTATGGCATTGATAATGCCGAGCTGTTTATCCTTTTCGGCTAAGTTTCGATGGTCAACGATATTTCGCGCTAGCAGCACCACAACCCAAAACGCAAGACAAACCAACACACCGGCGGCGACAAACGAAACTCTGCCGGACATGACCTCCGCTTTGGGATACAGCGCAAACAGGCGATAGTCCTTGTATGCCGCACGCACGGCGTACCATTTGTCTCCTCGATATTCGATGCGCGTCAGGCCGTCGTCTTTCCACTCAACTCCTGCGCTGGTGAGGAGTCGGGCGAGCGACACATCGGCATCGGCACTGTTGGATGAGACAATCTCCGCATCCTCCATAACAAGCACCGTGGGGCCCTGGTGGAAGGTGCTGTTCGCAAGCACGTCGGCTATGGCATATGAATAGTCGTCCGCCGTATCGGAAACAAATGAGCGGTATGCCAGGGCAACGCCGTCGCCATACGGGACAGCACAGACGGCAAAAACGACACCGCGGCGCTCAACGACAGTTGAGTAGGACACGTTGGAACCTTGATACATCGATGCGACCGGCGAACAGGCCAGCTCCTCTCGCCACAACATGAGCGGATCGCGACCATCGATGTCGTAGTGGGCAGCCATATGGCCATCGGAGTCCATGACCATCAGCCCCGAAAGGTTCTCGGCATGGACAAATTGCTCGATAAGATCGTCGTTAACCTCAACGCGGTCAGAGGACAGGAACGTCGCAAACGATTCGACCGCGGCGAGCAAATCGTGCGTCGCCTCGGTTTTTCTGCCTTGTTCGTATCGGTCGTATTTTTCACAGGCGTTTTCCAAGAACACCACGGTCTCTTGACCGAATCCAAGTGTTTTATCGAGACAGCGATGCGTGCCGACCATAAACAGCAGATTCAGCAAGACAATGCTGGCAACAACGCTGACGACTATGACAACCAGGTTCTTTTTGTGCAAGAAGCGCTCATCATTTGTCATGAATTCGCTCCTTGCTCACTCGTCGTCGCTCCCGCCTTGTAATTGCCCACAATACGGTCAATCGTGCCATCTCGATCCATGTCGAACAGCGCGGTATTGAGATCCTTTACGACCGGTCCTTCATAGCTGTTCTCAAACGCGACACCCAGGTCAACCGTCATAACGTTGTCAGCGAACACGCGATAAAGGCCGGGGTACTGGGCAACGAGTCGATCAAGCGGCTGTACGTCCGCCATCCAGCAGTCCACATATCCTTTGGCTAGAGCGGCTTTGCAGAGCTCGGCAGAGCCATATGATTTGATGTGCACGTCCGGCGAGATTCCCAGATCCCCCGCAAGCAATCGACGTTCACTCACCGAGCCCGCAATCACCGCAATGGTCCTACTTCCATCGAGATGCGCCAAGGACTTGATACCACTCGCTTTCTTGGCGGCAACCGAGACCGTTACGGTTAGATACGGCTCGGTCCAGTAATACTTATCCTCGCGATAACAGGGCGAATAGTCGCACCATAGGCAATCGATATCACCATTTTTGAGCAGCCGGTCGCGATCGTTCCAGTCAATATCGACAAACTGCGGCTTGAGCCCCGCACGTTCACACGCCTCGCGGGCGATATCGATATCGATACCGGCGTAATCGCCTGTGGTATCGACATATACATAGGGGTCGTTATCCGTAACGCCAATTTTGAGCACAGGGAGATCCTCGTCAGCCGTACTCGGCGAGGAAGAACTATTTCGATCGGTATACGTCAGGACGGCCGTACAGGCAGCAACAAGAACTATGAGCGCGAACGAGACAATGACGACTCGTTTAATACGTCTAGGCACGCGCCTCTTTTCATCGAAATGGCAGTAGAGGTTCATTTTATTACCGGGGGCTGCCGCAGCAACGAAAAAAGCGCCTCACCCAAGATGGGCAAGGCGCCAATGGTTGAAATGCATCCGCAAGCGGTCGAATTACACCGACGTTATTCGAAGCTCAACTGCTCCAGACGGTCGAAGACCGTGTCGATGCGGGTGAGGAAGTCCCACGGGTCAAAAATCTCGTCGAGCTTCTCCTGGCTGACGGTGCAGCGCGGATCGGCCTCGAGGCGCTCCTTAAAGGTAGGACCGGAGACGCAATCCTGCACCTCGTGCCACGTGGCCATGGCGTTTTCCTGCACGATGGCATAGGCATCCTCGCGGGTGATGCCCGTGTCGACAAGAGCCAGCAGCACCTTGGAGGAGAAGATGAGGCCGCGGGTCTTGTTGAGATTGGCCATCATGCGGGCAGGGTACAGCTGCAGGCCGTCGATGACGCGGATGAGACACTGGAACATGTGGTCAAGGGCGATGAAGCTGTCGGCCTGGGCGACGCGCTCGGCAGAGGAGTGCGAAATGTCGCGCTCGTGCCACAGGGCAACGTTGTCGAAGGCGACCTGGGCGTTGGACTTGACGATGCGCGACAGGCCGCAGACCTTCTCCATAGTGATGGGGTTGCGCTTGTGTGGCATGGCGGAGCTGCCCTTTTGACCCTTGCGGAACGGCTCCTCTGCCTCGAGCGTATCGGTCTTCTGCAGGTTGCGAACCTCGGTCGCAATGCGCTCGCAGGTAGCTGCCGTGGTAGCGAGCACGCCGGCAAGGTAGGCGTGGTGGTCACGGCTGATGACCTGCGTGGACAGTGGATCGTGGACCAGACCCAGATGCTCGCAGACATACTCCTCCACGAACGGCTCAATAGAGCTGTAGGTGCCGACAGCGCCCGAGATGGCACCGAAGGCAACGTTCTTGCGAGCGTCCTCAAGACGGTCCAGATCGCGCTTGAGCTCCCAGGCCCAAGAGCCAAACTTCATACCGAAAGTCATCGGCTCGGCATGGATGCCATGGGTGCGGCCGGCGCAGAGCGTGTTGCGCTCCTCGAAGGCACGACGCTTGCAGATCTCGCCGAGCTTCTTAACGTCCTCGATAATCAGATCGCAGGCCTGAGTGAGCTGATAGCACAGAGCCGTATCGCCCAGGTCGGAGCTGGTCATGCCGTAGTGAACCCAGCGGCTGGGCTTGGGCTCGCCCTCGGGAACGTCAGCGTCGATGTACTCCTTCATGTTGGTCAGGAAGGCGATGACATCGTGGCGCGTGACCTCCTCGATCTCGTCGACCTTTGCCTTCTCAAAGTTGGCGTGGTCACGGATCCACTGGGCCTCGTCTTTGGAAATACCGATCTTGCCGAGCTCCGCCTGAGCCTCGCAGGCCAGGACCTCGATCTCCTGCCAAATGGCGTACTTGCTCTCGAGGGAGAAGATGTGTCCCATCTCCGGGCGGGTATAGCGATCGATCATAGCGGCTCCTTTTTGGTTATTGGCACGTTGGTCGTAACCCAACCATTGTACCGTGCGCGGGCGCGAGTATGGGCAGCAGGCATTAACCTAACATTTTGGAATTGGAGCGGGCAACGTAAATGGGCTGCGGTGTCACCGCAGCAAGCGGCAATAGTTCCGTGAACTAATGTAATTTCAGTCGCCATCTGCGAAGCTACATGTAAAATTACATTAGAAGGAGACGTACCGTTTGCCGTTTCCCCTGGCAGCTGCCCTGCAAGGTCAATGGAAAGCGCAAACATTATATACATTGAAATATATGAGCTCACAGCTGGTCTACAGTCTTATGTGCGACTGACTAATGTAGCGAGAGCTATAATTACATTAGTTGCTAATCGAATTACATTATATGGAGTGCCATGATACGGAAAACAAGCGAGATGCCCTCCTTGCTTCTGCGCATCATTGCCGACGTCGAGACCGAGGTCGTCGAATACAAGGCAGCAAAGCAGAACTATGATTTCGAGGACATTGGCAGGTATTTCTCCGCCCTCAGCAATGAGGCCAATTTGCGCAAGGCAGAGTGCGGATGGCTTTTCTTTGGCATTTCAAACGATCGCCAAATAAAGGGGACCGCTTACCGTAAAGAATCCCAAACGCCAAGCGTCGGCCTGCGACGCCTAAAGCACGAGATCGCCCAATACACAAATAACGGCATGACTTTCGAAGAGATTTACGAGTTTGAGGTTGATGGCAAGAGAGTCATTGCTTTCCAGATACCGGCTGGCAGCTTCGCAACGCCAACGACTTGGCACGGAATCCCCTGGTCACGTGAGAATGAATCCCTCGTAGAGATGCCCAAGTTCAAACTCGACGCCATCTACGGGCAGAGTCGACCCGACTGGTCGCGTCAGATTGCCTACGAGGCAAACCTCGATGACCTTGATCCAGAGGCAGTTAGCTTTGCGTGCTCCAAATTCGTCGAAAAGTTCGGAGAAAGCCAGCCCGCCGTTCGCAGCCTCGATGAAGAATCCATCCTCAGCAAGATGGCGCTTGTAATCCACGGCCACGTGAGCAATGCGGCGCTCGTTCTTCTGGGCAAACCGGAATCGAGTGTCTTCCTGGGTGGTATCGAGCCGCGCATCACTTGGACGCTCTACGCGAGCGATGGCTCCACTATGGCCTATGAACATTTTGAGCCACCCTTCATTCTGCAGGTCGATCGTATCCTGGGAAAGATTAGAAACGAAAAGTATCGTTTCTTCGACCGCGAAGAGACACTGTTCCCCACCGAAGCGCATCGCTACAGCCCAGAAGTCATTCGAGAACTCCTCCACAACGCTATTGCACATCAAGATTTCAGGATGTCGGGAAAGATCAACGTCCTCGAGTATGAGGATAAGCTTGTATTCAAGAACGAGGGTACTTTTATCCCCGAGACGATAGAGAACGCGCTCGCGAGCGGCTACAAACCGCCCTACTACCGTAACCCCCTGCTTTCAAGCGCCATGAACAAAACAGGCATGATGGACCGCAACGCCATAGGCATTCGCAACGTCTTCGACATTCAGCGCAACCGCCTATTACCAATGCCCACCTACGATCTATCTGAGATTGGGCGCGTTGCCGTAACGCTGTACGGTACGGTTCTCAACGAGGACTATTCTCGACTTCTCGCAAGCAATCGAAATCTTGATTTGGTGACAGTGCTGCTGTTGGACCTCGTTCAGAAGGGGTTGCCCGTCACAAAAGAACAGTCGCGCCTACTTCATGAACAGGGCCTAGTTAGAGGCCGTTACCCCAAACTGACGGTCTCAGCCGAGGTGGCAGCGGCCACCGGTGCCCACAGCGAGTATGTGCGAAACAAAGGCGTAGACAACAGCGTCTTCAAGGAACTGATCTTGGAACTCCTGCGCGTGCGCCCATGCTCGAGAGCAGAAATCATCGCGGGCCTGGATCATGCCTTGCCGGCACACCTTACGGCCAAGCAGAAAGGCGACCATGTAAGCTATCTGCTCCAAAGCCTACGGAAGGCGGGTCGCATTACCAACGCCGGAAGCACTTCGGCTGCCGAGTGGCACATAACCGAGTGATACGACTCGCGATTTCGATACTGCCAACCAAGCACATTCCAAGCCAAGTGCGCAACTAGCCCAGAATGTGCCTGACTGCCAGTCGTGATAGGACACATCCTTCGTCGCCTGGCATCGCACAGCGTCAGGCAACAGCGCATATGGTTGATCCAACTGAAGTCGACACCCAATCGGGCATTGCGACCTCGCGAGACGGCAGTCTCATACAACAAAAATAGCTCCCTGCCACTCCATGCATGAGCGGCAGGGAGCGCTCATGACGGACCATTTCTCAAGTTCTACCTTCCTCAACCGTAAAAACGCCCAACGTCTTAGAGGCCGTTATTATATTTGTTGGCTTCTTTTTCTTTAATTAAAAATCACCCCTTACCTGCTGATTCGCGATATTTCGCTTGTCTATATCTAGGTATAGACCTATACTAATTCCTATTATGACTAAGCTATGTCCTTGGGAGGTGTCATGCCGTCAGAAGCTCAAAAGCGGGCTGATCGTAAGTACAAGCACGACAAGACCCAGCAGTTCTGTCTGCGGTTCTATCCCGCCGAAGAGGAGATCTGGTCATTCCTCTCTGCGCAGGAGAACAAACAGGGGTTTCTTAAAGATTTGATTAGCCGCGAGATGGGCGGCGCATCGGACGGCCCCGCACGCGTTGATACCAACGCCAAGGTTGGAAGGACGGAATCGTAATGTCGCAAGTGAGCAAAGCTTCGATCATCCAGCCGGAGACCATACTGGACTTCATCGACGGTGTGACACAGCGCAGGGACACCCCCGAGGAGCGTGTGCGCCAGGAAATCTTGAAGTCCCTCGTTCGTGAGTATGGCTACAAGAAGGAGCAGATCGGGGTCGAGGAGTCGATTAAATTTGGCAGCAACCGCAAGGCGGTCGATATCGCCATATGGGAACCCAACAAGACCCACACCCAAGAGAACATCTACATCATCGTCGAGTGCAAAGACCCCAAGACCAAGGCAAAGGGCAAGAAAGACGGCGTGGACCAGATGCATTCCTATGCGTCTGCCTGCATGAATTCTACCTACGGCATGTGGACCAACGGCGACGAGCTGCTTACCTTCCGTTACGTGGTGGACGATGCTGGCAAGCGCGGCCCCGAGGCCGTGCCCGACCTGCCACATGCCGGCGGCGAGGTGCCCGACGACGCGCCGCGCTTCGACCAACTGCGCCCCGCCGCCAGCGACTCGCTGCTGTACTCGTTCCGCCGCTGCCACAACTACATCGCCGGAAACCAAGGGATCCAAAAGGCCGAGGCATTCCTTGAGCTGCTCAAGATCATATTCTGCAAAATTCAGGATGAGCGCGACTCCGAGACGCCGACGTTCTACATCACGCCGACCGAACGCCAGGGCGCCGCGGGCAAGAAGAAGTGCCGCAAGCGCATCGAGGCACTCTTCGGAAGCGTCAAGCAGTCGTACGAGACAATCTTCAAGGCCGACGAACGCATCGCATTAACCGACGATGTGCTCGCCTACATCGTGGCGCAGCTGCAAATGTATTCCCTGCTCGAGAGTGACGTGGACGTTAAGGGGCACGCGTACGAGACAATCGTGGGTTCCAACCTGCGCGGCGACAAGGGTCAATTCTTCACACCACGCAACATGTGTCACATGATGGTGCGGATGGTCGACCCGTCCGAAAACGACGTCATCCTTGACCCAGCCATGGGCACCTGCGGGTTTTTGGTCACGGCCATGAACTATGTGCTCGAGAAAATCGGCGACTCCGTCGACGCGAGCGGACGCAGCAAGACCGCCAAGCAGGAGGCGCTGATCGCGCGCAAACGCGAGTTCCTGTCCAAGCACATCGTGGGCATCGATTTTGACCCCATCTTGGTGCGCGCTTCCAAGATGAACATGGTCATGAACAACGACGGCACAGGGCAGCTGTTCCACGCAAACTCGCTCGAGCCGTTCTCGGGCTTTGAACCCAAGCTGCAGAAGGCGCTGCGCCTGGACGCCGCCGACGTCGCGGCAAATAAAGCGCTGCAGCCGGGGCACGGAGTTACGGCGATTATGACCAACCCGCCTTTTGGCTCCAAGATTCCCATCGAAGACCCGGCGATTCTGGAATCCTTCGACCTTGGACACACCTGGTCGTGGTCCGAGGAAGATGCCGAGTGGAGGATGGAACCTAAGCTCTTCTCATCCCAGCCGCCCGAGATCCTCTTCATCGAGCGATGCGTCCGCCTGCTTGAGCCTGGCGTGGGCGTAGCGGCGCTCGTCATTCCCAATGGCATCCTGGGCAATCCAGGCCTCGGCTACGTGCGCCAGTGGATTTTACGCCACGCGCAGATCCTGGGCTCGGTGGACATGCACCCCGACGCCTTCCAGCCCAACGTGGGCGTACAGACATCCGTCCTTGTGCTGCGGCGCTGGGACAGAGAGGAAGAGGCGTACTGCAAGGACGGCACCTTCCAGGATTACAAGATGTTCATGGCCATCTGCGACCACGTGGGGCACGACAAGCGCGGACAGACCACCTATGTGCGCGACGACAACGGTTACCCAATCGTGCGGGAGCAGACCACCGCGGTGACAGGCAAGGTGGGCTCCGAGGAGGAGAGCGGCCACACTTCGACGGAGCGTGTGGTGGATGACGAGACGATAGCAATAGCCGATGCCTTCCTTGAATGGAGGCGCGACCAATGATGAATGCACCTTTGGTGAAGAGCATCCGGCTTTCCACCGTGCTGGGCGGCGACGTGCGGCTCGAAGCCTCGACCTACCTGCGCGACGGGTATGGCTTCGTGAGCCTTGCCAACCAGTGCGACAACCACAAGAGGCTTGGCGATCTTGCCGACATCTGGCAGCCGAACAGACTGACGGGGTACACCGTGCCGGAAGGCAAGGGGTTGCCCTTCTTTACCGCCGGCCAGGTGTTCGAGGACTTCCCCCGCGTGAGAAAGTGGCTCGCAGCGCCCTTTGTGCCGCAAGCTGATTCCAGATACGTTAAGCAAGACTGGTTGTTGCTTTCCTGCTCGGGCGTGGTGGGCAACGTTACCGCCGTGTACCCGCACCACATGAACAGGATTATCACGCACGACCTGCTGCGCATCGAGCCGAAGGACCAGGCCGAGTACGGCTGGCTCTACGCGTACATGAAGACGGGCTTCTTCAAGCAGATTGCGCGAGCAGCTCAGTATGGGCACATGATCAAGCACATCGAGGTGGCCCACGCCAACGAGTTTCCGGTCATCATGCCCGATGCGGCCATGCGCAAAGCCATCGGCGACAAAGCCGCCAAGGCCGTGCGCCTGCGCGGCGAAGCATGGAGGCTGCGGGACGAGGCGTTTAAGCTGTTGGAGAAGAAGGTCGGTATTGCTTGTGAGGCAGAAAGTCCTGCAGGAACATGCGTGGTGAGTTTATCCAAAGTTATTGACAACAGATCGCGCCTTGATGCCGACAGTTATGCCGGCTCCATAAGCGCCGTAGACTCATTGGTTGACGTAATGGAGTATGCGCCACTTGCTGAACTTGTAGAGGACGTCGAAGAGCTTCCTCGCTTCAAGCGGTTTTATGGCGATTCCGACGTTCCCTTTGTGGGTGTGTCCGAGATCTTTGACGTTAACGCTCAACCGACAAAATTTGTTTACGCTAAGCTCATTAAAAACTGGGAGCGTTACATCCTAAAGCCGGGAACTCTCGTCATGGCATGCTCTGGTCAAAAGTACGGCATCCTAGGACGAGCTCTTTTGCTCACGGAGAATCATGAGGGAATGTTTGGCAGCAACCATCTGCTGAGAATCTATCCCGACGTTACAAAGATCCGAACTGGCTACCTGCTCGCTTTTCTGAACAGTCCCACCGTTGGCAGGCCGTCGGTCGTTCGTTGCGCATACGGAACCTCGGTGCCTCAACTTAGCCCTATCGATATCAAAAAAATTCGCGTCCCTCGCCTCGGCGCGGACGTCGAATCTGCCATCGCCGACCTTATGGACAGGAGCGTGAGCACCTCGGCCAAGGCTGACCGACTTGAAAACGAGGCTACCAAGCTGGCGCAGGAACAGGTCGATATCGCCATCGAGAAGGTTGTCTCCAACACCTAGTAAGGCGACCTTTTAACCGCCGTTAAGCCCATAGCCTCAACGCAAACAAAATGCAACGCGTATCGTAGTAAGTTGGTTAACGACATAGTGTGAGAATTCACACTTGGACATTTGCTTTACGCTCGCACCCTGTCGGGTTCGAGTCCCGGCGCTTTGTTGAAAAAAGCACGGCACCGAAACGGTGTCGTGCTTTTACTTTTTTGGAGCGGGCAACGGGACTCGAACCCGCGAGTGTCAGCTTGGGAAGCTGATGCCTTACCACTTGGCGATGCCCGCTTGTGTGTTGGCTAGTATAACGCGGTTGTCTTGTTCGATACAAGGGTGTCGATGCTTGTTTTAGCTGTGGAGAATCGTTTGAAAACTGCACCAATTGTGGAGATGAGGACCTTTGTCTTTCTTTCCTTATCATCTTTTACCTGCGCTTTTATCTGATTGTTGTATTTGAGCTCGATTTGTCAGAAATCGGGCAAGCTTTTGGTCGGCTTCTGGTACTTACCCGCATGAACCATGACGGTAGCCTCATCCCAAGCGCCGCGGCCTCCCCGTGCGGCGCACGAGGGATAAGGAGCAGCCATGTCCAACGCACCCACGCACTCTGTCCACAGCGCAATCGCAACAGGTCCGCTGCTCCTGCTCCTCTTTTTTCTGATCGGCTGCCTGGCCCCAGGGGCCGCACTCGCCGTCGACGGGAGTGACGCCCTTAATTTCCGCACCATAAGCGACGGTTGCGGCCCCTTCGGTGTCGGTAAATACGAGGCACAGGACGCTTCGATTTCGTACTGCATGAATCAAGACTGCCCCGGTCCCAGCAAGCCGGGAGGACCATGGCGCACATATGACCAGGGCTGGACATGGCTCGATGACGAATTTGTCGCCATCGTCTGTCACGGATACCCCTCCAGTACATCCTTTGGCGGCCACAATCTGTCGCCCGATCTCGCCCGTGCCGCCACCCAGATTGCCGTGTGGATGCTCAACGGAACCACGCGCCCCGACGGCACCTATTCGTATACAAATAGCAAGGGAGTTGCCAGGAGCGGTAGGTTTTACGAAAACGCCGAAGCCGTAGCGGCCGCACGTTGGCTCTACGAAAGCGCCAAGTCCGGATCCATTAAGGCGGCCCCACATCGAGCCAGGCGTTATCACGGCCCGGTCTCGGGCGAGGGTCGACACCAGGACATGCTCTATGTTCTGCCCGCCGTCTCCGTATCTTTCCAAAAACAATCGTCGCAGGCTGACATCACCGCCGGTAACGACACCTACAGACTCGGTGGCGCAACCTTCGATATCTTTGAAAGTGCGGGCGATGCACGCGTCGGCACTATCCAGATGGACGAAAACGGGCGTGCACAAGCAACACTTTTGCCCAATACGGCATATTACCTGGTCGAAACCAAAGCCCCGGCAGGCTATATCCCTCGAGGCGACCGAATAGCCTTCACCACACAAAACAGCGGCGAACATGTCACCGTCAACGAGCAGCCCGGCACCATCACCTTGCGTATTGCAAAAATTGATGCTGCCACGGATGCCGGCGCCCAAGTTGGGGCGTCGCTTGCGGGCGCTGAATTCACCTGCGTCTCGCAATCAACTCCCGGCTGGACTCACACCCTTACGACCGACGAAAACGGGCGGGCGATCCTCAATGACGTTCCTCTGGGCGCCTTTACCATCTACGAATCGAAAGCGCCCGAGGGCTACCTGATTTCAAACGACTGTTGGAGCTACACCGTCGGTGCCGAGCAGCTCGGAGATACGGGCATCGTTGAGCTCGAAAGCCGTATTCCCAACACCCCCATCGCCTTTGACCTTGAAATCTCGAAGTTTAAGGACCATGGCGATAACGATGAGTCCGGCCTTGAGCAGCCGGCGGGAGGCGTCGTTTTTGAAGTTGTCAGCAATAGCTCCCAACAAGTCGTCGGCACGTTGACCACAAACGTTTACGGCTTTGCCTCCACCAAAGACCAGCCCGAAGCGTGGTTTGGAGCAGGCAAGCGACCCGCCGGCTCTCACGGTGCCATTCCCTACGACCGCGCGGGCTACACCGTTCGCGAGGTCGCAGGAACGGTCCCTGAAGGATTTAAGCAAGCAGGGGAATGGACCATCACAGCAGAGCAGACCGCAGACGGCGCCGAGCTTCAGTACATCATTGACAACCACGCCCTATCGACACACCTTCAAATCGTAAAGCGCGATGCTCAGACCGGCGGCACCGTACCACTTGCCGGCTTTACGTTCCAGCTGCTCGATAGCCACCACGAGCCCGTCTCGCAAACATGTTGGTATCCGGCCCACAATGTAATGAATACCTTCACAACCGATACAACCGGCGCCGTCACGCTGCCCGAATCACTTAATCCCGGAACATACTACGTGCACGAGACATCGGCCAAGGAACCGTATCTGCGCGGAGAAGACCTGGAGATAACGATTCCCGCCGACAGAAATCTGACACCGGTCGCCGTCGCCTCGTTCTATGACGACGCCGCAACCGGAAGCATCGAAATCATTAAGACGGATGCTGTAGATGGGCGCACCCTCGCTGGAGCCACGTTTGACATCCGCGCTAGCGGCGACATCGTGCGAACCGACGACAGCATCGTCGCCCTGAATGGCGAAACCGTCGCCACCGTTACAACCGACGAACGGGGGTATGCGCGAGTCGACCATCTTTCGCTGGGATGCGGTACCGCCACCTACGAGGTCGTCGAGACACAAGCGCCCGAAGGATATCTGCTCAACCCAACCCCACATACTGTGAAGTTGTCGTACGCTGACCAGCAAACGCCCGTGATCGAAATGCACCTTGACGTTTCCAACGACTACACCAAGATCGATATCTCCAAAGTCGACGCATGCGGAGGTCAGGAAGTGACAGGCGCCGAGCTTGTCCTCTGCGACTCCAATGGCAACGAAATTGATTCTTGGACTTCATCCGGCAAACCGCACCACATTGAGCGCCTTTCACCCGGCACCTACACCCTGCGCGAAACGATGTCCCCGCGTACCTACGACCTTGCCGAAGAGATAACGTTTGAAGTAAAGGCCACGGGAGAAGTTCAAACCATTGCCATGAAGGATGCCCCCATCGAGATCAAGGGAAGCGTCGATAAGCGCCAAGAGATTGCACAGCCAGTCATTAGCAAACTCGTTGCCAACGGCGACGGAAAAAACCGAGCCAAAGCACGGGCCAATACGCAAGGTGCCTTCTGCTATACCATCGACGCCAAAAACGAGTCGAGCACCTGGGTCGACGAGTTAACCATCACCGACGACCTTGAGTGCGCCAAGGATGGCGCAGCGAAACTTGTTGCCGTCGAAACCCCTATTTCGGTCGGTGATCTAAACGGGCTGTGCAACGTGTGGTATCGAACGTCTCCGGCAGGAACAAGCGATACGGGCAAGCAGGTCAATGCAACGCTTGACGACGGGCACAGCAATCCTTGGCTCGAAACGGAGGAGGTTGCAAAGCTGCTTGGCGACGATGCGCGTCTCGTCGATTATGACGGATGGCACCTATGGAAAGCGGATATCCCGACGGACAAGTCCGTCACGCTCGACACGAAAGAGATTGATCTTACAGACGACGCCGTCATCACGGGCATCCGTTTTGAATACGGTGCGGTAGCCGCCGACTTTACGACCAGAAGCGAGGCGGGCTCGTGGACCCGGGATGACCTTAAAGACGAACACGACGATCTTGACGATGCCAAGGCGGCCCTTAACTCGGATGCCCGAGGCGCAGTCGTGCATATGCAGGCAACGTCGTCCTATACGCCCCAAACCGCACTTGCCAACAGTGTGCGCGTCGATCTTTGCCGCAACGGCGGTGGCGATAAACTCGAGGCGCATGATGAGGACCGCGTCATCCAACGATGTGTCCTGCCTCAGAACCTGCCGACAACGGGATCTGTTCCCATCGCCGCATGTATCACCGCGCTCCTGACCTCAGGCACTGCAGCCATATGGTTCGCTCGCCTTAGATCAGCCACAAGGAAGCGCTAGCACGATGAAAAAGCGGGCGAGCCAGTCTCCCGGCTCGTCCGCTTTACGCATAAACGATGAATCGGCTATTCAGCAGATGACGAACCGCCATCGATGGCTGCCTGATCGGACTCGGAAATACCGTCGGCACCCAAACTTTGCTCTTGCTCCACCTCTTCGTTCATTGTTGTCTCGGGCGTCGAGCCCTTAACGCCAACGACATACGCGGCCCCAAAGCCCAATGCGATTGCGATCAGGGTCAAGATCAGATAGATGGGCCAATGGCGCTTGATGTACGAAAACACGCTGACTCCTTAGCGGATCTGTCTACGAACGACGAATGACCTCGGTCACGACCTCGGACACCGTAGCGATATTGGTCGGATTGACGTTGTACGGCAGGTCATCCTCGGTGCGAGCGCAGGCAAGGCGCGGGCCGTCCACACCGGCGATCGTAAGGGCGCGACGGCTTGCCTCGAGCGCTGCGGATGCATCGGTTTTTGCATAGGGCATCTCGAACGCACCGCAGTCGACGTGGAACGACTTACACACCTTGCTGACAAGATTCATGATGCGGCGATCGCCCTTAAACAGCTGCTGCTCGCCCTCGACCGTTACCACCGAAAGCCTGCCGGCACCGATAGACTCGAGGTTGATGAAGAACACACCGCGGAGCTTGTCACGATGCGAGGCCAAAAACGCCCTCATGCCGGCGCCGTCGCAATCGGACGCGCCCGTTGCGACGAACCAGATATCGTGGCCGAGCAGCTCATCGTCACCCATGGAGGCAACGGCCGAGAGCATATCCTCGGCAGAAGCACCATCGGAGGAGGTGGCGCCGCCCTTCCAACCGTCGTCGTCATCCTCGAAGTTATCCCACGAGCCAATGCCGCGGCCAGACTTCTTGGCATCGTAATCGTCCTCGACGCCCAGCCAGTCGCTCATGCTGTCCTGCTCGCTCTTCTTTTTGCGACCGAACAAGCCACCCAGGCCACGCTTCTGCGGCTTGGCGCCCGTCGAAGCAGGAGCCGAGATGGTCTCGAGCGGCTGCGCGCCCGAGGAAATGGGCATGGGGGTCGCGACCGGTGCCGATGTGGGCTCGGGGCCCTGCGCCGTCGCAAAGGGATCATTTGTCTGCGCCGAAGGATCGGGAAGATCGAACAGCGACGTGCGGGACGCGACGTTGGCCTGTTGCATCGAAGGCAGCGACGGATCGGGAACCGAGGCCAGCGGCGACGAAGAGGGTGCAGGCGCGGAGGCCGGATCGGGAATATTCATCTGCTGGCGCGGAGGCACCTGAGACGAAATCTGCGCCATGAGGGAGTCAACCGTCTCGTCCTGCGTGGGAGCGACATTGGCCACCGTAGCGCCGGGGTCGCTCGGCGCGGGCATGGTAAAGATCTGCGTAGAATAAGGCCTGGACACATCCGTCTTGGGAGCCTCGTCAACCGCAGGGGTCTCCCGCTCCATAGCAGGAGCCTCGACCTGCTCGGGTGTGCTGGCCTCAACGGAATCGGCCTCGTCGGCAACCGAATCATCGGCGGCGTCCTGGGCATCATCGGAGATGGGAAGGGGCTCGGCAATTGCGGTGCCCTGCTTCTCAAACGTCATCGTGGCATCAAATGACATGGTGCTATCAACCGGCTGCTGCGCACCAAAGGACGTCGTAGCCTCGGCAACGTCAGCGGACGTCGGCTGCGGAGCCTCAAAGGACGTCGTGGCGTCGGCGACATCGACAGGCTCCGACTGCTCGGCCTCGCTCTGCTCGAACTCTTGCGCCGCGCGCTCACGTGCCGCCTCGGCTGCCTGCTGCTGAGCGATAGCCTCCTGCTCGGCAGTCACGCGTGCGGCAGCGCGCTTCTCCTCGAAATCGTCGACAAATTTCTTGCCCTTTGCAAGCGCACCCTTAAAGAAGCTGGAAGCACTGGCGCCAATCGAAGAGAACGCGGATGCAATATCGGCATGGGGCGTTGCCGCGGGAATCTCGGCCGAGAAATCAGTATCGCTCTCGTAAGACACGCGCCTCGGCTGTTCAACGTAATCGTCGTCAGACTCGTCCGCAACGTCTTGCGCCGGCGCGGCGGGGGCCAAAATGTCCAGTCCTGCCGCGGGATCGATCGCGGACACCGCCTCGGGCTCGGCAGCGGCAACCGCGGCAGACTCATCATCCACGGCGACAACGGGCGCAGATGCAGTCACGACGGGGGCAGGCTCGGGCTCAAACGTCGGCTCCTCGCCTTCCTCGTAATCGAGCGTGCAGGACTCGGGAAGCATTCCGAGCGCACGGATGGCATCCGAACCAAAGCGGATGTTGCCGGCGGCATTGCGATAGAGCTTGGGCTCGGGTTCGGCCGCGACAGGCTCCTCCGCCGGCTCGGCAGTGGGAACCTCGTCATTGAACTCTTCGGCCTGGACAGCCTGATTCTGATCCTCGGGCACGATGGCGCCAATCAGCGTCTCGTCGGCAGACGCACCCTCAAAGCCCTCGATCTGCTCGTCGAAAGCCTCACCCTGTTCGGGCTCGGTCTGAGCGTCGGGAGCAATCGGCTGACCGAACTCGTCCTCGGCGTAGGTAGGCTCTTCATACTCGATGGTGTTGCCGTAGTCGTTTTGCTGTTGGGCCGCGGCATACTCCGCTGCTGCGCGCGCCATCTCCTCGGCACGACGCTTCTGCTCCCCAAAATAGGTATCGAACGGAACATCGTCGGGAAACTCGTTTTCGCCCTGGAAGGGAGCAACGTTGTCCATAACGCCGAGCATAGCGGCGACAGAAGACTTGTTGCACACTGCGCCGGACGTATAGGGAAGCACAAAACGGTTAGAAATGATGTTTGCCGCGTTGGCGAGCGCAACGAGGGAAGCGAGGATCGCGACAATCCACAGCAAAACCTTGAGCGCGCCGGGGAGCGGCAGGATACGCAAGATGGCAACGGCAGCAGGGGCAACCGTGGCAACGGGCAACAGCTTGGCGATGAGCGCACGATACGAAGCATAGGGCTCGCGGGCGAGCAGCTCAGCACGGGGAGAGTCGTAGTGTGCGACAACGACCACCGGGCGGTTGCGCGGAGACGCGAGCGGGCCCGAGGCCTTGTGGTAGGCGATGACATTTTGGCTCACGCCCGTCTTGCCCAGGCGTGAAACCACGGGGTGGCCCGTGCGCTCGAGCACGTAAAGAACGGCGCCGACAATGGCCAGCAAGGTGCCGACCAAGCCGATGCCGCCGCCGATGCCCATCAGCAGGGCGCCGGCAAACGCAAGAATACCGGTAACGGCAAATGCCAACCTGCTGGGCGCCGGGGCATTGAACTCCTGAACTTCGGGATCAAAGCCGTGGTTGCGGAAGATCTGAGCGATATCCTCGGCAGCCAAGCGCTCTTCTTCGCTGCATGCCGGCGTGATGCCGGTGTTCTGCAGCAGGTGGTTAATATAGTTCTGGGTGTTCGCCATGTGCGCTCCACATCCATAATCCGACAAATAGGCCTAATGCATGCACATTAGAACCGTATATAGTCGAAAGTATACCCCGAGCGAGCGCAAACGACCGAATTCGGGCCATCTTAACGCCCCGAGCGGACAAGGATATAGCCTAATCTCCATATCGGACTAAAATCATGGCAGCAAACCACCTTCTCATGCGAGGACTCTATGACGGCAAGCGACGCGACCGCGACAATTAAAAAGGGGAATTCGGAGCCCAGTTTCGATAAAACGGCCCAGCGCATCCTCAATCTTTTCTTTGTGCTCAACAGCTCCCCCGAACCGCTGACGACCGAGCAGATCGTCTTGGATTCTGACCTGGGATATGGCTCGGGCAACATCGACTCGGATAAGCGCAAGTTTCGGCGCGATCGTGACAAACTGCTCGAGCGTGGCATCTTAATCAAGGAGGTTCGCCCCGCCGGTGCGCAGGAGACCGAGGAAAGCTCGTGGACAATCGACCGCGAGCACACGTTTGCGGCAGGCGGCCTCATCACCGCAGACGACGCCGATATCCTGCTCAACGCTATCGACCAGACAATAGCGGTCGGCTCATCCACCTTTGCCGCGCCGCTTGCCGATATTCGCTCCAAGATTGCCTATCTCACCGGTAGGACGACGGTGGACGAAGCACCGATTCGCCGTTCTCCCACCGTCGATGCGGTATGGAGCGCCTTTGCCGAGCGATGCGCGCTGCGATTTTTATATCAGAACGGACGCGGTGAGCAGAAAGAGCGTACCGTCTGCGTCTACGGCATGTTCGAGCGCGAGGGCGTTGCGTACTTCTGCGGCCTCGACAATGCCACCGACGACATCAGGACATTCCGCTGCGACCGTATCGTTCGCGCTTGGCGTCCTTCGAAGGCCTACGCCATCCCTGCAGACTTCAATCTCAACGACTACCTGTTCTTTGAATTCGATTTTGCCGACCGCCCGCCCGTTGCGGCTACGTTCTCGTTCGCCCCGCAGACGCAGATCGATATGATCAACGGCCTCACGCGCGGGCGAGGTGAGCTCGCACACACCGATTCGGGATGGACTTGGACCGTTGACGTGCGCGATCTTGAAGCCGCCGCCTCATTTTGCATGGCCCACGCCATGGACGGCATGAGGCCCATGGCCCCCAAATCGCTCAAGCAGGCGTGGAACCACCTCATTGAAAGGACGGTGCACGAGCATGCCCGTGCGTAAACTCACCAGCGAGCAGAGGCTCTCGCGCGCCATCGACATCATGGAGGCCCTCTACGCCGCCGGCGAGAGCGGCATGACACGAACCGAGATTTGCAGTCGCTTTGACATCACGGGGGCGTCGCTCGACGAGATTCTCGAGATCGTCTCGACGCTCGCGGACCGAGAATCGGGTGCGCGTATCATCTGCGAATGCCACGGCGAGCGCGTGGTCCTCACCGGTGACGCCGGGCGTGTACTACCGCTGCGCCTGAGTGCCGCCGAGGGCGCTGTGCTCAACCACGAACTTGAATCGTTGGGGATCGAGCCCCAGGCGGCGGCTCGAATTCGACATGCTCTTCTACCCGAAGAGCTCGGCTATAACCAGCACGTCTTTGACACCGTCAACCACGGGTCGCACTGGCAGCAGCTGAGCTGCGCCATTCAGGACGGCGTTCGCTGTCGTATCTCGTATCGCTCGATGGACGATGCGCGGCCACGCGAGCGTCTGGTCGACCCCTTGCGCATTACAGCAAACGGCGACCAAACATATCTGATTGCCTGGGACATCGCGGTCGATGAGCAGCGCACCTATCGCATGGATAAAATCGAGGGACTCGCCTTGACGGAAGACTCCGTCGTGCCTCACGCACCGGACGTTGCATCCCTCCACGATTCCCTTGCCCGGACGCAGCGTAGCGCAAAGCTCTTGATGCCATTCGATATGGCGGAGCATCTGGACTGGGCCGGCATCACCCTAATCGAGCGCAGCGGGACAGACATGGCAACGGTAACCGTACATTATGGCTCCGAGCGTTGGCTGCTGAGCCAGATAATCGCAGCGGGCGGAGCCATCCGCATCTTGGATGATCCCGCCCTGTCAAAGCGTCTGTGCGATATGGCAAAAACCCTCGTCTGTCCGCTTTAGCGCCGCCGCTCGTGGCGTGCACGCCACAGCTGTAGATAGTGCCCGATCTGCGCCGATTCGATGCGCTGGTAGGAGCTCGTGGGCAGCGACGTTAAGAACTTCTTGCCATAGCCCTTCGTCACCAGGCGAGGATCCGCCAAGATCAGCACACCGCTATCGGTCGACGAGCGAATCAAACGCCCCGCGGCCTGCTTAACCTCGAGCACCGCCTCGGGCAGCGAATAGCGCGCCCATGCGCGGTCTTCGCGCAGGTTGCGCTCGCACGAGAGCGGGTCCGTGGGGCTCGAGAACGGCAACTTGGGAATGATGACGCAGCGCAGCGTCTCGCCGCTGGCATCAAACCCCTCCCAGAAGGCCTTGAGCGCAAAAAGCGACGAGGTCGGTTCGTTGATAAACCGGTCGCGCAGGCGACGAGGAGATGAGTTGCGCTGCTGGCAGTTGAGCTCCAGACCCGCACGGGCCATCTTGGGCTCAACGCGGGCGTATAGGTCCTCCATGTCACGCCGATTGGTGAACAACGTGAGCACCGATCCGCCCATGGCAAGATGGGCGTCGACCAGTACGCGCTCGAGCGCCGTAAGATAGCTCTCACGATCGCGCGGATCGGGGATATCGCCCGCAACGACTACAGCCATGTTCGAATCGAAGTCGTAGCTCGAATCCAAGTGCAGCGATGACGACGTTGAAGCACCGATGCGATCAAGGCCGACCGCATGGTTAAAGTGCTCAAAGCTTTTGGACACCGTCATGGTCGCCGAGGCAAAGATAGCCGTGTGAACCTCGGGCAGCCACTCGGTTGCCAAGGCCTCGCCAATGTCGATGCGCTCTGCGGTCATTGACTCTCCGCCGGCACGCAGCCTGCGATTGACCTGCAGCGAATACACGTAGTGTTCATCGGTACCATCAATGATGAGTTTTAGGTTCTCGGCCAGCTCGTGCAGGCGGCGCGAGATATCACCCAGGTCGACAACAACCTCTGGCTTGTCGGCGGCGACGGCTTGCACCAGCGCGTCGACGCTCTTGTCAGCTTGTTCCAATGCGTCGATGCCAGTGTAGGCCGACTGTAAGAAATCATGCCAGTCGTCAGATTCGCGCAGCTCGGGGCCAATCCATAGATTGGCATTGTCATAGCCCCCACGGGCACGGCGACCGAGCTCGCGAACGCCATCGAACACGCCGGCGATCGCCATGCTCGCGCGCGCAACCGTCGACGTCGCCTTGGCAGTAAGGCCCAGATAGAGCGTAGAGCCCTCGGAGGTTGCCAAATCACGGGAAACCTGGCTTAGCGCGCCGGTGCTCGAGCCACCCAGACGCTCAAACAGAACGCGTGATTCGTCCGCCGAAACCACACGCGCCCACTGACGGCGCGCCTCGCGCTCGATGGAATGGGCCTCGTCGATTACCCAATGACGAATCGGAGGCAAAATCCTGCCCTCGGCCGCGACGTTGCGGAACAGCAGGGAATGGTTGGTGACCACTACATCGGCATGCGCCGCACGACGGCGAGCGCCGTGGACCAAACATTTATCAGGGAAAAAAGGGCAGAGGCGACGAGCACACTCGCGCGAGGCCGTCGTAAAGTCGGGACGGTTGACGCTGCGCCACCGAATGCCGAGCGAGTCGAGGTCGCCATCGGCTGATTGGCAGACGTACGCCATAATGACCGCGACCGCCGTGAGCGTGTCCGCCGGATCGCGCTTGGTGGTAATCTCGACCTGGCCGCGGCTCATGCGCTCAAGCTTGCGCAGGCACGGATAGTGGTCATACCCCTTGAGAGCGCAAAATGACAGACCACCGTCCAGTTGCTCGGCAAGTTTTGGCAGCTCATGGTACATGAGCTGGTCGGCAAGATTGTTCGATTTGGTCGCAATACCAACCGTGATGTTGTTACGGCGTGCTGCCTCGGCAAAAGGCACCAGATAGGCCATCGATTTGCCGACGCCTGTGCCTGCCTCAATTACTCGATGAGTGCCCGTGACCAGCGCATCGCGGACCTCGAGCGCCATCGCGATCTGCTCATCACGCGGCTCGTAGGTGGGATACATGCGATTGACCAGGCCACCTGGCGCATAGTCTGCCTCGATCTCCTCACGACTCGGCATCTTGAGAACCGGCAGCTCATCGGCGTCCACCCGATCGTCGGCGCGATCGGCCTTGAGAACGTCAGCACGAGCGGCGCTGAGAGAGAAGATAGAACCAGGGTTCTGCCCTGCCAAGAATGAGAAGATAGGACGATAGGACCAAGGCACGTCCGGATGCATGTCGGCTAGGCGCGCCATGAGGCCCTGGGGCAAGTCGGTGAGCGCCACGAGCAACACGCGCCATACGCCACACAGGGCGTCGACGTCGGCATTGGCACGGTGTGATACCGAGTCGCAGCCAAACAGATCGGCCATAAAAGACAGCTTGTGCGAGGCCAGGCGCGGAAGCGCGATGCGCGACAGCGCCAGCGAATCGATCCAAATATCGCTCACGTTGACGCCGCCTTTGACCGACTCGATAAACGAGCGGTCGAACGTGGCGTTGTGTGCGATCACCGGGCAGCCACCGACAAAATCGGCGAGAGCGGCGACGGCCTCAACCGCCGACGGGGCATCTGCCACATCGGCATTTGTAATGCTCGTGAGCTCGGTAATCTCGGCGGGAATCAGCTGTTTGGGATGCACGAAGGTATCGAAGCGGTCGATGACCTCGCGGCCCGAAAGACGGGCCGCCGAGATCTCGATCAGCTCGTTGTCCTGCACCGAAAGACCCGTGGTCTCGGTATCGAGGACAATCACATCTTCCTCGATAAGGCCGAAGGACTGCGTTTTGGCGCGGTCGGCAAGCGCGGCATAGGAGTCGATGACAAACTGCGGCGTTCCTGACGAAACCGCGTCCTCGATTAGCATGCAATGCCCGCTCGACGAAGGCCCATACGGATCAGGCTGTCACAGACCTGCGGGAACGTCATGTCGTCGGTGTGGCGGATCTCATCCGGATACAGCGACGTATCGGTCATGCCGGGAATGGTATTGGTCTCGAGGATAACGGGGCCGTCCTCGCTCACAATAAAGTCGCTGCGCGAGATACCCAGGCAACCGAGGGCCTTGTGAGCGGCACAGGCAAGTTCCTGAGCGCGAGCGTAATTCTCGGGTGAAATCTGCGCCGGAATGCGATGGATATCCGTAGGGTCGACATACTTCACGTCCAGATCGTAGAACTCGCAGTCCTCGGGCTTACGAATCTCGACAATCGGCAGGGCGCGTACGTCATCTTCGCCGTATACGCCGACGGTGATCTCGGTACCCTCGATGCACTTCTCGACCAGCACTTTGTCGCCGTACTCAAACGCCTTGGCGATTGCCGCGGGCAGCTCGGAGGGCTCATGGACCAGGGAAATGCCATAGCTGGAACCGTTGACGGCCGGCTTCACAAAGCAGCGCTCGCCACAAACCTCGACGATATGATCGATATCGACTTCATCGCCCACCTCGAGCGCAAGGCCGGGGGCAATGGGAATGCCCGCCCTGGCGTATAGGAGCTTAGAGACCTCCTTGTCGGCACCGCAGGCGCTGGCAAGTACGCCCGAGGCCGTGTAGGGGATACCCAGGGTCTCCATGGCACCCTGCATGGCGCCATCCTCACCGCCGGCGCCGTGCATGGCGATAAATGCCACATCGAATCCGCCGGTCGCCATGGTTACCATAAAGTCATCAGCGGCCGTGTCAAGCAGCTCCACCGAGGTGTAGCCGGCTTCCTTCAGTGCCACCACAACGTTCTTTCCCGAATCGAGCGAGATCTCGCGCTCGGCGGAATGACCGCCCGCCAAGACCGCTACGTGCATGTTCTCTAGGCTTTTACCCGGCATGGGCAGACTCCTCCTCTATAATTTCTGCAGCTGATACCATATTGTAGCGATACCCTCTACGTTTCCCCAAAATCGAAAGGCTTCCATGAATCCCAGGACTAAATCTCAGGACATTCGCGACTTGAGCCAAAACGATATTCGCGAGCTCGTGGCCGAACTTGACCAGCCCGCCTTCCGCGCGAAGCAGCTCATCGAATGGGTCTTTGAGAAGAACGTTTGTTCGTTTGACGATATGACCAACCTTCCCAAGGCTTTCCGCGAGCAGCTTAAAGAGGCTTTTGCCTTTGATACGCCGACTGAACTCACCAAGCAGGTTTCCAAAGATGGCTCTCGCAAGTATCTGCTCGAGTACCACGATGGCATTTCCGTCGAGACTGTCGGCATGCCCCGTCGTAACAAGCTTTCCGTCTGCGTTTCCACCCAGGCAGGCTGCGGCATGGGCTGCGCCTTTTGTGCTACCGGTCTCAACGGCCTCAAGCGCTCTCTGACCGCTCAAGAGATCGTCGACCAGGTGCTTCATGTATCCAACGACTTTGGCGAGCGTGCCACAAGCGCTGTCTTCATGGGCCAGGGCGAGCCGTTTGCCAACTACGACGAGGTTCTCAAGGCACTGCGTATCCTCAACGACCCCGATGGCATCGGTATCGGCGCTCGTCACCTCACCGTCTCTACCAGCGGCGTTATTCCCGGTATTCGCAAATTTGCCGATATCCCCGAGCAGTTCACGCTTGCCGTTTCCCTGCATTCCGCCATCCAGTCGACGCGCAATAAGCTCATGCCCGGTGTTAAGAAGTACACGCTGCTTCGCCTTCACGAAGCGCTTCAGCTCTACACCGAGAAAACTGGCCGCCGCCCGACCTATGAATATGCCATGATCGAAGGCGTCAACGATACGAATCCCGAGATGCAGGCGCTCTGCGACTTCTGCGAGGGAACGCTGTGCCACGTTAACCTGATTCAGCTTAACGACATCGAGGGCAGCCCGCTCAAGCCGTCGCCGATTCATAAGGTTGAGGATCTTCAGCGTCGTCTTGAGTCTCGTGGCATCGAGACCACGATTCGTAACTCCCGTGGTAACGATATTGATGCCGCTTGTGGACAGCTGAAGCAGCGCTTCAAAGTTCAGAAGAACGCATAGGGGAGTCGCACCCCAAAACGTTTCATGTGAAACATCGAACGACCCCGGTTGCAGAATATGCAACCGGGGTCGTTTCATTTATTGACCTTAATTTTGAATCAGCTACTACCTGTCCCATTATTTACGACCAAAATAAGCGGCCCTTGTCTCATGAATCAGACAAGGGCCCCTCAAAATATGCAGGGTAATTGTTAGGTACCTAATAGCCTACATTTTCCCATTGGTTGCTAACCCAACCTTGATTAATCTTAGGATTTTTCGTCACCTGAGCAGTGCGCATGGCAACATCTTCTGTCATAACATCCATTTTCTTCTTGGAAGTATCGACAATATCTTGCGCGCCACGAAGCAAACGACCTCGAAGTTCATCGTCTGTCGCGATCTTATAGCCAGCAAAGGCACCAGCCGCGACAGTCGTCACCAATGCAATCGCAGTTAAAATCTTATTCCTCATCTTGGCCTCCTTGATCAAACTGAATCATTTCACCAAGAATACGAGAGAGCTCTTCCTCGTCTTTAAACTCAATCTCAATCTTATTCTTTCCACGCGAGCTCTTCACGCGAACGTTGGTATTAAATAGCTGACGAAGTACACGCGCAGCCTTTTTAAAAGACTGAGGCGTTGCAGGCCTCGGCGTCTTAGGCGTCTCTCCGGCAGAAAACAATGGAGCAAGATTTTCTGTCGCTCTTACGGAAAGGCCCTCTGCAACAACCTTCTCTGCAAGTCGAATTCGCGCGTCCTCATAGGGAACTGCAAGAATCGCACGTGCGTGACCAGCAGTAAGTTTACCCTCGAAAATCATCTGCTGAACTACTTCGGGGAGATCGAGAAGGCGCAGCGAGTTTGTAATTGTAGAGCGTGACTTGCTTACGGCCTTCGACAACGCCTCCTGGGTCATACCGCTAGCATCGATGAGCTGGCGATAGCCCTTAGCCTCTTCGACGGGATTCAGATCAGAACGCTGAAGATTTTCGATAAGAGCAAGAGCCAGCATCTCTTCATCATTAACATCTTTAATGATGACAGGCAGTTCCTCAAGACCAGCAAGCTTTGACGCCTGGTAACGACGCTCACCAGCGATGATCTCATAGCCGTTTCCATGCTTGCGAACCAAGAGCGGCTGCAAAACGCCATGTTCTTGGATTGACTCGCTCAACTCGCGAAGTTCAGTTTCATTAAAGTGAATTCGCGGTTGATTAGGGTTGGGAACGATATCCTCAATAGGTAGTTTTGTTTCAGATGCGGCATTTGAAGCAGATGCAGCAGAACCACCGGTCTCATACTCAGCCTCTGAGACCAAAGCATTGAGTCCGCGTCCCAATCCACCACGTTTCTTTGCCCTAGGCACGCTTGATCACCTCTTTTGCAAGGTTCATATACGCTTTTGCACCCTTATTTTGAGGTGCATAGGTAATTACCGGTTCTCCAAAAGACGGAGCTTCAGAGATTTTAACCGTACGGGGAATCAGCGTCTTAAACGCCTTATCACCAAAGTACGATTGAACTTCCTCAACAACCTGATTCGACAAAGAAGTACGTGAGTCATACATGGTCATAAGCACGCCATAGGTGTCTAAGCCCTTGTTCAGACGTGATTTGACCATCTTCATTGACTCAAGCAGCTTCGTAACGCCCTCAAGTGCGTAATACTCACACTGGATTGGAATCAAAACGCTATCTGCTGCGGTCAAGGCATTGATAGTAAGCAGGCCGAGCGAAGGAGGACAGTCAATGAAAATAAAATCGAACTCGTCCTGAATCGGCTCAAGCAAATCTTTGAGGCGGGTTTCACGAGCAATTGCGCTTACGAGCTCAATTTCGGCACCTGCAAGCTGAATCGTAGCTGGAATTACGAATACCTTTTTGCAATTTGTATCAAGAACAAGCGATTCTGCCGGCACATCATTCAACAATGCATCATAGATGCAGTGATCAAGGTCTTCTTTTTCAATTCCAAATCCACTGGTACTGTTTCCCTGCGGATCAAAATCGACAATCAGTGTCTTACGACCCTGCTCACCCAGTGCTGCTGCAAGGTTTACAGCCGTCGTTGACTTACCGACGCCGCCTTTTTGATTGATGATTGCAATGATACGCGTGTCTTTTGCGTTCTTAGAACGCTTAACGTCGCGAAATCCCACGGTCCCTCCTGGTGTGTATTAAAGCTGTCAAACGGAGGATGTTTCACGTGAAACATTCCGATTCGATATCAACCGCCATGTTTCACGTGAAACACTGCAAGTTGTTAGTATCCATTATGTTTCACGTGAAACATCTAGGCAAGCGGATTCTTCTTAGCCATGCCATTTGCACGAGGCAATGAAACGGATGCTGGATGACTCTTCTTGAGAACAATGAACTCCCTGTGGCCCAAACCTTCAGGCAAATCGATTGCGTCATTAAGAAGCAAAGTGAAGCCGCAAATCTTAGCTGCCGACATGCCGGAAACTAGCTCCTCATCCGAAGGATTACCCTTGGTGATAACAAATAGACCTCCATCCTTGAGGAACGGAGCCGCATACTCAACAAGAATCGGTAGAGGGGCAAGTGCGCGGGCGGTTACGACAGAAAACTGCTTCTTATGGCTTCGAGCATATTCTTCAAGGCGATCATGAATCGCATGAGCATGTTTCAACCCAAGAGCATGAACAAAAGAATTGACGGCATCAACCTTCTTACCAACAGAGTCAATATAAGTAGTTTTACGATGCGTGGTTATGGTTAACGGAATACCAGGGAAGCCCGCACCTGTCCCCATATCGAGCAAAGCTCCCTCAGGAGCCTTATTGATATAGGGGAGCAAAACAAGTGAGTCGAGGATATGAAGTACCGCAGCATCTTCTACGTTAAGAATACGGGTGAGATTAGTTGTCTTATTTGTTTCCAGAACCAAATCCAAATGCTGAATACATTTCCTCAGCTCAACATCAGATACGCTCAAGGAATACTCTTTGCAATAGGAAGATAGACGAGTCAACATCTCGTCAGCTTGCTGATCAGTAAGTACTAACAACGAAAGCTCCTTTCTGACAAAAATCAGTGTATCGAGAACTTTTGACAAAAAAAGGGGACGTGGAAACCACGTCCCCTTAGCATAAGCTCGAGCAGATTATCGAGCAACAATCACCACATGGCGATCAGGGTCAGAACCCTCAGAATGAGTATCGACGGCATCATTGCCACGAAGTGCAATGTGAACCAGTCGACGCTCATAGGCATTCATGGGCGGAAGCGAAACACTCTTATGAGTGCGGATGGCACGCTCGGCTGCAGACTGTGCCATGGAGGCAACCTTGTCCTGACGGCGGCTCTTGTATCCCTCGACGTCCACTACAACCGGATACCTAAAGCCAAGCTTGCGGCTCACTAGCAAAGAGAACATAACCTGAAGGGCATCAAGGGTGCGACCATGACGGCCAATGAGAACAGCAAGGTCGGGAGCCGTTACATCCAGAATCAGCTCACCCTCGTCGCCCTCATACTCATCGATAGGAGAGTTGGCGGCATCGAAGTGCGAAAGGATGGAACGCAGGATGGAAATCGCGACATCGGCAATGGTGTCGAGCTCCTCGTCGGTCAGCTCTTCACCGGCCTTGTAGCGCTGTGCAATCTCGGGATAATCGCCCGCGACCTGCGGGGCAACCTCCTCAAGCATATCCTCGATGATCTCTTCAGACATAACGTACTCCAAAAGTTAGGTACCTAAATAAGATTGATATCCCGCTACTTCTTCTTGTGCGGGCGCGGCTTCTTCTCGCGACGAGTGACCTCAACCTGCAGCGGCGCGTTCTTAAGGCGCTCCTCTTCATCGGCCTTCGCCTTGTCGATGACCTTCTGCGTCACAAAAATCTGCTGGATAACCTGCCAAGCAGACGAGACGTCGTAATACAGCAGAACACCAACGGGAAGGCTCCAGCCCATCCAAAGCATCATGACCGTCATGACAACGGCCATCATACGCATGCTCTGAGCCTGCTGGCCGGTCTGGTTGCGCGACATATAGAGCTGCGGAATCAGGGTCAGGACAGCGAACAGGATCAGGCAGACCAGCGCAGGCAGCGCGACCATAAAGCCATCGGCAAAGGAGGCACTCGGCGTGGTGGTCAGGTCGGGCAGAATATTAAAGAACGAGAACGTGCCGTCGTTAAAGTAGTCCGGCAGGTTACGCAGCAGCGTAAATAGGGCGAACAGGACAGGCATCTGAATCAACAGCGGCAGACAACCAGCCATCGGGTTGAACTTGTTCTCGCTGTAGAACTTCTGCATTTCCTCGGCCTGACGCTGGGGATCGTCGGCATAGCGCTCCTGGATCTCGAGCATCTTGGGCTGCAGCACCTGCATGCGTGCCGTCGACTTAGTCGACTTGAGCATAAGCGGCGTCAGCAGCAGACGGATGATGACCACCAGGATGATGATGGACAGGCCCCAGTCGACCGCAAAGGTCTGGATGAGCTTGAGCAGCTCGAAAAGGATGTTAACGATCCAATCCCACATGTAAGTTTTCCTCCGATAGCGAGTGCCCGCTAGGGCACAGGGTCATAACCGCCGACGTGCAGGGGATTGCAGCGAGCGATGCGCCTCACGGCAAGCCAGCAGCCTCTCAAAACACCGTACTTCTCAATCGCCTGGACGGCGTATTGCGAGCACGTTGGGTAATAAATGCAGGCGTCAGGCAATAAGGGCGAAATAACCTGTTGATATATGCGAATAGGAGCGATGGCAACACGTCGCAAAACGTGATTGCTCATCGCTCCTCCCCGGCAACGCCGGCGCGTTTCATAAGCGAACGCAATGCATTGTCCATCTCCTGAGGCGAAGAAACCCTCGTCTTGGGAGTTGCGAACAAGATGATGTCATAACCCGCAACGGGAAATCCACAGCTGCGGGCGGCCTCGCGCATCACACGCTTAGAACGGTTGCGCACGACAGCACAACCGAGCCGTTTAGCACCAACGAAGGCGACCCTTCCGGAGTCGCCTTCGCCAACCGATTCACATATGGTCATTCGAATCAGAGGGTGATTGAAACGACGCCCCTGACTGAACACATGCTCGAAATCTTGCCGAGACTTAATAGTCTTCATGCGAGATGTGTGTATCGCTGCTAGACAGTGAGACGCTTGCGGCCCTTGGCGCGACGACGGGCGAGCACGGCACGACCACCCTTAGTGGCCATACGGGCACGGAAGCCATGGGTCTTGGCACGCTTACGCTTATTAGGCTGATACGTACGCTTCATCTTAAGTTCCTCCTGCTGCATTTCGAGTGTCCGCGGGGGCGCGGACGCAGATATAGACACGTGAGCTTGAAGATTGTAGGGAAATCAATGTTCAAATGTCAAGAAATCAAAGGTAAAAGGTTACGCAGTTCACACGGTTCCCCCATAAGCCGAGCTCGATTTAGCGGTGCATGGCAACTTTTCACGATATTTCATCGAGTTTTCAACAGGTCATGTTGGCAATGTTGAGAACTTTTCGTCCGTTTTCCAAAGTTTTCAACAGGTTTTGAAAAGTTGTCGAAAGATGAGAAACATTGCACGGTGAGCTACTATTTGTTCGAAACCTTTTGAAAGATTGCGAGCGGCATGTCTGACGACTTTTACACCATGGTCGATTCCGGAGACCCGGCACCCGACAACGAGCACATCACCGGCGTGCGCGAAGAGCGTGAGGAAGGCGAGCAGACGACCACGCAGGCGCCAAAAGCCATGTACGCCGCGCGCATCGCCGTCTATGACGACATGCTGTCGACACCGCGTGTGATCGTCATTGATCCGCAGGATGTCCGCACGTATTTGGAAGAGACGACCAACACCGTCTACCAGTGCATGAAAGAACAAGGTGGCCATATCTCGCTCATGGTCATCCGCGAGATTGTCGAAAACTTTATCCACGCACACTTTGCCGAGCCCATCATCTCGATTCTGGACGGCGGAGACACCATCCGCTTTGCTGATCAAGGACCCGGCATCGACGACAAGGAGCGCGCTTTCGACTTTGGCGTTACCAGCGCAAACAGCAAGATGAAGCGCTATATCCGTGGAACCGGAGCAGGGTTTCCCATGGTGCAGGAGTATTTGGAAAACGCCGGCGGGGCCGTGTCCATCGAGGACAACATGGGCAACGGCACCGTGGTTACGGTAAGCCTGGATCCTAAACGCGTGCAGGAAATCGAACGCGCCGGCGGGCGCGGTGCTGCCGTGCGGCCCGAGACGGAGCAGCCCGCATATCCCCTGCCGGGAGCTTTTGCGCAGCAGCCCATGGCAACGCAACAGATGCAGCCCCGCGTGGGACAGATGCAGCAGCCCGGAATGCTTCCTACACAAGAGTCCCAGGCGGCGTCGATGTCGATGCCGCCAAACGTGCCAGAGGCCATGCCGCTGGCGGATCAGGATGCAGCAGCAATGCAGCAGGCGACGGGGGCACCGGGTGGCCAGCAAATGGGATATCAGCCGTACCAACAGGGATATCCATATCAGCAGATGCCGCCACTGGGGTATGGCCAGCAGTTCCCACAGCAGTACCAGCAGGGATATCAGCAGCCGTACCAGCAGATGCCGCAGCAGCAGTACAACCCCTGGGCCCAGCAGATGACTCCGCAGCCTTACCAACAGTGGCCTCAAAGTTTTCAACAGCAAATGCCGCCGATGCAGAGTTCTCAACAATCAGCAGCTCAAATGATGTATCCTAATGCAGCAAATCAGTATGCGCAGCCACAGCCGGACGTGTTCGTAAGCGATCGCGGCAACGCCGCGCTGGGCTATCTGGCGCAAAATCAAGCGTGCGGTGCAACCGATCTGGCGAGGGCGTTTGGAAACTCGGCCCCCACTTGGTCACGCACGCTCAATGACTTGGCGCAGGCCGGCTTGGTCATCAAGCATGGCCAGAAATACCATCTGACCGAACTCGGCGCCGCTCGCGTGCGAGCTCAGAGCTAAAGAACGGGAGAGACAGTGGACGAGGAAGCAAGCATCATCCTGGGGGATGCCATCGCCTTTTGCCAGCGCGACGGCCAAGATGCACGCCTCATCAACATGCTGGGGCAATCGCGCGCCATAAGCCTGACCGAAGATACGCTCACGATCGAGGCCCCCTCGCGCTTTGCCATCGCGCAGCTCAAAAAGCATCAGCCGACTATTGAGGCCTATCTGGAAGAAATCGCCTTTGCACCGATCGCGCTCGACATCGTGGCACCGCAAGGCGCAACGGCCGAATCTGCTGCCGCGACGGCGCCCGCCACGGCTCCCGCTGCTTCCCCGGCGGTACCGGCCTCCGCAGGCGACGTGCCGACAATCGAGCACCAGCACGGCGATGTTTCCCGTGAAACCATGGCACCGTTGCCGACCGCGGCGGCGACGTCAACGAACGCGCCCGTCACGCACATGCCTATCGCTCACGACGCAGCGGCGGGCGCGGATTCGGGTATTGCAATCAAGAACACGCTCTCGGCCGATGATTTTCGTCGCATGATGAACCAGATGAAGGGCGGAGCGCCGACTAAGTCCACGCAAGCTGCGACCCCCGCTTCACCCATGCCAGCACCGACCGTACCGGCCGAGCAGAATGCGGATGGAGCCCCGCTCGCCGCGAACTCAAAATTTACCTTTGAGAACTTTGTCTACGGCCCCGAGAACAGCCATGCCTATCGCTCGGCACTCAAGTTTGCCGCCCTCGCGGACGAGCGCGGCACGTGCACATCACTGTTCATCTACGGCAAATCGGGCCTGGGCAAGACGCACCTGCTGCTTGCCATCAAAAACGAGCTCGCCGAGAAGTCGCCCGAGATCAAGGTCAAGTATGCCAACTCCCAGGCATATCTGGACGACCTGATGACCGAGTTCGACCGCCAAAAGAAGAGCAACGCCCCTATCATGCAGGCATACCACGGCGTGGACGTGCTCATCATCGATGACATCCAAAACATCATCGGCAAGCGCGCGAGCGTGGACTACTTTTTCCAGCTCATGGACGAGTTCATCCGCAACAACAAGAAGGTCGTCATCGCGGCAGACCGCGCCCCCAAGGACCTGAGCATGGACGAGCGTCTGACCAGCCGCTTCAACGCCGGCATGCTCTGCTTGGTCGCAGAGCCCAGCTACGAGATGAAATACAAGATCTTGCAGCGCTATTACGAGAACACCATCGTCGCCGCTCCCGAGGCAGGCGACGACTCGCTGCTGGCGGCCTATGGGGGCGACGGCGGGCACCTGACCGACGAGCACTTTAAACACATGGCCGAGGTCTCGGGCACCAACATCCGCGAACTCGAGAGCTTTTGCGAGCGCTGCGCCGGCGAGGCGGGCGACCGCGAGCGCGAGGGCGGGGAGCTCACCTTTGACGATATCGACGCCATCGCCAGCCAGTACTTCGACACATCGGCCAAAAAGATCAACGTCCAGACGGTTCAGTCCGTCATCGAAGAGCAGTACGGCGTGACGCACGAGGAGCTCATCGGCCCGCGTCGCAACGCCAATATCGCCAAAGCACGCCATATCGCTATCTACCTGGCCATCGAGATGTGCGAGATGACGACCACGGCGGTGGGCGCCGAATTTGGCAACCGCAACCACTCGACCGTCAGTACGAGCTACAAAAAGGTCCAGAAGATGATCCAGGAAGACCGCACCGTCACCGAAGACCTCAAGTCGCTGCGCGATAAAATTACACTGCGCTCGTAGGGAAATAGAGACACCTGTTGAAAACTTGTCGAAACCACGGGCATAAGGTGTCTAAAACCCAACCCGCGGTGATGAAAAGTTTTGCGCAGGTTTTGAACGTGGAAAACCACCCCTGTTGCACACAGGTTGCTGTCGATTCTCTTTCTGGGTCTGACCTGCGTCTTTGGGAGTAATCAACAGTTTCGTCAGTGCTATTACTATTATTAAGATATTTATATCTATAGAAAGGTATTAAAAGATGAAGTTCACCGTCAGCCAGAGCTCGCTTACACAAGCCATCGGCGTCGTTATGAAGGGTGTCGCTTCGGCATCCACCCTCCCCATCCTGTCGGGCGTGCTCGTTAAGGCCCAAGACGGCATCTTGGAATTCCAGACCTCTAACTACACCATCTCGATCCGTCATCGCATCGCGGCGCATGTCGAAGAAGAGGGCGAGATGGTTATTCCCTGTAAGATGCTCTCCAATATCACCAAGACCCTCCCCGATGCCCCGGTTACCTTTGAGCTGTCCGAGCGCCAGGTGCTGATTGGTTGCGAGAAGAGCTCTTTCCGCCTGAACACGCTCGATGCCAATGACTTCCCCGAGTTTCCGGCCTATGCCATCGAGAGTGCCGTGGAGCTGCCGACCGATGTCTTGTCCGAAATGGTCGGCCGCGTGTGGCGCGTCACCTCGACCGACAAGGCTCGCCCCATCCTGGGCGGCGTGCACATGAAGGTCGAGAACAACACCGTACGCCTGGTAGCGACCGATTCCTTCCGCTTGGCCGTGTGCGATACGCAGGTCGAGACCTCGACCCTCGAGGGCTCCTTTGAGCTCAACGTTCCGGCTGACGCCTTTAACGACGCGCTGAACATCATGGCCAGCCAAGCGACCATCATGATCGGGGCTACCGACACCCAGGTCGTCTTCGAGGCCGGCAACACCACCTACGTGTCGCGTCGCATCGAGGGCGTGTACCCCAACTACAAGCAGCTCATCCCCGATTCGTGCGTGACGAGCGTCAAGATCGACGTCGCCGCCTTTAACGCCGCCCTCAAGCGCGTGGCCGTTATCGCGAGCGCCAACCCCGCCGTCAAGTTCGAGATCGATGTCGAGAACGGGCAGATGGGCCTGTCCTCCATTTCCAATGACCAGGACCTTGCGCAGGAGACGATCGATGTCGAGGCCGAGGGCGAGTCGGGTACCATCGCCTTCAACTACCACTACATCTTCGGCTGCCTCAATGCCCTGTCCAAGGAGAAGGAGATCACGCTGGAGCTCAAGAGCTACTCGCAGGCGGGCATCTTTAAGTCCTACGACAAGATTAACTACCTGTACCTGGTCATGCCGGTCCGCATCTAGCGCTGCGCCATGACCATGTTCGCCCGCGATCTTTCCGTCGCGCACTACCGCAGCTTCGATAGCTATCACCTTGCCCTGGACGAGGGCGTGACGATACTTGCGGGACCCAACGCGGCGGGAAAGACCAATCTCATAGAGGCGCTGCAGCTGCTGACGAGCGGCGCCTCGTTTAGGCATCCGACCGCAGCCGAGCTCGTCCATGACGGCGTGGGCTCGTGCAAGATCGAGCTGAGGCTCGAGGGCGACGGCCGCGTGCTTGATATGGGATTGAGCGCGGAGGACGGTAAGCGCTCGTTTAGCCGCAACGGCAAGAGATGCTCTGCCGCCGGTGTGCGCGGGGTTCTTCCGAGCGTGCTGTTTTGCCCCGACCATCTGGACATGGTTAAGCGTGGCGCCAGTGTGCGCCGCGCCGCCCTCGATGACTTTGGCATGCAACTGAGCGCACGCTATGCCGATCTTGCGAGCACCTATGGGCGCTGCGTGACCCAGCGTAACGCCTTGCTCAAGGAGACCTGGTGCTGCCGCGAGATGCTCGGCGCGTGGAACGATTCGATTGCCCGCGCGGGCTCGGCCCTGCTCGTGCACCGGTTGGCTCTGCTCGACCGGCTGGCGGGCCATGTGCACACTGCCTACGGGCAAGTAGCGTCAGGTGAGGCCGCCAACGTGACCTATGCGTCCACGCTGGGGGCTTTGCCCCAGGTCGAGGATCGCGAAGAGCTGAAGGGTTGGGCGTACGAGCGCATGCTGGCCGCCCTTGACGAGCATGCCGACGAGGAAATTCGCCGCGGCGTGACGTTGGTGGGACCGCATCGCGACGAGATTGAGTTTACCGTGGCGGGTCGCTCCGCCCGTTCATTTGCCAGCCAAGGACAGCAGCGCACGCTGGTGCTGTCCTGGAAGGTGGCCGAGGTTGCCGTGGCTCGCGATGTCCTGGGCACCGCCCCACTGCTGCTTTTGGACGACGTGATGAGCGAGCTCGACGGCGAGCGTCGCGGCGCTTTCCTGCGGCTGATTGGCGATGATATCCAGACGGTCATAACTACGACCAACCTGGGGTACTTTACCGATGACCTGCTTGATCGAGCCAAGGTGGTGAGCATGGGTGAGACGTGCTAATTACGAGCGCGAGAGCGAGACAGTCGCCTTCAGCGGGTTTTTGAACGCAGAGCGCCAGCGCATCCTGGCGGCCGCAACGCCTAAGCGCCGTGCGCAGATGGAGGCCGCCGAGGAGTCGCGCACGGTCTATCGCGCATGGAACGCGGTGTGCTCGGGCACGCGCGAGGGGCGGCATGTGACGGGACTGCGCTACCTGCCCGAGTCCAATGAGCTGCTGGTGTATCTCGACTCGCCCTCGTGGACGCAGGAAATGACGTTGTTGCGCGAGATCATCCGCGCGCGCATGGAGCGCGCCGGTGCGCATGTGGACGGCCTGGTGTTCAAAACCACCGCGCCCGGTCACACGCCGCCCGCCGCCAAGGAGCGCCTGCGCCCGGCGACGACCGAGCGCCCGCCGGCCCCGCACGCCGACCTAAGTGAGGCCGAGTGCACCGAGATCGAGCGCCAGGTGGCGCCCATCGAAGACCAAAAACTGCGCGAGGCCCTCGAGAATGCCATGAGAGCCAGTGCCGAGTGGGCCAAGGGCGTGCAAAGCAAAAAAGAGCCTTAAATCGCATCTGGTGGCCTTGTAGAGCCAAATACCCTCGGTCCCGAGGGTATTTTTTTACGATAAACTAGTAAGGCTGTACACATTTTCTTGACTGAAGGAGGACGTGTGGCAAACGAAAACGATTACGATGGCGGCGAGATTAAGATTCTCGAAGGTCTCGAGGCCGTTCGTAAGCGCCCGGGCATGTATATCGGCTCGACGAGCGCCAGCGGTCTGCATCACCTGGTGTGGGAGATCGTTGACAACTCCGTCGACGAGGCCATGGCCGGTTTCTGCACCGAGATCCAGGTGACGGTCCACGCCGACAACTCCATCACGGTCGTCGACAACGGGCGCGGTATCCCCGTCGACGAGCACCCTGTTAAAAAGATCCCGACGCTCGAGGTCGTCATGACGATTTTGCACGCCGGCGGTAAGTTCGATAACTCGGCCTATAAGGTTTCGGGCGGCCTGCACGGCGTTGGCATCTCCGTCGTCAACGCACTGTCCAAGCGCGTGGTCGTTCAGGTTCGTCGCGACGGCAACACCTACGAGATGGAGTTCTCGCGCGGCAAGACCGTCAAGAAGATGGAGGTCGTGGGCACCTCGGATTCGACGGGCACCACCGTCACCTTCTGGCCCGACGATGAGATCTTCGAGACCTGCATCTACGATTTCGATACGCTGCACAACCGCCTGCAGGAGACGGCGTTCCTCAATAAGAACCTCAAGATCGTGCTGACCGACGAGCGCGAGGCGACTCCCCATGTGGAGGAGTTTTGCTACGAGGGCGGCATCATCGACTTCGTCAAGTTCCTCAACGAGGGCAAGGACGTCCCCGAGGCCTTTAAGGAGCCCATCTACATCGAGGGCAAATCGGACCCGGACGCGCCTGTGACCAAGATGGGCGAGGTCGAGGTTTCCCTGCAGTGGAATAGCGGCTACGGCGAGAACGTCATGTCGTTTGCCAACGACATCTACACTCCCGAGGGCGGCATGCACCTTGAGGGCTTCCGTACCGCGCTCACCCGCGTGATCAACGATTACGCGCGCAAGCAGAACCTGCTCAAGGAAAAAGACGCCAACCTGACCGGCGACGATGTGCGCGAGGGCCTTTCGGCCGTTATCTCGGTCAAGCTGCCCGATCCGCAGTTTGAGGGCCAGACCAAGGCCAAGCTCGGCAGCTCCTATATGCGCGCACTCACGCTCAAGATCGTGACCGATGGCCTCGCCGATTACTTGGAGGAGCATCCCAAGCCCGCCCGCGAGATCGTCAAGAAGGCGCAACAGGCCTGCAAGGCGCGCAACGCCGCCCGCAAGGCGCGCGAGGCGACCCGCCGCAAGAGCCTGCTCGAGACGGCGTCCCTGCCCGGTAAGCTCGCCGACTGCTCGGTGCGCGATGCCGAGCTGACCGAGCTCTTCATCGTAGAGGGCGACTCGGCAGGCGGTTCGGCCAAGGACGGCCGTCGCCGAGACATCCAGGCGATTCTGCCCCTGCGCGGCAAGATTTTGAACGTCGAACGCGTTGGTGACCATCGCGCGTTCTCGAGTGACACCATCCAGTCGCTGATTACCGCGATCGGCTGCGGCGTCACGACGAGTGCCGGCGACGGCGGCGATTTCGATATCACCAAGGCGCGCTACCACAAGATCATCATCATGACCGATGCAGACGTCGACGGTGCGCATATCCGCATCTTGCTGCTGACGTTCTTCTACAAGTACATGCGTCCGCTGATCGATGCCGGCTACGTCTATGTTGCCTGCCCGCCCATCTTTGGCATTAAGGTGCGCAACAAGATCCACTACGTGTATCCCAACGGCCGCCAGCCCGAAGACGAGATCCTGCGCGACACCATCCAGAGCCTGGGCCTGAACCCCGACGATAACGACGAGGACGGCAAGGCCAAGGACGGCAAGATCACCAAAAAGCGCAAGGGCTATACCGTCCAGCGCTACAAGGGCCTGGGCGAGATGGACCCCAAGCAGCTTGCCTCGACGACGATGGATCCCAAGACCCGCATCCTGCAGCGCGTGTCGATCGAGGATGCCGTGGTGGCAGACCGCGCCGTGCGCGAGCTGATGGGCTCCGAGGTCGGCTATCGCCGCGAGTACATCGAGAAGCATGCGCATGATGCACGCTTCTTAGACGCCTAACCTGTTCGGCTTTCCCAGCCACCGCACCTTCGCCCTCAATCGTCGGTCGCGTACCCAAGTACGCTTCCCTCCTCTTTCGAGCGAATCTGCGGCACCTGGAAAAGCCGTCTCCGTGGCAGGGAACTAATGGACCACGCAAACCATGAGGAGGTAACGTGGCAGACGATATCAACAATAATGAGGGTATGGACGAGGCCGGCGATGCCGGCATGCCCGACGATCTGAAGCGCCTGCTCGCCCGCGCTGAGCAGGGCGAGGACGGCGACCCCGATGCCTACAACCCCGATGCCGACGAGGACGAGGAAGAGGATGACGACGGCGAGCTCGAGGAGAGCTTTGGCGAAGTCGACCGCGGCGCCTCCGCAGGCGAGGACATCAACGGCGGCCAGCTCCAGATTTCGGAGTTCGGCCGCGAGATGAAGCAGTCGTTCATCGAGTACTCGATGTCGGTCATTACGGCGCGCGCCCTGCCGGACGTGCGTGACGGCTTAAAGCCGGTACACCGTCGCATCCTGTACGCCATGAACGAGAGCGGCATCTACCCCAACCGTCCGCACAAGAAGTCCGCCTGGACGGTCGGCGAAGTTATCGGTAAGTACCACCCGCACGGTGACTCCGCGGTCTATGAGGCCATGGTCCGCCTGGCTCAGTGGTTCTCCATGCGCACGCCGCTCATCGACGGCCACGGCAACTTTGGCAACATCGACGGCGACGGCGCCGCCGCTATGCGTTATACCGAGAGCCGCCTGGCTAAGCCCGCCATGGAGCTCCTGCGCGACCTGCAGAAGGATACCGTCGACTGGCAGCCCAACTACGACGAGTCGCTCGCCGAGCCTCAGGCGCTGCCCGCGCGCTTCCCCAACCTGCTGGTCAACGGCAGCCAGGGCATCGCTGTCGGCATGGCCACCAACATCGCCCCGCACAACCTCACCGAGGCGATCGAGGCTACCTGCTACCTGATCGATAACCCCGACGCCACCGTCGACGAGCTCATGCAAATCATGCCCGGTCCGGACTTCCCCACCGGCGCCATCATCATGGGCAGCGCCGGCATTAAGCAGAGCTACGAGACCGGCCGCGGCTCCATCACCGTGCGTGCCAAGGCTCATGTGGAGTCCACCAAGACCGGCCGCAGCCGCCTGGTCTTTACCGAGATTCCCTACATGGTCAACAAGGGCACCCTGCAGGAGAAGATTGCCCAGCTCGTCAACGACAAGCGCATCGAGGGCATCTCGGACATGCGCGACGAGTCCAACCAGAAGGGCATCCGCCTGGTCATCGAGCTCAAGAAGGGCGTCATTCCGCAGGTCGTGCTCAACAACCTGTACAAGTACACCTCGCTGCAGACGACCTTTGGCGCTAACAACCTGGCGCTCGTCAACGGCGTGCCCAAATGTCTGAGTCTGCGCGAGATGCTGCAGCACTACATCGACCACCAGGTCGACGTCGTCACCCGCCGCACCCGCTTCGACCTTAAGAAGGCCCAGGCCCGTGCGCATATCCTCGAGGGCTACCTGATGGCCCTCGACCATATCGACGAGGTCATCAGCATCATCCGCTCCTCGCAGACCGACTCCGAGGCCAGCAGCCGCCTGATTGAGCGCTTTGGCTTTACGCCCGAGCAGACCACGGCCATCCTCGAGATGAAGCTGCGCCGCCTGACCGGCCTGGAGCGCGACAAGATTCAGGAAGAGCTGGACGGCCTGCGCCGCGCCATCGCCTACTACGAGGACCTGCTGGCGCACGAGGAGAAGATCCTGGGCGTCATTAAGGAAGAGATGCGCGAGATCTCCAAGAAGTTCGGCGACAAGCGCCGCACCGAGATCAGCCAGGTCGAGAAGGACCTGGATGTGGAGGACCTCATCGCCGACGAGGATATGGTCGTGACCATCACCCACACCGGCTATGTGAAGCGCATTCCGGTGGCAGCCTATCGCGCCCAGAAGCGCGGCGGCAAGGGCGTGTCGGGCGTCAACCTCAAAGAGGACGATGTTATCGACGAGATGTTTATCGCGTCCACGCACGAGTACGTGCTGTTCTTCTCGAGCAAGGGCAAGGTCTACCGCCTGAAGGTGCACGAGCTGCCGGTCGGCACGCGTCAGGCGCGCGGCACCGCGATCGTCAACCTGCTGCCCTTTGAGGAGGGCGAGAAGATTGCGAGCGTCATCAGCTGCCGCGAGTTCCCCGCCGACGAGTTCCTGATGTTTGCCACCAAGAGCGGCATGGTCAAGAAGACCGTGATGAGCGCCTACGACCGCAGCCGTCGCGACGGCCTGATCGCCATCAACCTGAGGGACGACGACGCGCTGCTCGCCGTGCGCCGCGTGCGCGAGGGCGACAAAATCATCATGGCCACCACCGCGGGCAAGGCGATCATGTTCCCCGAGGACCAGGTGCGCGCCACCGGCCGCGATACCAGTGGTGTCCGCGGCATCGGCATGAAGGACGGCGTGAGCGTTCTGGGCATGGAGGTTACCAACGGCAACGGCGACCTGTTCGTCATTACCGAGCGCGGCTACGGCAAGCGCACGCCGGTTGCGGACTACCCGGAGCAGAACCGCGGCGGCCAGGGCGTCTACACCATCCAGATGACCGAGCGCAAGGGCAACCTCGCGGCGATGAAGACAGTGGGCCCGCAGCATGAGCTGTTCATCGTGACGGAGGGCGCGACGGTCATTCGCGTCAAGAGCGACGAGATCAGCCAAACCGGCCGCGCCACCCAGGGCGTCAAGATGATGACCGTCGACGATAACGACCGCGTATGCGCCGTGGCCCGCATGACAGCCGCCAAGGAGAAGCCCGAAGGCGAAGGTGCCGAGGCCGCAGCCGATGCCGAAGAGGCCCCAGTCGACCTAGGCGACGGCAACGACATGCCAGAGGATCTCCTCGACGAGTAAGAGGAACCGGCTGGTAGAAAATATCAGACCCCATATATCGGCGGTCGGCGCACCTGCGCGCCGACCGCTTTTTTGAAAATCTTTGAACCCCACGTCTGCCCCGGCTGCTCGGCGGCATGCGAAGTCGATCGCGAGTTCCGCACGAGCCGGAGAGCACTTAATGTGCTCTCCGTGCGAGCAGGACTGTCCGAGCAGGCGACTTCGCATGCCGCCGAGCAGCCGGGGCAGACACCCCACCCAAAGTTTTTCAAAAAAGTTGTTGACGCGCGCGTAACGACTCGTCTAATATATCCCTTGCGCGATGGACCTGTAGCTCAGTTGGTTAGAGCGTCCGGCTGATAACCGGGAGGTCACAAGTTCGAATCTTGTCAGGTCCACCATCAAAATGCGAAGAGCCTC
>JAIIWC010000107.1 GCA_022745215.1 Collinsella sp. | reverse complement strand
TGGTGTTGCCAGGATTCGGTTCGCATGTTCCGGTTTTGCTGTTCGTCTTGCCGCAGCCCACGAGGGCCAACGAGCACGTTGCGATGGCGAGCGCAGTCATGCAGAGGGTGCCTAGGCGTTTCATGGGTGCCTCCTTGCCGTAGAGGATTTGGAAAGGTTCGTCGTTGCGCGACTTGCTGGCTGGCTTGTTGCAGAATGCCCCTTAGCGTAAGTCTGATTGATAGGGGCTCGGGGAGGAATGCCCTTGGGGTCCGAACGGGCCTGTGGAATGGGACGCATGGCCCGTTTTGGGGCTGTTGAGGGTGCGCCGCATGGGGTTCCTCGACCAATTGTCCTATTCTTGTGGAGAAGCTGTGCGCACGCTGACCTGCAGATTCGTACTGTGCTTGCACGTTTCCGCAGCTATTGGTATAGTTTGCTTGCAAATGAAGTTGTAATTGAAAGAAGTGGGGTTTCGGCCCCGCTTCTTTTTTGTATGGATGGAGGTGCCGCAATGGTCAAGACCAAGACCGAGCAGGCGATCATCGACGCGCTCGAGGCCGTCGCCCCCCAGCACGATGTCGACATCGTCGACGTCGAGCTCGTGGGTGCCACCAAGGCCCCCTGCGTGCGCGTGCGTATCGAGGGTGCCGAGGGTCAGAGCCTGTCGCTCAACGACGTCACGGCCAACACCAAGTGGGTCGGCGATGTGATTGAGGAGCTCGACCCCATCTCTTCGAGCTATACGCTCGAGGTGTCGAGCCCGGGTATGGCGCGCCCGCTGCGCCGCCCGAGTGACTTTGCCCGCTTTGTGGGCGAGAACTGCGAGCTCACCTCCATCGCCATCGAGGGCCGTCGCAAGTACGCCGGCAAGATTGCCGCCGCCACCGAGACGAACGTGACCCTCGAGCTCGAGGACGGCGAGTCCGTTACCCTCGATTTCTCTGATGTTAAAAAGTGCAAGTTGAAGCCTACCTACGACTTCAAGCCCGCGAAGGAAGGAAAGTAAGATGGCAGCATCCGACATGATGTCCGCCCTGATGGAGCTTTGCCAGGAGAAGCACATCGACCAGCTCTACCTGATCGACCGCCTGGAGCAGTCGCTCGCCAAGAGCTATGCCGAGATCCTGCATCTTGAGTGGGGCGCCAAGGTGACCATCGACCGCACCACCGGCAAGATCTACGTCTACCGCCTGGAGCCGATCGACGATTCCATGGACGAGGAGGGCAACTTCACCGAGTTCGAGGAGATCGACGTCACTCCCAAGAATACGAGCCGCATCGCTGCCCAGCACGCCAAGGCCGAGATCAACGCCATCGTGCGTAACTCCGCCCGCGAGCAGATCTACGAGGAGTTCTCCGGCCGCATCGGTGACCTCATCAGCGGTACCGTGCTGCAGTCCACGCCTGACTTCACGATCGTTAAGATTCGCGAAGGCGTCGAGGCCGAGCTGCCGCACTTCGATCAGCGCCGTTACGAGAACGAGCGCAACGAGCGTCCGATGGGCGAGCGCTACCTGCACAATCAGCACATCAAGGCCGTGATCATCGACGTTCGCGACCCCAACTCCAACCTGCAGCCGGTTCGTGGCGAGCACAGCCGTCCGCCGATTGTCATCTCCCGTACCCACCCCGAGCTCATGCGTCGTCTGTTTGAGCAGGAGGTGCCCGAGATCTATGAGGGCACCGTTCAGATCAAGTCGATCGCCCGCGAGCCTGGCCAGCGCTCCAAGGTCGCCGTCCACTCGCTCGATGACCGTCTGGATCCCGTGGGCGCCTGCGTCGGCCCCAAGGGCAGCCGTGTTCGCGCTGTCGTGGGCGAGCTCCGTGGCGAGCGCGTCGACGTCATCCTGTGGGATGCCGATCCTGCCGTCTACGTCGCCAACGCCCTGTCGCCCGCTAAGGTCACCCGCGTCCTCATCGACGAGGAGAAGGCCTACGCCGGCGTCATCGTGCCCGACGACCAGCTGTCCCTCGCCATCGGCAAGGAGGGCCAGAACGCCCGCCTCGCCGCGCGCCTGACCGGCTGGCACATCGACATCAAGTCTGAGACGCTTGCCGCCGACATCCTCAAGAACGTTCCCGTTCACGAGGAGCCCGCCGCCGACCTGATCGGTTATGAGGAGGACGAGGACGTCCGCCGCTGCGAGTACGTGTCCGAGGACGGCGTCCAGTGCCGCAACCAGGCCCGTCCCGGCTCCCGTTTCTGCGGTGTCCACGACACCGACGCCTTCGATGATGCGGAGGACCTGATCTAGCGCGCGGTCGCGCCGGGCGGGTCCCGGCGCATCTCCCACGCTCGTTCAGTCTCTAGGCACCCAAGGTGCCAGAAAGGGTAGGTGAAGTCATATGGCAAAAGTCCGTGTGTCCACCCTGGCCAAAGAGTTCGGCATGACCTCCAAGGAACTGATGGGTCATCTCGCCGATATGAAGATTCCCGCTAAGTCCGCTTCCTCCACCTTGGAGGATGCCTATGTCGCCATGGTCCGCAAGCAGCTCGCCTCGGTGATCGAGGCCCGCGCTCAGGAAGTTG
>JAIIWC010000042.1 GCA_022745215.1 Collinsella sp. | reverse complement strand
GGCCATGCGCCGGGCACTGGATTTGGACACCCGCGCGGCGCTCTACTTTTCGACCAAGGGCGGCAAGCCGGCGTTGCGCGGCGCCGCGAGCGCTGAGCTGCTCGAGGAAGAGCGCGGCGACGGTCGCATCCCGGGCCTTAAGAAAGGTTTCCCCGGCGAGGGTGGCAGCATGGACTTCGACGCCCTGCTCGATTGCGTGGAGGCCGGCATTGCCGAGCGCCTGCGCGAGCTCGAGGCAGGCAACGTTGCCGCTGTCGACCCGACGTCGGCTCAGGCCGCGCATGCGCGCTGCTCGTATAACCACGAAGGAACGTTTGTAAGGAGGGACGTGTAGGCCATGGATCTTTCGACTTTGATGCCGCAACAGCTGCAGATCGTCAAAACGCTCGACCGTCCGCTGTTTGTCTCGGCGGGCGCCGGTTCGGGCAAGACCTTTACCCTCACGCGTCGCATCGTCTACGCGCTCTCGCCCGAATCCGGTCCGTTCGTTGAGCATCTGGACCAGGTGCTCGCCATTACCTTTACCAAAGATGCCGCGGCCGAGATCAGTGACCGCGTGCGCCGCGCGCTCATCGACGAGGGCATGGACGAGGAGGCCCTGACCGTCGACGACGCGTGGATCTCGACCATTCACGGCATGTGCTCGCGTATCCTGCGCGCGCACGCGTTGGAGCTGGGCATCGACCCCGAGTTCACGGTGCTCACCGATACCGACGAGCTCATGGACCAGGCTGTTGAGCATGTGCTGGCCCGCGCGACGGCACCCGATGCCGCCCCCGAGCTCGCCGCATCGCTCAAGGCCCTCTACGCCTGGTATCCCATGGCGGGCGAGGGCGGCCCCTTTGGCGCCGGCACCACCATCAAGGGCCTGGTGCGCGAGCTGCTGGAGCTGTCGAGCCAGCTGCCGGGCGGTATGGACGACGTGCGCGTGGCGCGCGGCCAGGCCGATACCTCGGCACTCGCCGATGCCTATCGATCGGCGTTGGGTGCAAGCAAGGCGGCGACCGAGAAGGCGCAGGTGGCACTCGATGCCATCGACGCGTTCGAGGCGAGCGGCAAGACCATGGCCGATGCGGCGCGACTCATGATGTCGTGCACCATGCCGCGCGCGAGCAAGGCATTCCCCAAGGAGCAGGTCGAGCTGCTCAAGGCCGAGGCCGCCGATGCGTTTATCAATATCGTGCTTGCCTGCGGTGGTCCCGCGCTCGATGCACTGGTGGGCTTGGCCCGTTCCGTCGAGGCCGAGTACCGCGCGCTCAAGGCCGGCCAGTCTGCCCTCGACAACAACGACCTGCTCCGCATGGCATACGAGGCGCTACGCGACTACCCGGCCATTCGAGCGGCATATGAGGGACGCTTTAAGATGGTCATGATCGACGAGTTCCAGGATACCGATCAGATGCAGGTCGACCTGATCCGTTACCTGACGGGTGCGGGGGAGCGCGCGCTGTGCACCGTAGGCGATGCACAGCAGTCGATCTACCGCTTCCGCGGGGCAGAGGTCGAGGTGTTCCGTCGCCAGGAGCGCAAAGTGGGATCGACGACGGCGTCTGAGACGGTCGCCGCGCCGGATGTCCCCGCCGGCGAGCTCGTCAAACTCGTGCGCAACTTCCGCAGCCATGACGAGGTGCTGCGTTACGTGGCACGCGTCTTCGACGGCGACGACGGCGGCCTGATGCAGGGCTTTTTGGATCTTGAGGCGAGCGACGGCCGCAAGGACACGCTGGTGGCAGACGCCTCGCGTCGTCAGGCCCTCTTTGTTGCCGGCGGCAGTACGCAGGAGCGCACGCAGGCCAAGGCCCGTGCGATCGCCGAGCGATTCCGTGCGCTTGCCGATGCCGGCCAGCCCCAGGGCGGCATGGTGCTGCTGCTGGGCCGCATGACCAACGCCGACGTCTATGCCCAGGCTTTCCGCGACCAAGGGCTCGACTGCGTCATCGCGGGCGGCTCGGTCTTTGCGCAGGCTGCCGAGGTGCAGACGGTGCGCGCCCTGGTTTTCGCGCTCGCCAATCCGGCCGATACGGCGCAGGGCCTTATGCCGCTGCTGGCCTCGCCGATGTTTGCCCTGGGCGCCCAGGAATTCCTGGCGCTGGCGACCAGGCTCGACGATCAGACGGGGGAGACCTCGCGCCGCAACATCGATGCGGGCATCATGAGCGATTCCGATGTGCCGGGTTTGCAGAACCTGCCGCTCGTGACGCGTGCCCGCGAGGTGCTGCGCTACGCGCTTCGTCGCGTGGGTCGCGATTCGTTTGCCGCCATCGCGCGCGACGTGGTCAACGCTTCGGGCTGGTTCGTGCGTCTGGCGCAGCGTGGTCCCGAGGGCAAGGCCATTGCCGCCAACGTGCTCAAGGCGCTCGATGCCGTGGCCGAGGCAGAGGCCGAGCTCGGCAACTCGCCGCGCTCCATCGCGCTCGCCTTCGACCGCTTCCTGACGGGCAAGGAGGCCCCGGGCGCGCTCAACGAGGAGGGCGACGGCGCGGTGCGCATCATGACGGTGCATGCGTCCAAGGGCCTGGAGTATCCGGTCGTGGCGGTTGCGGAATGCTTTGGCGTGCGCAAATCGTCCGGTGCGGCTCAGATGGGACGTGTCGAGGGCGGAGCGCAGGTCGTGGCGCTGCCGGCACGCTTCGACGGCGTTAAACTCGCGGACGGCACGTTCGTAAAGGGCGATGACGTCAAAAAGCAGTTTGAGCACGCGTTTAAGGGCAAGGGCACGTCGCTGTGGCTGCCGCCAGAGCTCATGGAGGATGTCTGCGCGACGGGTTCTCCCGCCGAGGTATTTGCTCGCCTGCGCAACGACGACCTGCAGCTTTCGCTCGAGGAGCGGGCTCGTTTGCTCTATGTTGCCATGACGCGAGCGCGTGAGCTGGTGATCTTGGCGATGGATGCCGGCGTGAGCCGTGGCAAGCTGTGCGCGCCGACCTTTGACGTCGAGACCGATCTGACCTACGACGTGCTGCGCCGTATTCTGCCGACGGACGGCCTGGACATGCCACAGCTCGATGCCGACCGCCTGGTGTTCGACAACTCCCAGCCGGGCGACTACGAGCTTATCTCGCTGGCGGACTTTACGTTTGGCGAGCAGGCGTTTGAGGCCAACGCTTTACTGGATGCCGAGGGCAGGCTTGTCCGCGGCGATGCGGAGCCGGAGGGTGCCGGTGCAGATGCCCGCGCTGCCGTTCCCGGTCCTGCCGACCCCGAGCCCGATGCGTTTGAGCTCGTGTATCCCCAGGCGGTGGGCGTGCGCATGGGCGCCTGTCCGTTCCCGGCGCGTGACTCGTATAGCTACTCGTCAATTGCCACGGCGCTGCATGCCGAGTCCGAGGACCGTGCCGCCGAGGCACACGTGCCCATGGACGAGGCTGGCGATGATGCCGAGTCGGATGGCTCGGAGATGGCCGATGCGGACGTGGCCTCCGTTGAGCCCGCCGGCAACCCCATGGCGCTGGGCTCAGCGTTCCATGCCGCCTGCCAGTGGCTCATCGAGATGGGTGCCGATGAGCTGCCCACCGCGCGCGCCGAAGCGCTGGCGCGTCTGTGGCGCCTGACGCCGGAGCAGCGCGAGCGCTTCGACGTTGCCCTGGACCGCTGGCTCAAGTCGGCTGTTCGTGCCGACCTGCTCGCGTGGCCGTGCGTTCGCGCCGAGGTGCCGTTCTTCTCGCTGGGTTGCGAAGACGAGGACATTGCCCGCTACGGTGCATATGCCGAAGGCGCCATCGATGCGCTAGCGACCGACCCGGCGGATTTGTCGCGCGCGCTGGTCATTGACTACAAGACGGGCGGCACACCGGACGAGACGCCGGAACAGCTGCAGGAGAAGCACGCCCTGCAGGCGCGCGTCTACGCTGATGTTCTGCACAAGGCGGGCTTTGAGGCCGTGACGGTCAAGTTCGTCCGCGTGGAACAGCCGGATCCAACCATCTTCGTCGAACCCGCCGAACCTCAAGTAGTCACCTACAACCTCTAGCCCTCAGATAACTTGCGGTGGAATACGGACTGTTTTGGCCAAAAAAGCCGCCAAACAGTCCGCATTTCACCGCAACGCATGGGAGAGCCTGGGGCGGTACAATGGCTCGAACGGTTCAAACGAATAAGGAGCCATCATGCAGCTCACCAAAACGCTTAAGGTGACGCCGGAGGAGCTTTTTGACGCTCTGGCGGGGTCCATCATGCAGGATATCGAGAACGCCACGGGCAAGCGTCCCAGCCGCAACAAGCTCAACGGCTATAAGTACGAGAAGCGCGCCCAGTCCGCAAAAGGCAAGGCCAAGGGCACGGCGATCAAGGTTAAAATTAAGCACTTTGACTACCCGTGTCTCTATGAGGTCCGTTTTCAGTATGCGGCGGGCATCAATACCATGCGCTATGAGGCTGCACCTGCTGGCGATGGTGCCTGCGAGCTCACCTATACCGAGGATTTTCAGGGTGTGGGTGGCAACACGTCTGGCACGCGCGGCAAGCTCGGCCTCTTCTTCTATGAGCGCAAGCTCAAGAGCCACGCCAACCAGACGATTGATCAAATCGTCAAATACATCGAGGGTGAGCGCCGCGTAAAGGCTAATCCCGCCTTCGCCGATGATACTGCCGAAAACGCTTCGGATGTATTCCATTGATACCCTGTGCAAAAGCTTTACCGCTCTTCACATCAACTGTAAACACTTCAGACTTCGAGTCAGTAGCGAGCGACCTGACAAAATTAGTTGTTGGAAGTGCCAAATGAATAAGAATGCCGCTACGCAACTGCACATCTATTCCGCCTTTTTCGTTCTCGCGGGATTTGTTTTAAATCGGGGAGTGTTTCTACTTTTCCTTGCGGAGAAAGGAATGTCTGTCACGGAAATCGCGCTTTATCAAGCCCTGTTTAACATTGCAACGGTCGTCCTCGAGTTGCCAACAGGGCTGGTAGGCGATTTCTTTGGAAAGAAGTTCTCGATTCAAGTGGGCGTGCTGCTTCTTTTCTTCCATACGGCTGGCATGCTGTTACTCTCAGGCCCCTTTCTCGTCGCGCTTTCCCTTGTTGAGGCACTCGCCTACTCCCTTCAATCGGGATCCGAACAAGCACTTTTATATGAAATTGCCCGAAATGCCGGTCAAGGAGAGCGCTTCCTCACCATCAACGCTCGGCTGCTTGCCGCGCAATCAATCGCGACGGGAGTGGCAATCGTACTTGGATCATTCATTGCCCAGGTATCTTGGAGTGCCCTCTACGTATGCGTTTCCGTTTTCTATCTTCTGCAGCTTTTCCTTCTGTATCCCATTGAGAGGATGGAAACGACCCATTCCAAAAACTCTGGGGAGGAAAGGTTTGACGTAGCCAAGATCTTCAGACGCGAAACCTGGTGCATTGGAGAATCCGCTTTTGCGGTGTTGCTTCTTCTGATCGGCACAAGCATGCTCGATGGATTCTATGGGAGTTATTACAACTTGAATCAGTTGGTATTCGACGCATTTGATGCTCCCGTCTCCATAATAGGAATCTTTTTCGGTGCATCCTATGCAGTAAATGCGACGGCCTACATTGCAGCAGATTTCTTCTCATCGCGTTTCGGGAAAAGAAATACCATGCTCGGCTCGATGCTAATCGAGGCCGGTCTTTTCATGATTCTTCCGTGGTTCGCTTCAAATTCGCTGTGTTTGTTTGGCCTTAGCATGGTGCTTTGTTTTCTCCCAGAAGTGGTGTACATCACTTCGGAAAACTTAATCCAAGACGCGATAGCGGACGATCTCCGCGCGACGATCCTTTCCGTCGCGTCTCTGGTAAGGGCTCTCTTTTCTGCAATGTTTTTCTCCATATTTGGATATGTGTTGGGGTTATATCCCATTCAGATAGCGCTCGGTGTTATTGGCGCAATCGCGATAGCAATTACCGCCGCTGTTTCTTTAAAAATGGTAGGAATACATGTCTCCAAGAATTGATATATCGATTGACGAGCTGCCCGAAGCGTCGAGCCTTCTTGATGGGCATGACTATTCGTCACAAATCATTCAGCGTATCGCCGGGGTTCCAGTAATACTCGATATATCTGGACGCCCTCATTCCCCTTTTTGAAGGTCCCAAAAAGACTACCCGTGTGGGTTTGGCTAGGTTCGGGTGCTGTCCGTGCCGTGGGGTAAAATCGTTCAGTCAGAACACGAACCCGCATCGGAGCTCATCACATGGCATTCGTCCATCTGCACAACCACACTGTCTTCTCCATGCTCGACGGCGCAACCCGTATCCAGGATATGGTCAATCGCGCCGTTGAGCTTGGCATGCCCGCCGTGGCCATTACCGACCACGGCTACATGTATGGCGTGCCCGACCTGGCGCTGGCCTGCGACGCCGTTAACCACAACACGCCCGAGTACAAAACCTGGAGTCACGACAAGGCCTTCTTGGAAAAGGACCGCCGCGACGAGCTGGTGGAGCCCGATCCCGAGGAAAACCCGCGCGAGCATGCCCAGTATGTGAAGGACATGGCCATGTGGGACGAGAAGGGCAACATCGACGAGCTCAAGCCGCCCCTGGTCATCAAGCCCATCTTTGGCTGCGAGGTCTACTTTACGCCGGACGAGACCCTTGCTCGCGACCATAAGCCCGAGCTCTACCACATGATCCTCCTGGCCAAGGACCAGGAGGGCTACGTCAACCTGATGCAGACGGTTTCCGAGGCCGCCGTGCAGGGCTTTTACTACAAGCCCCGCGTGACGCTCGACAACCTGCGCCGCCACGCCAAGGGCATGATCTGCACCAGCGCCTGTATCGCGGGCATCATTCCCAAATACATCGACCGCGGTGACATGGAGGGCGCCATCAAGTGGGCCGAGACCTTCCGCGATACCTTTGAACCCGGCGACTTTTATATCGAGATCCAGGAACACGGCATTACCACCGATAACGGTCTGACCGACGAGCAGATGGACCGTACGCTCATCGACATCGCCAAGCAGGTGGGCGTCAAGGTCATCGCCACCAACGACTTCCACTACCTGCGCCGCGAGGACGCGCCCGTGCAGGACGTCATCATGTGCATTGGCATGAACGCCAAGGTCGACGACCCCAACCGCATGCGCATGACTGGCTCGGAGTTTTACATGAAGACCGAGGAGGAGATGCGGGCGATGTTCCCGTATTGCCCCGAGGCCTGCGACAACACGCTCGAGATCGCCGACAAGTGCTACGTGGAGCTGGACTGGGACTCCATCATCCTGCCGCGCTTCCCGTTGCTCGATCCCGGCGAGACGCACGAGAGCCAGTTCCGCCGCGAGTGCGAGAAGGGCCTGCGCCAACACTACGGTGACGACTGGGCCACGCGCGAGATCGGCGGCGTCAACATCAAAGAGCGCTTTGAGTACGAATACAAGGTCATTTGCGACAAGGGCTTTGCCGCCTACTTCCTCATCGTCGCCGAGTACGTGCAATGGGCCAAGGACAACGGCATCGGCGTCGGCCCCGGCCGTGGCTCGGCCGCCGGCGCTATCGTCGCCTACGCCATGAACATCACCTCGTTCGATCCGCTCGAGAACGGTCTGATGTTCGAGAGGTTCCTGTCCCCGCAGCGTACCGAGATGCCCGATATCGATATGGACTTCGACGATGAGCGGCGCCTCGAGGTCGTGGAGCACGTTCGCCAGCTCTACGGCCCCGAGAAGGTCACCCACGTCATTACCTACTCGACCATTAAGGCCAAGCAGGCCATCAACGACGCCGCGCGCGTCCTGGACTACCCGGTCTACATGGGCCAGCGCCTGTCCAAGATGGTCTCGAGCGACCCCAAGGTCAAGCTCAAGCAGGTGCTCGAAAAGCAACCCGGCAAAGAGGATCTGTTTAACCCCGATTTTGCCGAGGCATATAAAAAGGACGACGACGCCCGCCGCATCATCGACACGGCGCTCTCGATCGAGGGCCTCACCCGTGGCGAGGGTGTGCACGCGTGCGCCGTTCTGATCTGCCGCGACCCCGTCAACGAGCACGTGCCCACCAAGCTCGACACCAAGGGCGGCGTCGAGATTACCCAGTACGAGGGCCATACCGTCGCCGACATGGGCCTGCTCAAGATGGACTTCCTGGGCCTGCGTACGCTGACGGTTATCTCCAAGGCCAAGGCAAATATCAAAAAGAACTTCGGCATCGACATCAAAGAGGAAGAGATTCCCTTTGACGACCCCGAGATCTTTAAGCTCATGGGCTCCGGCCACACCGCCGGCGTCTTCCAGGTCGAGTCCGCCGGCATGACGGCCACGATCAAGAACATGAAGCCCACCGAGTACAAGCACGTCGTGGCATTGATCGCCCTGTACCGCCCGGGCCCGCTGGGCGCCGGCATGGTCTCGTCCTACATCAACCGTATGAACGGCAAGGAGCCGGCGGTCTCCTACGACGACCGCCTGGACGACATCTTGGGCGAAACCTACGGCACCATGGTCTACCAGGAGCAGGTTATGCTCATCTCCGTCGAGATGTGCGGCTTCTCCAAGGGCGAATCGGACTCGCGTATCCGTAAGCCCGTGGCTAAGAAAAAGATCAAACTACTCACGTCGACGGTGCTGCACTGGGAGGATGGCTCGGACGAGACCACCTACGACCACTGGATGAACGGCGCCATCAAGAACAACTACACGCGCGAGGTTGCGCAGAAGATTTGGGACGATGTTCTCGAGTTCGCGTCCTACGCCTTCAACAAGTCGCACTCCGCCGGCTACGCCATTCTGGTTATGCAGACGGCATGGCTCAAGGCGCACTATCCACACGAGTACATGGCGGCCGTTCTGACGTCCTACACGGGCAAGACCGACAAGATCGTGCACTACGTCTCGGCGTGCCGTCACGACGGCATCCCCGTGCTGTCGCCAGACGTCAACGAGTCCGGCACCGAGTTCACGGCTACCAAGGAAGGCGTGCGCTTTGGTCTGGCCGGCATCCGCGGCGTGGGTACCGGCGTGGCGCAGGCGATTATCGCCGAGCGCGAGGCGGGCGGCCCGTTTAAGACGCTGCACGACTTTGTGGAGCGCGTGGACTCGAGCCAGGCCAACCGCCGCGTGATCGAATCGCTGATCAAGGCAGGCGCCTTCGACTCCACGGGCTATCCGCGCCGTCAGATGATGCACTTTGTGGACAAGAACAACCCCGAGAACATCATCGACGCCGCGGTTAAGCGCCAAAAGGACCGTGCAAGCGGCCAGACCTCGTTCTTCGATATGTTTGGTGACGTTGAGGGCTCGGGCTTTGAGGTCAGCGTACCCGATCCGGACGGACAGGAATGGGACCGCCACCTTAAGCTGAGCCAGGAGAAGGAGGTTCTGGGCATCTATGTCTCGGACCACCCGCTGCGCCCGTTTGAGTATGCGCTGAGCAAAGCGCGCGACTTCTCGTTCTCGCAGATCGACACCGGCTACGAAGTGCAAAACCCCACGGGCGGCACCATCAACCAGGAGATTCCCGAGGGCAAGGCGCTGTGGTGGGCCGGCATGGTGTCAAGCGTGTCCAAGCGCGTGACCAAAAACGGCGACCCCATGGGCATCGTGCAGCTCGAGGACATGGAAGGCGAGGCCACCGTCGTCGTCTTCCCCAAGACCTATAAGGAGGCCGAGGGGTATCTGTACGGCGAGGTCGATCCCGAGACCGGCGCGCAGCTGTCCGACGCCTTTGTGCGCATTAAGGGCAAGCTCGAGCGCTCGGACCGCGGCGACCAGATCATCGCGCAGGAGATCGTGCCGCTCGAGCTTAACGAGGAGAACAACAAGCCCAAGGTGTTTGAGGTCATGGTGCCCAACAGCCGCTTTAGCCAGGGCAATATGGCGCGCCTGGCCACGGTGCTCACCGCTAACCCGGGCGGCGACCGCGTGGAGATCTTTATCGAGCAGGTGGACGGGCGCGTGCTGCGTGCCGAGGTACCTGCCAAGGTCAACGCGCGTTCGATTCCGCTGCTGGCCGAGGCAAAGGCGATTGTGGGCAACCAGGGACGCGTGACGGTTATCTAGGCTACCCCGGGTGAAATTGGAGGAAGTGATGGCGCAGGGGACGTTTGTGCAGGCGCTTCGCAAAGAGGCGGCGTTGCGCGGCACCTTTATGAAGGGGCGTTCGCTCATGCTCAACGGTGCCGTGCTGTCGATCGAGGATAGCGGCTCGCGCTTCTCCAAAAACGTGACGGTCGAGGGCACGGTGCGCGGCTCGCGCGGCGACCTGTACAAGACGCACGTGGCGCTCGATATGGACGAGCACGAGGTGGTCGACTACGACTGCGACTGCCCCGCCGCATACCGCTATCCCGGTATGTGCAAGCACGCTATTGCCACGGCGCTGGCGTACCTGGACGCCAGCGGCATTGAGCCTGTTGAGGGGCTGCGCACGCCGGTTCGCACGTTTACGGCGCAGCCGAAACAGCCCGCGCGTGCCGCGTCCGCCGCGCCGGCCGTCAACCCCAACTTTCCCTTCCCGGCGCCCGTCCCCACGAGCCCGAGCCTTGTGGCGGCGCTTTCCGATCTTTCGGACGCGCGCATGGATGAGCTGGCGAGCATGCGCCGCAAGCTTGCCGGTGCTGTTGATCCCGACGCTCCCAAAGCGGCGTTGGAGCCCTCGTTGGTGCCGTACTACAATCCGCTGTTCGCTGACCGCTTTAGCTGGGCGCTCGAGTTCCGCATTCGCTGTGGATCGGTCTCCTACGTGGTCAAGGACATCGACGGCATGGCCGATGCCTACGTGCGCGGCGGCACGTTCTCCTATGGCAAGAAGCTCACGTTTGTTCATTCACCTGAGGCCTTTGACGAAACATCGACAAAGCTGCTCAACCTTGTTGTGACGACAGTTGCCTATCTCGATGACATCACAAGCTCGCGTTCGGCGTCGTACGACTTTGCCCGCAGCGGTTTTGTTGCCGAGCGTCAGTTGCCGCTGTCCGAGCATAGCATCGTATATGTGCTGGACCTGCTGCGCGGCCAGACCATCTCCTTTGAGCCCGCCTGGTCGCGGGGGACGACGACGCATCGCACCTACGACGTGGCGGTTGAGCTGTCTCCGCAAGGGGAGGACGAGGCGTCCGCTAAGCGCCCACCGCTGCTTGCCGCCAAAATCACGCCGGCGGCTGGTGGTAGCTATGACCTGCGCCTGCCCGCCGATATGTACTGCTTTGCGTCGGGCGATGCCGCCTGCTTGGTTGACACGCGCCGCGCGCGCCGTACCGACGCTGCATTTGCTCAGCATGCCGCACCTTTTTTGTCGCGCTTGCTGCCGTGCCGCACGCCCGCCCATATTGCCGCCGAGCAGGTGGGGGAGTTCTGCCGTATGGCGCTGCCCATTTTGCGCGACTATACCGACCTTACCGCGCCCGCTGCGCTCGATACCGTGGCGCCCGAGCCGAGCTTTGCCATGGCAATCGGCGTCGACGATGGGCTCGTGACCTGCAAGATTACGGTTACCTACGGCGACTGGTCGGCGGATCTCTTTAGCCTGGGCGCTCCGGGCAGTCCCTTTGAAGAGCAACGCCCCGGCGTGCCGCCCCGCGACGAGGTAGCGGAGTTTCGCGTTATGGATACGGCTGCCATGTACTTCGATTTCCAAGAGGGCGGCCTGGCGTTTGAGGAGCGCGATGATGAGAGCTTGTTCTGCCTGCTGACCGAGGGTCTGTCCGCCCTGTCCGAACTGGGTGAGGTCATGCTTAGCGACCGTCTGCGCCAGATCTCGGTCCGCCCCGCGCCCAAGCTCTCGGTTCGTGCGACCGTTAAGAGCAATCTGCTCGATGTCGAGCTGGGCGCGAGCGGGCTTTCGGCCGCGGACCTTGCCGTCTATCTCGATTCGTACAAGCGCCATCAAACGTTTGCGCGCCTTACGTCCGGCGACATCATTCGCCTGGACGAGGGGGCGCGCGCCGCGTTTGGCCTTGCCGAGGACCTGGGTGTCGATGCCGTCGATCTGCTCGACGGCGTGTCGCTTCCCGCGTCGAGCACCCTGTTCGTCGACAGCATGCTCGCACGCACGCCGGCGCTCGAGGCCGATCGCGACGCTGCGTTCCGCCGTACCGTCGAGCGCCTGGACACGCTCGGCAAGATGGACTTTACGGTGCCGGCATCGCTCAAGGCAACGATGCGCGGCTACCAGGTCGACGGATACCAGTGGCTCGGCTCGCTCGAACACCTGGGCCTTGGTGGCATCTTGGCCGACGACATGGGCCTGGGCAAAACGCTCCAGATGATTGCGCATATTCTGGCGCGCGTGGAGGCGGGGGACATCAAGCCCACGCTCGTGGTATGCCCGGCCTCACTCGTGTACAACTGGACTGCCGAGCTGGAGCGCTTTGCCCCGTCGCTCGATGTGTGCGCCATTGTGGGCGCCAAGGCTCAACGCCGCGTGCAGATCGCCGGCGTGGCCGAGCATAGCGTGGTCGTGACGTCGTATGACCTTATGCGGCGCGATATCGACGAGTACGTCGAGCAGGATTTTGCCCGCGTGGTGCTCGATGAGGCACAGTACATTAAAAATCCGCTCACGCAGGTGGCGCGCGCCGCCAAGCGCCTGCCTGCCGGCGTGCGCTTTGCCCTGACGGGCACGCCCATCGAAAACCGCCTGTCCGAGCTCTGGAGCATCTTCGACTTTTTGATGCCGGGCCTGCTTGGCACGCGCGAGTCGTTTGCCAAGCGCTTCGAAAGCCCGGTCGAGCACGCCGAGGGTGACAACGCCGCTCGCCTGCAGGCGCTCGTGTCGCCGTTTGTGCTGCGCCGTGTTAAGGAAGACGTGGTGGCCGACCTGCCCGAGAAGATCGAGGACACCGTCATGGCACAGCTCGCCGGCGAGCAGCGCAAGCTCTACCTGGCCAACCAGGACCGCATCGCCCAGCAGGTGCAGCACCGCGAGGCTGGGGAGTTTAAGAAGGACAAGCTCAAGGTGCTCGCCGAGCTCACCAAGCTGCGCCAGATCTGCTGCGATCCGCGTCTACACTACGAGGATTACAAGGCGGGGAGCGCCAAGCTCGATACGTGTATGGAGCTCGTGCACGGTGCACTCGACGGCGGGCATCGCATCCTGTTGTTCAGCCAGTTTACGGGTATGCTCGATATCATCGGTAAGCGCTTGGCCAAGGAGGACATCGCCTTCCTTAAGCTCACGGGCGCTTCGTCTAAGGAGAGCCGCGCCAAGATGGTCGCGCAGTTCCAAGCGGGCGAGGTTCCGGTCTTTTTGATTTCGCTCAAGGCGGGCGGCGTGGGCCTCAACCTGACGGCGGCCGACGTGGTCATCCACTATGACCCGTGGTGGAACGTGGCGGCGCAGGACCAAGCGACCGACCGCGCGCATCGTATTGGCCAGCAACATACCGTGACCGTGTACAAGCTCATCGCCAAGGATACGATCGAGGAACGCATTATGCAGATGCAGGAGTCCAAGCGCGACCTGGTCAACAGCGTGCTCGGCGGCGACGGCATCTCGTCGGCGCTGTTTACCCGCGAAGATGTTCTGGCACTGCTGGGCGGCGACGGGCGCTAACCCGCTCGGGTGGGGCCGCCAGGGCGGATGGCACACGCTGCCCCATCGTCCCCGCTCGTTATGTGTTCATTTGCAATGCCGTGGATGGTTTGTCTGCCTTTGGGCATAAGAACCATCAAGAACATTGGCACATCAGCAAAGGAGAACATCATGGCGAAATTCTTTAAGGACCCCAATGGCAAGCTCATTGCCGCCCTTGGCAACGACGTTGCAACCCCTGCTGGCTGCACGGAGCTGACCGCGAACACCGAGGATGCGGCGCACGAGAAGCACGTGCCGGTCGTCGAGAGCGAGCGTGACGGTCACGTGATCCGCGCACGCGTGGGCTCGGTCGAGCACCCCAGCCTGCCCGAGCACTATATTGAGTGGATCGCCCTTGAGGCCGAGGGCCGCTTAGAGGTCCATTACCTTGAGCCCGGCATGAAGCCCGCGACGTTTTTTGCCGGCGGTTCCAAGACCGGTACCGTCTATGCCTACTGCAACCTGCACGGGCTGTGGTCCGCGACATTCTAGGAGCGCGCCCCCGCTCGGGGTATCATAGCTAGCATATGCACATGCAAGCGCCGACTGCATTATGCGGCCGGCGCTTTTACTACGATTTCGATGGTTTACGACGGAAAGGGCTGAGCCATGAAGCTCGCGCTTGCACAGATCGATATGCGCCTGGGTGATATTGAGGGCATTTGCGGCCGCATCGAGGACCAGGCTCGTCTGGCCCACGAGCGCGGGGCGCGCGTGCTGTGCGTTCCGGCTCCGCTCTTTATGGGAGCCCTGCCCGGCGGCCTGGTGGGCGCTGCCGACTTTGAGCACGACATGCTTGCCGGCTTGACCGGCGTCGCCGAGCGTATCCAAGAGCTCGATATGATCTGCATCGTGCCCGCAGCGGTTTCGTTTGAGGGCCAGCCCCTGCTCGACTACATGATGCTCAAGGATGGCCATGTGGTGCCGGCCCGTTCGAGCATTGCCCTGCAGCGTGGCGAGAACAACGACGCGCGTTGGGCGCCGCCGGTGTTCGACGTGGACGGCGTGCGTATTGCCGTGATCTTCGACTTGGACCGCGAGCTAGAGATGCTGCCGACTGGCGTCGACCTCATTGCCTATTTCCAGTTCAACGCATTCGATATGACCGACCGCGAGACCGCCGCGATCGCCGCCGTTCGCAGCGGTGCCTACCGCAAGATCGCGTCCAAGCGCAGCGTATGGTTTGCCTGCATGGCGCCGGTCGGTGCGTACGACGAGTCAGTGTATACCGGCGGGTCGTTTGTGCTCGACGATTGCGGGCGCGTGGTCGCCCAGGCGCCGTGCTTTGAGGAGAGCCTGCTGGTTCAGGAGATCCAGCGCGGTGTGATGCTCGATGCCTTGGAGGACCACGAGCTGCCCGAGTTTCGTTCCGAGGAGTGGTTGTGGCAGGCGCTGGTGCTCGCCGTTCGCGATAATGCCTGCGCCCGCGGTACGTCGCGCGCCGTGGTGGCGCTCGAGGGCGATCTGCCGTCGTCCCTGCTGGCGGCGCTTGCCGTCGACGCCCTGGGTCCGCGCAATGTGGTCGGCCTGGTGTTGGGACGCAACCGCATCTTTACGCCGGCGCAGGAAGAGGCCGAGGCTGCCCGCTGCGCCGCCGTCCGCGCCATTGCCGAGCGCCTGCATATTCGTACGGTTGAGCGCGATGCGCCGGATGCCGCGCGTGTGCTCGACCGCGATGTGTCGGCGGGCGACGCCGAGCGCCTGCGCTCTCGCACGCTGGGCCTCATGCTGGAGGATACGGCGCTCGAACTGGGTGCGATGGCGTTGAGCCCGCTGTCAAAAACTGAGTACGCGCTGGCGGCGCCCGCGCTTTGCGGTGGCTACCAGGGCGATTATGCGCCCTTTGGTGATGTGTATCTGTCGACCCTCGAGTTTGTGGCGCGCGTGCGCAACCGCACGTCTGCCGTGGTGCCGCAGGAGCTCGTGACGCTCAACGCGGTGGAGGATTGCATGGAGCGCGTACTGGCGCAAGCGCTCTCGACGCTTGACGGTCCGGTCGACATGCTCGATCGCGCGGCGCAGCTGCTCGGCGGGCTTGAGCCGGGCGAGGTCGATGGCACGCTCGAGGCGCACGTGGACCGCAGCCGACCCTTCGACGACATCCCGATGGCCGCCGGCAAGCCCGAGGCTTGCTCGCTGCTGCTGATGCTCGTGCGTCAGGGTGAGGCCGCCCGCCGCATGCTGCCGACGGCGCCGATCGTCTCGGCCCGTTCGTTTGTCGAGCGCGCCTGGCCGTACATGCTTGCATGGTCCGACCTGGGGCTGAGCGGCAAGGAACGCATGACGGTCGATGCGCTGGCGCGCGCCGAGGTGAACCGCTTTGCCGACGAAGATACAAACGAGCGCATGCGTGGCGAGATGATGGGCATTTTGGGCGAGCTGCTGGGTATTTCGCCCGAGCAGATGGAGGAGCTGCGCTCTGAGGACGGCCAGCGCCGCCTGCACGAGCGCATGAAGAAGTTTGAGGGCGAGGTTCAGGACGCCATCGATAAGATGATGGGCGGCCAGGGTGGCCCGCAGGGTGGGCCCCAGGGCGGACCGATGCCGCACCCGCCGGTTGATCCCCGACAGTTCCCGTTCTTCTCTCAAAACTAAACTGGGGACGGGATTCGCTCCCAACCCCGATACTTCAACTAAGCATCTTGGCCCCGTTGTGTTATTCTAGAACAGACGTTCGTGAATAGTGCGCGGGGCCTTGCCTTGCGCCGTACTTGTGGCGAGGGGAGGTTGGCTTGGTTATCTTGGGTATCGACCCCGGTTTGGCCCATACGGGTTGGGGGATTATCGAGGAACGGCGCGGCGAGGTTCGCTGCCGTGCCTACGGTTGTATCGAGACCACCGCGGGCAGTCCGCTCGCGGTGCGCCTGTCTCACATCGCCCGCGACCTCAAGGGCGTTGTCGAACGCTATCGACCCGATACCGCTGCCATCGAAAGCATTTACTTTGGCGCCAACGTTCGCTCGGCCATCCCCACGGCGCATGCCCGCGGCGCTGCGCTCGTGGCGCTTTCGGAGTGCGCGCTCGAGATTGGCGAGTACACGCCCATGCAGATCAAACAGGCTGTGGTGGGCACCGGCGCCGCGGACAAGCGGCAAGTCGCCTACATGGTACGCACGCTCACGCAGCTCGACCACGACCCGCATCCCGACCATGCCGCCGATGCCCTGGCCTGCGCCATCTGCCATGTAAACCTCAGCCGCACCCGCGCCCTCACCGGTGGCGAGTTCTATCAACAGAGAGGAACCGGATACTGATGATTTCCCAGCTCCACGGAACGCTTGTCGAAGTCACGATGAGCTCTGCTGTCGTCGATGTGTCGGGCGTTGGCTTTGAACTCGGCATCTCGGGCAGCACTGCGGCCACGTTGCCGACGCCCGGCGGCGAGGTCCGCCTCTACACGCGCATGCAGGTGCGCGAGGACGCCATGACACTTTTCGGTTTTTCCTCAAAGGATGAGCGCACGATGTTCGACCGGCTCGTGTCCGTGTCGGGCGTTGGCCCGCGCTTGGCGCTCGCCGTGCTTTCCACCTATACCGTGGGGCAGCTGTATTCACTGGTGATGGCCGAGGACGACAAGGGCATGGCCAAGGTACCCGGTGTGGGCAAAAAGACAGCTCAGCGCCTGATCCTGGAACTCAAGAGCACCTTTGCCAGGGACAAGGGCTTTGTGCCGGTCGACGTGATCCCGGGGCAGGTTGCGATGCCGGTCCCCGCTGCCGCTCCCTCGGCCATCGATGACGCCCGTGCGGCGCTCCTCTCCATGGGCTTTAGCCCGCAGGAGACCGATGTTGCCCTGAGCGGGTATGATGGGCAGAATATGCGTGTCGAGGATCTGCTCGGCGCGGCACTTAAGCGACTCGGAATGGATGCGTGATGTGGGAAGCCGATGACTCTCAGGACCTGTGGGCGACGCCTGGCAACTCGCCGGCGGCATCCATGGCGCACGGTGAACGCA
>JAIIWC010000041.1 GCA_022745215.1 Collinsella sp. | reverse complement strand
CCGTTGGCGCAGACCGCGTAGTGTACGGCGGGGTGGGCGAGGATGGGCTCAAAGATGCCCGACAGCGGACGCCCCGTGCAGGGCACAAACTCAATACCGCGGCGCGCAAGCTCGTCGAGCATCGCCCAGGTGGCGTCGCTCATCTGCTTATCACTCGTCAGCAGCGTTCCATCCATATCGGAAAACACAATCATTCGTTGCGATCCTTTCTACTGGCATAAAAAGCGTGGCCGAGGGCGGTGATGCCCTGGCCACGCTCGGGTTCTATAACGGTCCGCGTCCTAACGATCGGCGAGCGGCTTGTACTCCAGCGGCTCGATAACCGGGCGGTAGGCGGGGCGGATGATGCGGTGCGCGCAGAAGAGCTCTTCCATGCGGTGCGCCGACCAGCCGGCCATGCGGGCGACGGCGAACAGCGGTGTAAAGAGCGTCTCGGGCACGCCGAGCATCTTGTAGATAAAGCCCGTGTACAGGTCGATGTTGGCGCAGATGGGCTTGGTCATGCCGTGATCGCGCATCACTTGCGGGGCCAGGCGCTCGATGCGCTCGATGAGCGCGAACTCCTCGCCCAGGTCCTTCTTGGCGGCAAGCGTGCGCGCGTAACGACGGCACACCTCGGCACGCGGGTCGCTCAGCGTGTAGACGGCGTGGCCCATACCGTAGATGAGACCCGTGCCGTCGAAGGCCTGCTTGTCGAGGATCTTGCCCAGGTAGGCTGCGACCTCGTCCTCGTCCTCCCAATTGGAGACATGCGCACGGATGTCCTCGTGCATGGACACGACCTTGGCGTTGGCACCGCCGTGGCGCGGGCCCTTGAGCGAGCCGATAGCCGCGGCGTAGGCGGAATACGGGTCGGTGGCCGAAGACGACAGCACGCGGCAGGCGAACGTGGAGTTGTTGCCGCCGCCGTGCTCGGCATGCAGCATGAGCATCACGTCGAGCAGCATGGCTTCGTCGCGGGTGAATGCCATGCCGCCGCGCAACACCTGCAGGATGGTCTCGGCGGTGGAGAGGCCGGGTGTGGGGTGCGGTACATGAACCTCGGAGCCGCGGCGCTTGGCGACCGAGGCCATATGCGCGAAGGCGGCGATGCGGGGGAGACGGGCGAGCATGGAGATGGCGACGTCGATTTCGTGCTCGGGTGTAATGGCGTCGGGCTCGGCGTCGAAGGCGTAGAGCAGCAGCACGGCGCGCTGAAGCACATTCATGATGCTCGACGACACCGTGGTCATGGGGAACTCGCGGACGTATTCGTCGCTCAGGTGCCTAAAAGCACCCAGGCGCTCGCAAAAGCCGTCGAGCTCTTCCTTGTTGGGCAGCGAACCCGTGATAAGCAGATAGGCGACTTCCTCGTAGCCGTAGCGGTTCTCGGCCTGGGCGTTGTTGACCAGATCCTCGATGCTGTAGCCACGAAGCGTGAGCTTGCCCTGATCGGGCACGACTTTGCCGTCGACCTTGTTGTAGCCGTGCACGTCCGAGATACGGGTAAGGCCCGCGACCACGCCCGAGCCGTCGGCATTGCGCAGGCCGCGCTTGACGTTGTGCTCTACGAACAGGTCCTCGTCGTATGGGGCGGTCGGCAGGCCGTGGTAGAGGTTTTCGCTTTCGGGCGAAATCTGACGGCTCGCCTCGTAATCCAGAACCAGGCGGCTCAGGTGATCGTCGAAGCGGTAGTAGATTTTCTTGGCGTCGTAGGCCATGCGCGCTCCTCTCCGGTCCGCTTTGGGGCCGCGCGCTTGGACGATATGACGTCAAGCTGCCCCGAGCGGCTTGTTCGCTACAGGCGGTACATAAAGTTAAAGACGTCCTCGCGCTGGATGGACACGTTGACGCCCGAAAGCTCGCCGGCCTCGGCCAGCGCCTTCTGCAGCTCGGCGAAGTCGAGCTTGGACTCGGCGGTGTCGGCCAGCATGGTCATGGTGAAGATGTCCTCGATAATGGACTGCGTGATGTCGCGGATGTCGACGTTGGCCTCGCCCAAAACGCGGGTGACGCCGGCGACGATGCCGGGGCGGTTCTTGCCAAGGACGGTGATGACGATGCGGGAGGACGAGATCTCGGCCATGGGAAACCCTTTCGCGTGGTTGCGGTGCGCGCGGGGCGCTCCGCTACGGTACAGTGTTCATCATTGTACCTGTCTGGCGCAAAAAAGGCGCGCTCGCTGCGGCGTTACATGCCTGCAACATGAGCGTAAGGGGGAAGGCCGCACGGGGAAGAGCCGTCTGGCGCGTGTCCGGCTCGTGTTGGGTTGATTTCCGATCTCAGCCGAACACATTGAGCGGACAGGCCGTTCCCGCAGTCAGCCGAACGCCTCCGACGGCTGATTCCGAACTGGAAGCGGAGGGCATCCCCGCCCTTCGGTAGGGGATACCGCTCCGCGGCGCATGCCGCGGGCGGCGCCCCTATCGGACCACCGTGACCTCAGTTGGGATGGGCCCAGCACTGCCGCGTACTCGGTGAGCTAGAGCCAACTGTTCGTCTTCACGTCGCGTATGGCGATATTTCGGTCGTCCGGCTCGGTGATGCCGTAGCCGAACGCCTGGAGCGTCTCGATGGACTCCTGGATCCTCTGTTGGAACATGGGACCCGGATCGACCCTCGGCCCGAGGTGCCCGCGCCAAAGGCACGGCGTGGCGCGCAGCATGTTATGGATTTTGGAGATGGGCTCGATGTCGGCGTAGACGTTGAGCGTCGCCATGGCGTCCTTGTGGCCGAGGATCGATTGGAGCGCCTTGATATCGCCGCCTTGGCGGATCCACTGCGTTGCGAACGTGTGGCGAAGGCCGTGGAACGTGATCAGCTCGTCGTTGGTGCCCATGAGGCCGTTGGTCTCCGAGAACGTCTTGAACGCCCTGCGGATATAGCTTGTCGTCGCGAAGGTCGCGCCCGGCTCCGACAGGATGTAGCAGTCCCCGATCTCGACCGCCCCGGTAAGGCCGCGCAAGCGCAGCTTTCCGCAGTCGATCTCGTGGGTCTCCTTCAGGAAGGGGAGTAGGCCGACCGGGTCGATGGGGATACCCCTGGCGTCATGGGTCTTGGTGTCCTTGATGAACGAACCCATTCCCTTCGCGTACGCCACCGAGTGTCTGATCGAGATCAGGCCCGTCTCGAAATCCACATCGCACCACCGAAGGCCGCAGACCTCGCCGATTCGCATCCCCGTGTGCAGGGCGAGTACGACCGCCCTCTAATCCTCGGCGGACCAATCGAGTCCGAACTCCTTTCGGGCATCCTCTTCGCTCATGACTTCGAGAAGGTCTCCGGGTTGGCAACGAAGGGCGAGGCATAGCTGCTCGAGTGTGTTGAAGCGAATGCCGCGAATATGCCCTTTTTTAATACGGGACAGGTTCACGGGCGTGGTTCCAATCCTTTCGGCAAGTTCGTTCGAGGAAATCTTTCGCTCGGCCATGATCTTGTCGAGGCGAACAATTACGGGCATGGCGTTTCCTTACGCAATCTCGTCGGAGTCGAGGTACAGCTCTCGGGCGTACAAGAAGAGCTGGGAAAGCATGAACAGGACGATGCCGAGAACCAGAGAGGTCCAATCGAATGATGAAGCGATCTCTTGGGCGCCGACGGCCCCCTCGCCGCCAAACATCGAAACGGAGGTTTTGAGTGAGCCGGCGTAGAGGCTGGTGGCAGCTTGAACAACGAAGAGAATGCCGAGCACCTTCAAGCATGTCGCAGACCCTTTCTTGAAGGGGTCTCCGCTCTTGATCGTCCACACGAGAACGGCGCTGAGGATGGTCGTAGCGATACCGATGACGGCAGGGACCAATGTCGAGATCGCAAGGGCTGGATACGCGGGGGAGTCTGCAATTACAGGGTTGTCGAGCACTTCGATTGCTGGCTTTAAGGAGAACGCCACTTGTGCGATGGCGGTGGCGCAAAGGGTCGCAGAGGCTATCGCACATGCGATGCGGAAGGAATGAAGCCGGGGAGTGCGATTGTCGGAACTCATAATAACCTCCGAAGAATTTAAAAAACTCAGGTTACTTTTTAACAGTTTATGTTAAATTGACTTTGCCGGCAAGTAATCACAACATGCTGCAACCGAAACCCCTCTAGATTGGAGAGGATTATGTTCAGTACTGTTAAGTCGTGTAAGCTCTTGGTTTTCCTCGGCCTCGCTCTTTGTCTGTTGCTGCCGGGAGCCCCCGCTTTTGCGGATACCCCGATGCCTCCTTCCCAGGAGAGCAGCCAGTGTGCCCTCGTTGAGCCCCTCGGGTATACGGACGACGTCGTCGATACCTACTGGAGCTACAGCTGTCCTCGCGGCGTAAGCGGGCACAGCATCTCGATGTTCAACATCTCTTACAAGACGATCTCCTACCGAAATGGCTATCGCCGATCCGCGCATCATAGGGAATCCCGCCTCGCTGCAATGTGCTCCTGTGGTGTTCTTGGCACAACTGATAAATGGCAATTTGTCTATAGCACCTACTAGATGCGAGGAAGGGCCGAGCATTTTGTTCGGCCCCTCTGTTCCGACTGGATGAGGTTAAGGTTGGCGATGAATATGCTCAAAATCTCGAAGGCGATCTTTAGGTCGCTTCTCTCCTCCAGGTCGCTCTGTGTTGTCGTTGTTGCGTTGATGGTTCTTTGTGCTCTGCCCGTCTTCAGGAGCGCGGCTGGCATCGACGGACGGGTCGAATACCTCGAGTCGGGAATAACCCGTGTTGAGCAGGAATTGTCAGCATCCTATGCGGATGCGCTTGTGAATGCGGGGGAGGACGGTGTCTATACCTCTTCATCAAGCATGCCCGCGCTTCTGTACCCTCTTGCCGCGGGACGTCTTATCTTGGCACCGCTCTCTCCCCTACTTCCGTTTCTGCAGATATCGGATGGAGAGTACACCTATTATGACGGATCGAAGGAGTACTTGCTATGGGTCGCAACGGCCGTTGCCGTCTCGTTCCTTGCCGCGCGTCTTAACAAACGTGAAAAGCTCATCATCCAGGCACCGATGGGCGAGCTGGGTAGACTTGTTGCATCGAGCGTATGGGCGAGTGTTTTTGCAATGCTTGCCGTCCTCGCCATCAATCTTCCAGGGATAATCGCCGCGCTTGTGAAGAATGGCCCGGGCTCGCCGTTCTATCCGATAGGCTACATTCAATATGCGACTCCGGTTATCAAACCGGCTTGGCTGGTGTTCGCGCAGACGGCCATCTTGCAATTCTTGGTGGCAGCGTTCATCTCGCTTGTCGTTCACCTTGCCGTGAAGATTGCCAATAACCCTACGCTTGGAATCGTGTTCGTATGTGCCCTGATGGGGGTGACGATGGTTCCCGGGTATTACGGAAGATCCATCGCTTTACGTGAGTTCGCCCTGTTGAATCCCCTTACGTATGCGAACACTGAGTTGACCGTCGGCGCCTATAGCCCGTACCCGACAACGCAGATAGTGAATCTGCCTGGACTTTGCTTCGAGCGTGGCGCGATTGCCCTCGTATGCGCAATCGGGATCGAGGTGCTGGCAATTAGCCTGCTTTGCGTTGCTGGAAAGAGCGGCTGCGCGTGCCCGATATCCCCGATTTGTCTTGAGAGAGGTTCCTTCACTGCATCGAGAACGGCAACTCGTTCGAGCGCTTGTGCCTCCGCCGTTGCATACGTAAGAACGATGGGGAAACTGCTCCTGCGTTCTCCTACCCTCGCCGTATGCGCGATTGCAATGTCGACGACGATGCTGGCCCCGGCTCTGGTCGAGATGTTTCCTGACGCTGATAACGTTTCCGCTGTTCGGTATAGGGATGGGGAGCTCCGTTCAATAGATCGGTATCTAGAGCAGAACGCTGCGAATATGGACGTCGAGGGCAAAGCGGCCCTGGAAGACATGCGGGATGCTCTTTCGGGTTTCGTGTACGCGCCTATGCCTGCGGAGGGGTTTCGAAGCCTTGCGACGTACGAGCGCGCTCGAGGTGAGCTGGGCGCGGCAGATGCGACTCTCCTGCAATCGATCGGAATCGAGCCGGAGACTCCTTCTCGTGCGGAGGCGCGCGCCCTTCTGCTTGAGTCGATCGCGAGCTTGCCGGACCCCAAGGTTTACGAGTTAAGTACGAAGATGCCCCCATTAATCCTCCTTTCGTATCTCCAGGCAGCGCTTCCCTCCTTATTTTTGCTGTTGCCCGTGGTTGTCACATCGCTCGCGTGCACCCACCTGCAGTGTCGTTCCCTTCTGGTTCTCCAGATCCCCGCAACAGCGCATGTGCGTTTTCTGACGGCTGTTGCGCTGGCTCTCCTGCTTGGCTTGGTGCTGCTTTTGGTGTCGATGGTTCCCGCTGTCGTTGTGTCCGTGATTAAGAACGGTGCGGGTGGATCGGAGTATCCCGTCGCTCTCATTCGGGCGGGAGCTTCGACAACGTCCACGGTGGGGGAGGCGGTGTTGTGCAGTATTCCGTTGCTGGTCATGGCATACGGCGTGATTTCCGTCGTCGCTGCGTTGACAGCAGCGATTAGCCGCAACCCCGTTGTCACCGGAATGGTTTGCGCGGTTCTCTTGGTGTTGGGTTCGTTGAGCGCTCATGTTGAAAGCGTGGGCATGGGCGTCGCGCTGCTGGCTCCATTCGCCTCGTTTGATCCCGCTTCCCAGGTGGGGACGATTGGGTTCCTTGGGCGAGGGACGAACGCGATGCCTTTTGGAGAGGTCGTCGGCGCATCGGGCGCTCTGCTGGTGGTCTTGGGCGCCGTATCTCCGTTGATGGTGCGCCTGAGTGTTCCAAAGATCGAAAGGGGATGATCTCGATGATTGACCTTCAAACGCTGACGATCTCTTATGGAAAGAAGGTGCTCGTAGATTCGGTGAACGCTGAGTTTGCCCCGGGTACGGTCTACGGTCTCGTCGCTCCGAACGGGCATGGAAAGACGACGTTGCTGCGTGCGATGGCAGGTTTGCCGGGTCCTCGCGTGGACGGGAGCATCGTTCTGGATGAGGTGCAGGGTACGGGTGCGAGAGAGGTCCGTTCTATGATCTTCTATGCACCTGGTGAGGGGACGCTGCTGTATCCCGGATTGCGTGCGGAAGATCACCTCAAGATGGTTTGCGATATGTGGCCGCATGCTCGCGATATCGAAGAGATAGTGGAACAAACGCAGATAGGCGAGTTCGCGAAGATGAGGATCCGCACTCTGAGCCAGGGCATGAAGCAGCAGCTTACCCTGGCGATTGCGTATGCGACGGGCGCGCGGTACCTTCTATTAGATGAGCCCATGAACGCGCTCGACCCCAGCAGGGTGGACTTGCATTCCGAGATTCTCAGGAAGCTGGCCGATTCTGGTACGTGCATCATCATGTCATCCCACATCTTGGATTCGGTCGATAGGCTGTGCGATGAGATTCTGTTTTTGAAGGATGGGAGGCTCATTAGAAGCATTCCGCAAGATGATGCTGCGCCGAAGTCTCCTGGATCCCATTTCGCAAAGCCTGCCGGACGCGCCGAGGGTGCGCTAAGCACGTATCGGCGACTCTACGAAAAGGGCGGGTAGAAATGCAAGTTAAAAATCTATGTGGCCAATGTGATACCGTTGAACCCGCATATCGATACCGCTCAGCCATTCGCCTCGCCCCCGTCGCACGTATCTTCATCCGGTCTGTTACTTTTAATCTAACGATTCTTTGAGGAACGTAGGTGCTTCTAAATGTACTGTCGACTTCTTCTCAAACTGATCCTAAGAGACAAGGCCGTATGGATTTGTACGCTCGTTCTCGCTGCAGCCTTTTCCGTCCCCATTGCGTTCAATTCACCCATCTACGGGCCCTTCTTTATGAAACAGGGCATGCAGGGCTTTGTCGACGCATTCAATACGCGCGCGCCCCAGGCCAGCGGCACAGACCTATCTCCAGAGCAGCAAGCTGACGCGGAGCTTGCAAGATACGCGAACGCCGCCCTTGCCGCTCAAACCGACGCCGCCTTTCTCGATTCTGCCGAGAGCTACTACGCGCTCATGGACGAGGGCTTCCAATCCGGGTCCATCGTGGGGGACCAGGAGACCAATGACGCAGACCTCGCGTATTGCCGCGCCCTGAGCAGCTCCGGCATCGCGGATATCCCGGCCTCCGCAAACGACCTGCCGTTCCTTTCCTTCCTGCCTTACGCCATTGCCACGGCGCCGTCTTTCCTTCCCTTCATCCCCTTCCTTCTCTCGTCGATACTCGTGCTCGGCGCCACAAGGCCCGGGACCCTGGCGGCAAAGGCGCCCGTGCCCAAATTCCGGCGCCTTATTCAGATCGTGTTTTCGATAATCGTCGCGGGGACCGCGATGCTCCTCGCCGGCCTCGCACCCGGGGGCATTTACGCCTTGGTCCTAAACGGCTTCGGGCAAATTGGGTACCCGATTGCCTTCTTCCATGACGGCGCGCTTGCCACCACGACCGCGGGAAACGTCTTCACAGCCCTGCTTCTCGCGCTGCTTGCGGGCGGAACCTTGATATCCGTTTGCTCCGCCGTCCTATCGACCGCAACGAGGCGCGTCCTCGCGGGCCCCCTTACCTCCGCGCTGCTTGTCGCGGCCCCGGCATTCCCGTTGCTGTCCGATTCGGCACTAGGGCATAATGCCGTGCTCGGGCTCCTGCCGCTGGCCGTGTTCTCGCCTATCGAGGCAACGGGTTACGTAGGATGCTTCCCGACGGAATTCATTGGCTCCGGTTCGGGCGGCGCATCGATGCTTGCCGTGGCCCTGGTATACGTCGCGGTCCTTTTCGCGGTCGGCGCCGTTGCGACACGTTCCCCCAAACAGGCTGGACCCGCTAAAAAGCACCATGGGCTCGAGCTCCTGGACGCGAGCGTGGGATACGGAAGCACGACGATACTTTCAATCGGGTCGCTTTTCCTGAGCCCGGGAACGGCGGCGGGCCTCGTTGCTCCCAACGGCTCGGGGAAAACCACCCTTCTTGAAGCGCTGTCGGGCCAATTTCCCACCCGCATCCGCTCGGGAAGCCTGGCGGCAGACGGAATCTGCCAACGCCGATCAGCCGAATTCGCAGAACTCGTCTACCTGAGCTCTTCGGGCAGCGCGGATCTCTATCCCACGCTATCGGCCATCGAGCACCTTGCTTTCGTTAGGGAGGCGTGGAAATCGGCCGCCGACATCGACTCGCTCTGCGACTCCCTCGGAATCTCCCCATATCTCGACAAGCCGACCCGTAAACTCTCGACAGGAATGAAGCAGCAGGTAAAGCTTGCCATGGCGATAGCGACCGATTGCCCGTACCTCATCCTCGATGAACCGCTGAACGGCCTCGATCCGGGAAAACGGAAAACCTCCTGCGACGCGATGCGCAGCGAGGTGGCGCGGGGACGCAGCGTGCTCATCTCAAGCCATCTGCTCGACGACCTGGCAGAACTCACCAACTCGTTCTACTTCATCGAGGCCGGCACGCTCGTGGAAAAGATCAAGTCGTCCTCGCAGACGCTCAAGCAGGAATACCTCGATACATACGAAGGAGGTGAATGACATGAAACTATTTGAACAGCTGAAGTCCAATGCGTAGCGCATGGCTGTCTACGCCATCCTCGTGGCAACGGCTTTATGCGGAATCGCGGCACCCGTCTATGCGCTCAACGGGGAGAAAGGCGATGTCGAACCCGCGTACATGGCTTCGACGGTTAAGGACCGGTACAAAGCCTTCTCTGGAGACACGTTTTACGTAGCAGAGTACGACACGACCTACCGTCAGCTTCGCTACAACAAGGGCTACGACTATCTAGGCGCAGAGGCAATCAGCTATACGTCGGGTTGGTACCGCTCCAACTATGGACACATAACCCAGTTCAAGTGTAACTACCGTGTGTACAACTAAAGCAACCGGCCGGGACGAGGGGTGACGCAAAAGCGTCGCCCCTCGTTTTTAACCATGTCAACTGAACCTAGTTCAGTTTGGTTGATTTCCGATCTCAGCCGAACACATTGAGCGGAAAGGCCGTTCCCGCAGTCAGTCGAACGTCCCCGGGGCCCTTCTCAGGCCCCGGGGACGGCATTTTCCCAGTTGAAGGAACGGTGGAGATGTGTTTCGATGGGTCAGATTCGTGTCGTTCCGAAAAGACCGTGAACCTTTTGTGGGACACGCGGCGCCGTGGTACCATAGCCGAGTTTGTTGTCTTGGTCGGAAACCAAGACGCCTTATGCGCTGATCGGTAACCAGCGCCTGACCAATAAGGAGTCCTACCATGAAGCAGGGTATCCATCCCCAGTATGTCGAGTGCACGGTGACGTGCTCCTGCGGCAACACCTTCAAGACGCACGCTACCGTGTCCGAGATGAAGGTCGAGCTTTGCAACGAGTGCCACCCGTTCTACACCGGCCAGCAGAAGTTCGTCGACACCGGTGGACGCGTCCAGCGCTTCGCCGACAAGTTCGGTGGCGCCGCTGCCGCCCAGCTCAAGAAGGCCGAGGAGGCCAAGGCTGCCAAGGCCGCCAAGGCTGCTGAGGCCGAGGCCGCTCGCAAGGCCGCCGCTGAGGCTAAGGCTGCCGAGAAGGCTAAGCGTGCCGCTAAGTTTGCCGAGGAGGCTGCCAAGCAGGCCGCCGAGGCTCCCGCAGAGGCTCCCGTCGAGGAGGCCGCTGCCGAGGCCGAGACCACCGAGGCTGCTGAGTAAATAGCTCGCCGCGGAATCGCTCGCATTCATGGCATAAGGGCCGTGCATCCGTTTGGGTGCGCGGCCCTTTTCTTTTTATTGGTGCAAACCAACCTGCCCCCATTGCACCAGATTGGTGCGAAGGGGACAGGTTTGTTTGCACCAAATGGCAGAGAGGCGGCGTTTGGCCAGATAGACTTGCCAAAATTAACCTGTCCCATTGTGGCAGGTTGGTCGTAGTTATTACGTGGCGGTCGAGGTCGACTGTATAGGCCGCGCCTTGTTTGGCTAAAGTACAATCATCTGTGTTTAACTCGCCCGCAGCTGCACGGCGTGGGCGATGGCCAAAAAGGAAAACCACATGGGATTCATGTCAAAGCTGCTGTCCTTTGGATCCGATAAGGACCTTAAGCGCTACTACAAGATCGTCGACCAGATCAACGGTCTTGAGCCCCAGTTTGAGAAGATGACCGAGGAGGAGCTCCGCGGCCAGACCGATAAGTTCCGCGAGCGTTACGCCAACGGCGAGTCGCTCGACGACATGCTCCCCGAGGCCTTTGCCACCGTGCGTGAGGCTTCCAAGCGCACCATGGGTATGCGCCACTTTGACGTGCAGCTCATTGGCGCCATGGCGCTGCACGAGGGCCATATCGCCGAGATGAAGACCGGCGAAGGTAAGACCCTCGTCTCCACGTTGGCCGGCTATCTCAACGCTATTGCCGGCAAGGGCGTGCACGTCGTTACTGTCAACGATTACCTTGCCAAGCGCGACTCCGAGTGGATGGGCCGCATCTATAAGTACCTGGGCATGACCGTCGGTCTGCTCCAGAACAACATGCCGCTCGAGCTCAAGCGCCCGGCCTACCAGGCCGACGTCACCTACGGCACCAACTCCGAGTTCGGCTTTGATTACCTGCGCGACAACATGGTTACCCGTCCCGAGCAGCGCGTGCAGCGCGGTCACAACTACGCCATCGTCGACGAGGTTGACTCCATCCTGATCGATGAGGCCCGCACCCCGCTGATCATCTCGGGCGCTGGCACCAAGTCCGCCAGTACCTACAAGGACTTCGCGCGTGCCGTGCGTGGCCTTGAGCGCGGCGAGGACGTGTCGCACGACATGCTCACCGCCACCGAGGACGTCGAGCCCACGGGCGACTATGTCATGGACGAGGCCAAGCACACCATTGCCGCTACCGAGCGCGGCCTTAAGAAGATCGAGCGCCGCCTGGGTATCGATGACATCTATGCCGATCTCTCCGGCCAGCTTGTCAACCACCTGCAGCAGGCGCTGAAGGCCCAGTACATGTTCCACCGCGACAAGCAGTACGTGGTCACCAACGGCGAGGTCAAGATCGTCGACGAGTTCACCGGCCGCATTATGGAAGGCCGCCGTTACTCCGAGGGCCTGCACCAGGCCATCGAGGCCAAAGAGGGCGTGCTCGTGCGCGAGGAGAATCAGACGCTGGCCACCATCACCCTGCAGAACTACTTCCGTCTGTATGACAAGCTCTCCGGCATGACCGGTACGGCACTTACCGAGGATGCCGAGTTCCGCGAGATCTACAAGCTGCCCGTCGAGGTCATCCCCTCCAACAAGCCTGTGCAGCGCGTGGACCACGAGGACCTGGTGTACCGCACCATCCAGGCCAAGTACAATGCCGTCGCCGACGATGTCGAGCAGCGTCACGCCAAGGGCCAGCCGGTCCTGGTGGGCACCGTCTCCATCGAGAGCTCCGAGAAGCTGTCCGCCGCCCTTACCAAGCGCGGCATCGCGCACGAGGTCCTCAACGCTAAGCATCACGAGCGCGAGGCCCACATCGTTGCCCAGGCCGGACGCTACGGCGCCGTGACCATCGCCACCAACATGGCCGGTCGTGGTACCGACATCCTGCTGGGCGGCAACCCCGACGAGCTGGTGCGCGAGCGCCTGGAGTACGAGGGCCTGACCATGGAGGACGTGACGCCCGAGCAGCTCGAGCAGTTTAACGCCGAAGCCAAGGAGACCTGCAAGGCCGAGCGCGAGCGCGTGCTTGCCGCCGGCGGCCTGACCGTTATCGGCACCGAGCGCCATGAGTCCCGCCGCATCGACAACCAGCTGCGTGGCCGTTCCGGCCGTCAGGGCGATCCGGGCGAGACCCAGTTCTACCTGTCGCTCGAGGACGACCTCATGCGCCTGTTCGGTGGCGACAAGATGGACCGCGTCTCCAAGATGATGGTTACGGCCGACATGGGCGACGACATGCCCATCCAGCACAAGATCATCTCCAAGGCCGTCGAGAGCGCCCAGCACAAGGTCGAGAGCATCAACTTCTCCATGCGTAAGAGCGTCCTTGAGTACGACGACGTCATGAACAAGCAGCGCCAGGTCATCTACGCCGAGCGCAATAAGATTCTGGACGGCAAGGATCTGACCGACCACATCACCGAGGTCATGCACGATACCGTCTACCGCTGCGTGCAGGAGTTCTGCACCAAGGACAGTCACGATGGCGAGCGCGACCTGGAGGGCCTGCGCAAGTGGGTTGTGGAGCTCACCGGCCACATCGATACGCCGAAGTTCCCCGACGAGGATTATGAGGCCCTGGCTGCCGATGTCCTGGCTTACGTAGAGAAGTGCTACAACATGAAGGCCGAGCGCTTGGGCGAGGACCTGATGCGCGAGCTCAACACCCAGGTCATGCTGCGCGTCATCGATACCCGCTGGATGAACTACCTGCAGGAGATGGACTACCTTAAGACCGGCATCGGCCTGCGCGGCTTTGGCCAGCGCGACCCGCTGGTTGAGTACAAGACCGAGGCCTACGGCGCGTTCCAGATACTCGTCGATACCATGTATGAGGATTACCTGCGCACGGTTCTGCGCATCGAGATCAAGGCTGCCCCGCGTGCCGTGGAGCACAAGGGGGAGCCCGCGCTCGAGGGCGCGCGCTTCTCCGGTCCTGCCGAGGTCGATGGTGATAACGGCGACTCGGTGCTGCGCAAGCAGGCGCAGGTGCAGGCCCGCACGGCTGTCCAAGGCGGACCGGCTGCCGTCAACAACGGTGGCAAGGTGACCACTTATCGCAAGTCCGAGAGCGACGATCCGTACGTCAACGTGGGCCGCAACGACCCGTGCCCCTGCGGTAGCGGCAAGAAGTTTAAGTACTGCCACGGCAGGAATCGTTAATGGCTGAGGCTTTAGAGGTAACGCCCGCCGAGCTGGACGCGTTTGCGGACCGGCTCGGCGAGGTCGAGTCGTATCTCCATTTGGACGAAAAACGCACGCGCGTGACCGAGCTCGAGGCTAAAAGTGTTGCCCCTGGCTTTTGGGATGACGCCGACGCCGCCCGTGCCACTATGGAGGAGATCGCGCGCACCAAGGAAGATATCGCTGCCGTGGACACCGCGCGCGGCGAGCTTTCCGATGCCCGCGCCGCGCTGGAGCTTGCCGAAGAGATGGGGGATGACCCCGACGCCGTCGCCCTTCGCGAGGAGGCTACAGCCACAGCTGAGCGCCTGGCCCGTGCCATCGATGAGCTTGAGCTTTCGAGCTGGTTTACCGGTGAGTTCGATCACGGCGATGCCATTGTGACCATCAAGCCCGGACAGGGTGGTCTGGAGGCCCAGGACTGGACCTTCATGCTCTTTAAGATGTACATGAAGTATTGCCAGCGTCGCGGCTGGAAGGTCACCATCAACGATTGCCCCGCGGCCGAGGTTATCGGCATCGATCGCGCGACCTTTACCGTCGAGGGAAAGGACGCATTTGGCATGCTGCGCGCCGAGGCCGGCGTCCACCGCTTGGTTCGCATTAGCCCCACCGACGACAAGAAGCGCCGCCAGACCACGTTTGCCGGCGTCGAGGTCATCCCCGTGCTGCCCGATGATATCGACATCGAGATCAACCCCGATGACATCCGCGTGGACGTGTACCACGCGAGCGGCCCGGGCGGTCAGGGCGTCAACACCACCGACTCCGCCGTTCGCGTGACCCATTTCCCCAGCGGCATTGTGGTCACCTGCCAAAACGAGCGCAGCCAGATCCAGAACAAGGCCGCGTGCATGCAGATCCTCAAGGCTCGCCTGTACGAGATTGAGCTTGAGAAGCGTGCCGAGGCGCTCGATGAGATCCGCGGACCCAAGACCACGATTGGTTTTGGCAACCAGATCCGCAGCTACGTGCTCTACCCGTACCAGATGGTTAAGGACCTACGCACGGGCGTTGAGACCAGCAACGTCGAGGCCGTTCTTGACGATGGCGACCTGGATCCGTTTGTAATTGGCTATCACCGTTGGGCTACCGGCAACGCTGACGCGGAGACCCCGTCTGCATAAACCGCCCGGTTTATGTGGAAATGGATTAAAACCCTCCCAGCAGGGTGGTTTTGTATCCAGAGCAAACCCTGCGCAGGGGTGGTTTTTGTCCGGCGAATCGGTAGAATCGAATACAAGAAGAAGTTCAAAGCGCATCCGATGGGGTGCGCTTTTTTGAGGGAGGCAGCATGGCATATCGTCTGGACATCAAGCGCATTCTTTCGATGAACTTTTTTCACGACCTGCCCCAGATTATGTTGGGGTGCGCTCTGGCCGCTATTGCGACCGACCTGTTTTTGATTCCCAACGGCCTTGCTGCCGGTGGCGTTACGGGCCTTGCCACCATTATCCAGGCGGTCGGTGCATCGCGCGGCCTATCGCTTCCCGTTGGTATTCAGACGATCGTGATGAACGCCTTGCTGTTGTTGGTCGTTATGCGCGAGGGCGGCATGTTCTACGTGGTGCAGACGGCGACGGGCTTTGTGCTGCTGGGCTTCTTTACCGACCTGTTCGCTCCGTTTGTGGCGCCGCTGGCACATGCCGATCTGATGCTGCCCGCTATGTGGGGCGGCATCATCACGGGCATCGGTTATGGCATGGTGCTGCGCGCCGGCGCCAACACCGGTGGTTCGGACACGATTGGACAGATCATCTCGCGTAATACCTCGCTGCCGGTGGGCTCGACCGTCATGGCAATCGATGTTGCCGTATGCGCGCTGTCGGCTCCGGTCTTTTCAATCGAAAATGCACTATATGCAGGCCTTTCGATGGTCATTAGCGGCTACGTGATCGATGCCGTGGTCGATGGTGGCAACAAACGCCGTATGGTACTCATCATCTCGGACAAGTTCCCTGATATCGCTGCCGATATCATGTATGGCCTGGGTCGTGGTTGTACCAAGTTTAAGGCGACTGGCATGTATTCGGGTGCCGAGAAGCCGGTGATCATGGTCATCGTGAACCGTCGAGAGCTCAATACCCTCAAGACGATCGTGCGCGAGCGCGATCCTCACGCCATTGTGACGGTCGCCGACGTTACGGAAGCTTTCGGCGAGGGATTCAAGGACATTAGCGCGTAGGGCCGACCGCGTCCCATCCAAAAGACGTTCACATTGATAAACCGTTTCATCAGCGTTTCTGCCTGCTAAATTGTTCAAATAATGATAAAAACTCTGGTAAAGCCATCAGTTTCCAGCATAATGAATGACGTACGTGCATTGCGGCTGTGTTGGGATTACCTTCGGTGCCGTGCGCATTTTGTCTAATGAGGATGAAAGGAAGGCACAATGAGCGACGAAGAGCTCAAAAAGGTTGCCAACGAGGTAAGGAAGGGCATCGTCACCGGCGTGCACGCTGCCAAGTCCGGCCATCCGGGCGGTTCGCTCGGCGCTGCCGACATCATGACCTATCTGTACTTTGAGGAAATGAACGTCGACCCGGCCCATCCCCGCAAGGCCGACCGCGATCGCTTTGTGCTTTCCAAGGGCCACTGTGCACCTGGTCTGTACGCTGTGCTCGCCGAGCGTGGGTTCTTCCCCAAGGAGGATCTTGAGACGCTGCGCCACATCGGCAGCCACCTGCAGGGTCATCCCAACATGAACGACACTCCGGGCGTTGACATGTCCACCGGTTCGCTCGGCCAGGGCATCTCCGCCGCCGTGGGCATGGCCGTTGCCGCCAAGCACTGGGGCGATACTTATCGCACGTACGCCCTGCTGGGCGATGGCGAGAGCGAGGAGGGCCAGGTCTGGGAGGCCGCCATGTTTGCCGGCAACCAGCAGCTCGACAACCTCTGTGTGATCGTCGACCACAACGGCCTGCAGATCGACGGCCCCGTCGAGGAGGTCAACGACCCCATGCCGCTCGCCGACAAGTTCCGCGCCTTTAAGTTCCACGTGGTGGAGCTCGCCGACGGCAACGACTTCGACCAGATCCGCGCCGCCTTTGCCGAGGCTCGCGCCACCAAGGGGCAGCCGACCGCCATTATCGCCGAGACCCTGAAGGGCAAGGGCGTGTCCTTTATGGAGAACCAGGTTGGTTGGCACGGCAAGGCCCCCAACGATGAACAGTTTGAGCAGGCCATGGCAGAGCTCACGGCCGCCGGAGAGGAGCTCTAGGATGGCAGACGTCAAGAAAATTGCCACGCGTGTAAGCTACGGCGAGGCCCTCGTCGAGCTCGCCAACGAGCACGATGACTTTGTGGTCCTCGACGCCGACCTGGCCGCCGCCACGCAGACCGGTAAGTTTAAGGCCGCCTGCCCCGACCGTTTCTTCGATGTGGGTATCGCCGAGAGCAACCTGATGGGTGTTGCCGCCGGTATCGCAACCACCGGTCGCGTTGCCTTCGCGAGCACCTTTGCCATGTTCGCCGCCGGCCGCGCCTTTGAACAGGTCCGTAACTCCATCGGCTACCCGCACCTCAACGTTAAGATCGGTGCCACGCACGCTGGTATCTCGGTGGGCGAGGACGGTGCCACACACCAGTGCTGCGAGGATATCGCCCTGATGCGCGTCATCCCCGGCATGACCGTTATCGTTCCTGCCGACGACGTCGAGGCCCGCGCCGAAAATTTTGCCGCTGCGCA
>JAIIWC010000040.1 GCA_022745215.1 Collinsella sp. | reverse complement strand
TCGCCCGCGCCGACGTCTGCCCCGGCACCGGCCCCCGCGCCCGAGGCGACGCCTGCAGAACCCGATTGGAATGCCGTTGCCACGCCGGCGGATGAGCCGGGCGATAATCCTGCTGCCGAAAACAATCAAACCGAATAGTCGGTCGAGGCGCCCTGGGCAACTGAGCCCGGGGCGCCTGTTTCTACTGCGGACGCAAGAAAATGCCTGGGAAAACGGTTGCAGCAAAATTTCTCAAAAATTGGTCAATGTTGCGCAACAACGTCGCGGCTATTGTTGAGAACATAGACGTGTAAGGTTTGAAGGCGTGCAACGCCTTAGGAAAAGGAGAAGCTTATGTTCTGTCCCACTTGTGGTTCTCCCATTTCGGATGATGCCAAATTCTGCCCTGTCTGTGGTTCTGCCATCGGAGCCGCTTCCGCTGCTCCTGCTCCGCAACCCGCGCCGCAGCCTGCACCTCAGCCCCAGCCTGCACCTCAGCCCACGCAGATTCAGCCCACTCCGGTTCAGGCAGTTCAGCCTCAGCCTCAGCAGCAGTACACCGGGCAGCAACAGTACGCCGGCCAGCAGCAGTATGCTCAGCAGCCTGCACCTGCCCCGATGGGCTATGCTCCGATTAAGACCGACCGTGGCGTGATCGGCTGGCTTCTGCTGTCCATCGTGACCTGCGGCATCTATTCGTATTACTTCCTCTATTGCCTCGCCCGCGACATCAATGTCATGTGCCAGGATGACGGCGATTCCACACCGGGTCTGGCAGCATTTATCCTGCTGTCGTTCGTGACCTGCGGTTTCTACGCGTACTACTGGTATTACAAGATTGGCAACCGCCTGCAGGCCAACGCTCCTCGCTACGGCCTGATGTTCCAGGAGAACGGCACCACCGTTCTTATGTGGCAGATCGTCGGCGTGCTGCTGTGCGGTCTTGGCCCCATCTTTGCCATGAACATCATCATCAAAAATACCAATGCCATGGCAACGGCCTACAACGTCCGTCTTGGCGCTCGTGCCTAACGATAAGAGCGGCGTGAACAGCTCCCAGGGACATAAGGGCGCGGCGGAACTCATTCGCCGCGCCCTTTCTTGCATCGGCGCGCTCTTTGTCGCTTGGCTCGTGCTCTACCTGCTCGATATCGGCTGCGTGTTTCGCCTGATGACGGGCATTCCCTGTCCGGGATGTGGCATGACGAGGGCGTGGCTGGCGGCGCTGCGCCTCGATTTTTCGGCGGCCTTTGCCTACCATCCGCTGTTTTGGGTGGTGCCGATTGCGTTTGCACTCGCGTTCGTGCGCGAGGAGGCGGCATCGAGCAAACTAAAGCGTGGCATCGACATTGCGGTTATTGTTTTGTGCGTGCTGGTCGTCGCCGTATGGATCGTGCGCCTTATCAACCCGGCAGACGCGGGCATGCTCTTTGGTGGTCACGCTCCCGCCGGAGTTTCCACCGATATCATCCACCTCGAAACCCCACGCTGGCTCGCCATCCTTCGCTCTTACCTGTCGTGACGGAGGACGCGCTAGAAAAGCGGTCGACACATAAGCGGGGGCGAACGTTGAGATAACGTTCGCCCCCGCTTTGCTCTAGCCAGGTTGTTACGGGTGGGCGTGACGGCTACTCGTCGCGCTTCTCCTCGTGGCGAGCAGCGGCACGGGCATCGTGAATGCCCTTGATCGCGGCATGGCGGGCGGTGCGGGCGTCGTGCACGGCGTCGCGGGCCTCGGCGGCCGTTGCCTTGGCAGAGCGCAGCTTGGCTGCCAGGTCGGGATTGGTCTCGGCAACCGCGGCGATTGTGGGGCCGTCGAGCTCCTCTTGCGTGGGCTCGGCCAAGAAGTCGATGGCATACTGAGCGGCTACCATGGAGCCCTTGGCGAGCACGCTCTCGTCGATCTTGTAGAAGCAGGAGTGCTGGGCATAGGTGGCGCCGATCTGGGGGTTGCGCGTGCCAACAAAGGCGAGCACGCCCGGCACACGGCGCAGGTACTCCGAGAAGTCCTCGCCCGAAAGCGTGCCGCGGTAATGGCCCTCGCCTGCGGGGCCCAGGCACTTGAGCACAGCTTGGCGGCAGCGCTCGCTCGAGGCGGCATCGTTTTCGACCTTGTAGTTGGCGATGGTGTAGTCGGTGAGTTCGGCCTCGGCGCCCAGGGCCGCCGCAGTGTGCTCCACGATGCGGCGCATAAGCTCGGGCATCTCCTCATGCGTCTTGTCGCCATAGGTGCGCACCGTGCCGGCGAGGTATGCCGTACCGGCGATAACGTTGCGCGCGGTGCCGCCGTGCAGTTCGCCGACGGTGATGACGGCGGGTTCGTAGGGGCTAATCTCGCGCGAGACGATGGTTTGAAGGGCGTTGACGATCTCGGCGGCAACCATAACGGCGTCGTGGCCGCGCTGGGGCATGGCGCCATGGCACGAGGTGCCGCGAACGTCGATGCGGAACCAGTCGGTGTTTGCCATGCGCGGACCGGGCTCGCAGCTCACGGTGCCGGCATCGACCTCGCTCCAGATGTGTGCGGCATAGGCACCGTCGATGCCATCGAGTACGCCCGTGCCGATCATGAGTTTGGCGCCCTGGCCGTTTTCCTCGCTGGGCTGGAATACGATGCGAATCTCGCCGTGGATGTCATCGGTCATGTGGCGCAGGATTTGCAGCGTGCCGAGCATCATGGCGATATGACAGTCGTGGCCGCAGGCGTGCATGCAGCCCTCATTGACGCTGGCGAACTCCTCGCCGGTCTGCTCGGTAACAGGCAGGGCGTCGATGTCGGCGCGCAACAGGATGCGGCGGCGCGGCGTGCCGTCCTCGCGGTAGGCATCGGGCGCGGTGCCGCGAAGCGTCGCCACCAGGCCCGTCTTGAGCGGACGCTCGTAGGGGATATTCATGGCGTCGAGCTGGTTGGCGATGTCGGAAGTCGTGCGCTCCTCGGCAAGGCTCAGCTCCGGGTGCTTATGGAAGTGTCGGCGCTGCTTGATGATGTAGGGTTCAAACTCGGCGGCGATATCCTGGATGGCCGCGGTGACGTCGTCTGCCGCGCGAACCTCGGTTGCCGCCATAATCTGCTGTGCCTTGGTCTTCGTCATGGTCGATTTGCTCCTTGCTGGGTTGATCGCAAAATCGTACAGGCTCTCTCCAGTATGCCACCTGCCGCTAGGGCTGGTAAAGTTGCCGTTTGCCGCTTGGAGTTTTGTTACAAGGGCGGGGGAGTACACTCGGGAGTGTTGAATTTCCTGCCAGAGATGGGGATGCCCATGCAACATATCGATCGGATTATCCGCTCCAAGAACGTTTTTACCTCGCAAGACGGTATCGATACCGCCCGCGAGCTGGCGATTGCCATCGCGGGCGATCGCATCGTCGCAGTCGGTGCGCCCGATGACGTGATTGCCGCCGCACCTGCCGCCACGCCGGTGGTCGATTACGGCGAGCAGTTTGTCTGCCCCGGTTTCCACGATGCGCACCTGCATTTCTTCCATACTTCGGTTGGCTCCTCGCCGTACATGCTCATGGATATGGGTGCGTCCGAGGCGGCATTGGTGCAGCATGCACGCGAGTTTTCCCAAGGCTTGCCCGACGACGCCTGGGTCGTGACCCAGGGTTGGCGCGATTACCGCTGGGATCCGCCCGAGCACCCTACCAAGGTCTCCCTCGACGCCGCCTTCCCCGATCGTCCCTGTGTTATGTACTCGGGCGACGGGCATACGCTGTGGCTCAACAGCCGCGCGCTCGAAGCCCTCGGCGTGACGCGCGACAGCGAGCCTCCGGCGGGTGGCAGTTACGACAAAGACTCAAACGGTGAGCTTACGGGTATCGCCCACGAGGCAGCTGCTATGCAGCTGCTGCCGCGCTGCCTGGAGTGGCTGGGCGAGGACCGCATCGCGAGCGCTTACGCCGACCAGATGAAGCGTATGGCCGAACAAGGTATCACCTCAATCTGCGATATGTCGCTCATGCCCATGCCAGGCTGCGACTTTATTCGCGACGATGTTTACGACAAGCTGCAGGCCGCCGGCAAGCTGGGCATCCGCGCCCATCTGTTTCCCACGCTGCTGGATGACCAATCGCGCTTGGAAGAACTCCAGACCCGCTACGCGAACAACGCGCTGCTCTCGGCGCCAGGCTTTAAACAGTTCTTCGACGGCGTGTCGAGCGAGCATACCGCATACCTCACTGAGCCCTATACCAACCCACGCTTCCCAGGCGATCAGGGCCGTCTGACGGTTCCTGTCGAGCGCATGCGCAAGTTGGTTCTGACGGCAGCCGAGCGTGGCCACACCGTGCGAATCCACGTTATCGGCGACGGTGCCATCCATGCTGCGCTCGATATCTTTGAGGAGGCGGCAGAACTCTACGGCTTACCCCAGCACGGCCATAATACGCTCGAGCATCTGGAGAATCTGCTGCCCGAGGACATCGATCGTCTGCGCAAGCTCAACGTCATTGCCTCGAGCCAGCCCTGCCACATCACGCTCGACCCGGGTGGCCCGGAGCGCGACCTGGGCCTGGAGCGCAGCCGCATCATGTGGCCGTTCGCGACCTATAAGCAGCGCGGCATCCGCCAAGCCTTCGGCACCGATAGCCCCATCACAGCCGTTACCAGCATGAACGTGCTCTACACGGCTATCACGCGCCAGGACCCCCGCAGCCACTGGCCCGAGGGCGGCTGGTTACCGAGCGAGCGTATCGACGCGGCAACGGCCCTACGCAACTACACCTTGGGAAGTGCCTACGCGGCAGGCGACGAGCAAAACCTCGGCAGCCTGGAACCCGGCAAATACGCCGACCTGGTAGTCCTGGACCAAAACCCGCTCACCGTTGACCCCCAAGAGCTCCAGGCTACCAAAGTTCAGGCAACCTACCTGGCAGGCAACTTAATCTACGAGCGTTAACCCCACATCCCACCCCTCAGTTGCGGTGAAATACGGACTAAATAACACCTCAACAGCCAAAAACAGTCCATATTCCACCGCAACTTAAGGGGCACGTTTCAGCAACGTGCCCCTTTCTTGTGCGCCCTACCCGCATCGCCATTTTGCTGCACTGACTTTTCTGAATGCCGGGCCCGAATTAGTTAACCTGGCTCCCGGGGCGGACCGGAGGGCATGAAGTTTGTCGCGAGTTCCGCACGCAAAGGAAAGCACTTAATGTGCTTTCCGTCTTGCGCAGGACTGTAGAGCAGCAAACTTCATGCCCTCCGGTCCGCCCCGGGAGCCGCGCACAAGTTATCCCCCGGCATTCAGAAAATCTAAGTGCCAAAAAATAAGATTTTTTGACTCCGTGTTGTATAACCCGCCATTCGTGGGTACCATTCAACGCGTACGCAAACAAAAAGGGTTAACCCGCGCGGCATGACCGCGCGGCCCAAAAAGGAGGAAACAAGCATGTCGTCTTTGAAGCCGCTTGCAGATCGCGTCCTGGTCAAGCCCGACGAGGCCGAGCAGAAGACCGCTTCTGGCCTGTACATCGCCAGCAACGCTCAGGAGAAGCCGCAGCGCGGCACCATCGTTGCCGTTGGCGCCGGTAAGGTCAACGACAAGGGCGAGCGCATCCCCATGGACGTTCAGGTCGGCGACGTTGTCATCTACGGTAAGTTTGGTGGCAACGAGGTCAAGGTCGACGGCGAGAAGTATCTGCTGATGCGCGCCGACGACATCTACGCCGTCGTCGAGGCCTAGCCTCGTCAGAATCTCTGATTCGTCTTTGAACGCGCCTGCCGCATAGGACTCGGAAGCGGCGACGCGAGTCACATTTCTTTTGGAGGATTACCTACCATGGCAAAGAACATTACGTTCAACACCGATGCCCGCGCCAAGCTCGCAAAGGGCGTCAACACTCTGGCCGATGCCGTTACCGTCACCATGGGCCCCAAGGGCCGTTACGTCGCCCTGCAGCGCACGTTCGGTGCCCCGACCATCACCAACGACGGCGTTTCCGTCGCTAAGGAGATCGAGCTCGAGGACAACATCGAGAACATGGGCGCTCAGCTGGTGAAGGAGGTCGCCACCAAGACCAACGACACCGTGGGTGACGGCACCACCACCGCAACCCTGCTCGCTCAGGCTATCGTCAACGACGGTCTGCGCAACGTCGCCGCTGGCGCCAACCCGCTGGCCATCCGTCGCGGCATCGACAAGGCCGTCAACGCCGCCGTCGCCGAGATGAAGAAGCAGGCCAAGCCGGTCGAGACCAAGGAGCAGATCGCTTCCGTCGGCACCATCTCCGCTGGTGACCCCGAGGTTGGCGAGAAGATCGCCGAGGCCATGGAGGTCGTGGGCAAGGACGGCGTCATCACCGTCGAGGATTCCCAGACGTTCGACATTACCATCGACACTGTCGAGGGCATGCAGTTCGACAAGGGCTATGTCTCCGCTTACTTCGTCACGGACAACGACCGCATGGAGGCCGTGATGAAGGATCCGTACATCCTCATCACCGACCAGAAGATCTCCAGCGTCCAGGACATCATGCCTGTTCTCGAGGCTGTCCAGCGCGCCGGCCGTGGCCTGCTCATCATCGCTGAGGACATCGACGGCGAGGCTCTGCCGACCCTGGTCCTCAACAAGATCCGTGGCGCTCTCAACGTCTGCGCCGTCAAGGCCCCGGGCTACGGCGATCGCCGCAAGCGCATCCTCGAGGACATCGCCGTCCTCACCGGTGGCCAGGCCGCTCTGGACGAGCTGGGCGTGAAGGTCGCTGACATCACCGCCGATATGCTCGGTACCGCTAAGTCCGTCACCATCTCCAAGGACAACACCGTCGTCGTCGGCGGCGCTGGCTCCAAGGAGGCCATCGACGCTCGTATCGCTCAGATCAAGGGTGAGATGGAGAACACCACCTCTGACTTCGACCGTGAGAAGCTCCAGGAGCGCCTGGCAAAGCTCTCCGGTGGCGTTGCCGTCATCAAGGTCGGCGCTGCTACCGAGTCCGAGCTCAAGGAGATCAAGCACCGCGTTGAGGACGCCCTGCAGGCTACCCGTGCTGCTGTCGAGGAGGGCATTGTCGCCGGCGGCGGCGTCGCCTTCATGGACGCTGCTCCTGCGCTCGATGCTGTCGAGATCGACGACCCCGAGGAGAAGATCGGCGTCGATATCGTTAAGAAGGCTCTGACCGCTCCGGTCGCCACCATCGCCAAGAACGCTGGCTTTGAGGGCGCTGTCGTGGTCGACAAGGTTGCCGAGCTGCCTGCTGGCCAGGGTCTCAACTCTGCCAATGGCGAGTGGGGCGACATGATCGAGATGGGCGTCCTCGACCCCGTCAAGGTCAGCCGCGTCACCCTGCAGAACGCTGCTTCTGTCGCCAGCCTGATCCTCATCACCGAGGCCACCGTCTCCGATGTGCCCAAGAACACTCAGCTTGAGGATGCTATCGCTGCTGCTACCGCTGGTCAGCAGGGCGGCGGTATGTACTAAGGCCGACAAGGTCTAGAACTCCCACCGGGAATCCGGGGGCGTGACGGGGCTTCTCTCCGGAACGTCCTCGGACATGCAAAGAGGCTCCGCATCGCGCTTCGCGCTGCGGAGCCTCTTTGCGTCCTGCGGAAATGTTCCGGAGAGAAGCCCCGTCACGCCCCCGGATCCCCTGCGTTTACGGCCTTGGGGTCGGCGGGCGGAGAAGGACGTGGTTGTGGGGGATACGTGTCCCGGTCGCTGTTTCGCGGCTTTGCCGCGAAAGGCGCGTTACTTTGGGATGGGTGGGGAATGTGGTTGTTGCGGCAACTGGTCCCCGCCATAAATTACCCTTGGCATACTTGCGCGAAAGCCTGCTGGTGCTACACTTGCAATTGCTGTTTCAGGGCGGGGTGGAATTCCCCACTGGCGGTAAATCGGGCGGTGCCACAGGGGCGCCGTGGCGCGGGCGAGGTGCCTGCGGCCGAGCCGATGAGTCCGCGACCCGTGTGTGCGTTGGTTCGCATGCCGGCTGAACTGGTGAAATCCCAGTACCAACGGTTAGAGTCCGGATGAAAGAGGCAGGTGATCTTATGTCTGAACAGTCGCAGCATATCCATTTTGAGAACACGAATAGGTGGAGCACCAAACAGCTCGTTACCATGGCGTTGATGTGCGCCTTGGGAGCACTGTTTATGTATGTGCAGCTGCCCATTCTCCCTTCGGCACCGTTTTTGACGTATGACCCGTCGCTGGTGCCGGCGATGGTGTGTGGATTTGCGTATGGCCCTGGTGCCGGTACCGCTGTTGCCGCTATGGCGATCGTTATCCATGCGCTTACCACGGGCGATTGGGTCGGCGCGCTTATGAACTTGGTTGCCACGTTGGGCTATATTCTGCCCGCGGCGATCGTCTACCAAAAGATGCACACCTACAAGGGTGCCGTGATTGGTCTGGTGCTCGGCGTCATTGCCGCTACGGCGCTGTCCATGGTCGCGAACCTGACCATCGGAGTTTGGTTCTGGTATGGCTCGGCCGATGTGATTCTGCCGCTCATGCTTCCCGCCGTTTTGCCGTTCAACCTCATCAAGACCGTGCTTAACTCGGTGTTGACGCTGGCGGTGTACAAGGCGGTCTCTAATCTCATTACGCCCAAGAAGGACCAGGTCAAAGGCCGCGCATGATTGAGTGTCGGGGCGTTTCCTTTAGCTATGACGGTGCTGCACCGGCGCTCGATGGCATCGATCTGAACATCGAGGACGGCGAGTTTTTCTGCATCCTCGGCGGAAACGGGTCGGGCAAGTCGACGTTTGCCAAGCATTTGAACGCGCTGCTGCAGCCCGATGCGGGAACGGTGTGCGTCAACGGCATGGACGCGTCCGATCCCGAGCTGGTCTACGACATCCGCTCGACTGCGGGCATGGTGTTCCAGAATCCCGACGACCAGCTTGTGGCGACGCTTGTCGAGGACGATGTTGCGTTTGGTCCCGAGAACTTAGGGGTCGAATCGGCCCAGATCGCGCAGCGCGTGCGCGAGGCGCTGAAGGCCGTGGGTCTGGTGGGCTTTGAGCGCCACGAGACCCACGCTCTCTCAGGCGGACAAAAGCAGCGCGTGGCGCTTGCCGGTGTGCTCGCCATGGAGCCGCGCGTGCTCATTTTGGACGAGGCGTCCTCGATGCTCGATCCGCGCGGGCGCAAGGGTCTTATGAAGGCCTGTCACGCGCTGCACGAACGCGGCATGACCATCGTGATGATTACGCACTTTATGGAAGAGGCCGCTGAGGCCGATCGCGTTGCTGTCTTCCAAGCGGGCCGCGTTGCCATGCTCGGTACGCCCGAGGAGATCTTGACGCGGGCGGACGAACTCGCGCGGCTGAACCTGGATATGCCGGCATCGTGCTGTCTTGGCAGGGCGCTTCGCGCGAAGGGCGTGCCCATTTGCGCACAGGTGCGCGAGGCGGATATGGTCGCCGACATAGCGCAGGCTTATGCCGAGCGGAGTAGGACAGGCATCGCCGGGCGGCCTTTCGCATCCGATCCTCGTATTCCCGACAACGGCTCCTCTGCGCTCGATGGCGCAGATGCGCCGGAGCCCGTCATCGAGATTTCGCACCTTTCGTATAGCTATTCGCTGAGCGCCCGCGAGCGTCGCCGTTGGCACAAGCGCTCGGCCGTCGAGGGTGCATCGAGCAAACAGGCCCTCTGGGGCAACGACCCTAGCAGCCCCTGGGCGTTGCGCAATGTGTCGCTAACGGTGCGTCGTGGCGAGTTCCTGGGCCTGGCGGGCCATACCGGTTCGGGTAAATCCACGCTGGTCCAGCACCTCAACGGGCTAATCCGCCCGCAGGAGGGGAGCGTTTGCGCACTGGGGCTCGACCTGTCGCAAAAGAAGGATGCCGCCGCGGTTAAGGCAAAGGTCGGCGTGGTGTTTCAGTATCCAGAGCGTCAGCTGTTTGCCGAGACCGTGGTGCAGGACGTGGCATTTGGTCCGCGCAACCTTGGCCTGTCGCAAGACGAGGTCGCGCGCCGCGTTGCGTCATCGCTCGCACGCGTGGGCCTCGACCTTGCCACGATAGGTGACAAGAGCCCCTTTGAACTCTCGGGCGGGCAGCAGCGGCGTGTGGCGTTTGCCGGCGTGCTCGCTATGGAGCCCGAGGTGCTGGTGCTCGATGAGCCCATGGCAGGTCTCGATCCGGCGGCTCGCAGGGATTTCCTGGAGCTCATTGGCCGTTTTCATGACGAGGGCCTGACCGTCGTCATGGTCTCGCACAGTATGGATGACCTTGCCAATTGCTGCGACCGTATTGTCGTGATGAACGAGGGCACGGTGTTTGCCGAGGGCACGCCCGCTCAGGTTTTTGCGCATGCGGATGAGCTTAAATCGATCGGCTTGGGTGTTCCCGCTGCCCAGCGCATGGCGCTGGCGCTTGCGAAGGCAGGCGTGCCACTGCGCTTTGACGGCCTCTATACGGTTGAGTCGCTGGCAGACGAGTTGGTGGACCTGCTAATCGGTCGCTCGGGCAGTCCTTCTGACGTCGCGGACATTGCCAAATCCAAGACGGTCGCGCGAGAGGAGGGCTGCTAATGGAGGCGTTTTCGTTTGGCAGCTACTATCCCGGCGATAGTGCAATCCACCGCCTGGACCCGCGAACTAAGTTGCTCTTGGGCTTTGTGTTTCTGATCACGACGCTCACGGTCAACAGCTTCCGCGGACTGGTCCCGGTCGCAATCTTCGTTGTCCTGATCTATACCGTGTCCCGGGTGCCGGCTCGTCGCGTCCTGTCATCGATGGCGCCGCTGCTGGCGATCGTCGCGGTAGTCGCGGTGCTCAACCTGTTTTCCGACCAGAGCGGGCGCATTCTGTGGCAGCTCGGCTTTTTGCAGATAAGCGAGGGCTCGCTGCATTCCGCCGTCTTTATGGCGTGCCGCCTGACCTTGATGATGGCCGGTATGAGCGCTATCACGCTCACCACGCCGACGCTCGACCTCACCGCGGGCTTTGAGCGCCTGCTCGCGCCGTTTGCGCGTGTGGGACTTCCTGCGCACGAGCTCGGCATGATTATGGGTATCGCGCTGCGCTTTATGCCGCAGTTTGCCACCGAGATGAAGCAGACGGCCGATGCGCAGGCGAGCCGCGGTGCGCGCGTGACGGGAGGCCCGCTCGGCGGCGTGCGTATGCTCGGCAGCGTGGCGATTCCGCTGTTCACGGGCGTGTTCCGTCATGCCGAAACGCTTTCTGCCGCCATGGACGCTCGTTGCTATCATGGCGAGCAGGGCCGCACGCGTCTGCATGCGCTTGCTTTTGGCCGCGGCGATGCGTTGGCGGTGGTGGTGACGGCGTTGCTGCTCATCTGCGTCATCGTCATTAATCTTCAACTTGTTTAGGCGCGATTCGAGCGCAGGAAAGGGGTCCCTATGACCGACAACGACCGCACGGCGCAGCTCGAGCGCGCCTGTTCGTATCTTAGGCGTATTCCGGCGTGGTATCTCGCCACGATCGACGTGACGGACGGACATCAGCCGCGCGTGAGGCCTTTCTCGTTTGCCATGGTCGATGATGGCAAACTGTGGTTTTGCACCTCGCGCGACAAGGACGTGTGGGCCGAGCTCAGCGCGAATCCCAAGTTTGAGGTTTCGGGTTGGAAACCGGGGGAGTGTTGGATTGTGCTGACCGGCGAGGCTGCGCTCGAGGACGACGCGGTCGTGAGCGACCGGGTGCGCCAGGCGGGCTTTAAGCACATGGTGGGTATTGGCGAGCAACACGATAGTGCCAATGACGGTCGCCTTGCGTTTTTCTCGGTGCGCAATATCGCCGCCCGCTTCTGTGATATCGACGGCAGCGAAGAGCGCCTGGAGCTTTAACCATAGGGTAGCTAAAACCGCCCCGGCCCAAAAAGACTAGTGCCAGGAGGACACATGGACGGATTGAATACGGTGTTGGAGTATCTGACGTCGGTGCCGGCATGGTATTTGGCGACGAGCGTTGACGGACAGCCGCATGTGCGTCCGTTTTCGTTTGCGCAGATCCAGGACGGCAAGCTGTGGTTTGTAACGGCGCGCACCAAAGACGTGTGGCAAGAGCTGCTGCAAAATCAACGCTTTGAGGCCACGAGTTGGTGGCCGGGCCATGGCTGGCTCATCTTGCGCGGGCATGCGGGTCTGGATGACCAGGCCGCTCCCGATATGCGCGAGGCAGGTTGGAAGCACCTGGAGCGCCTAGGCGAGCACTACGAGGGCGCAGACGATCCCACGCTCGTCTTCTTTAGCGTGGAGGAACCCGAGGCCTTTATCTGCAACCACGACGAATGGGTGCCGGTCGCGCTCTAAAAGAGTCTCTCAGCAAGCTTTGACAATTTAAATTCTCGCATGCAGCGGGCCCCACATTGCAACGTCACCGTAAGGTGCACTGGGCAATATGGGGCCTGTGTTTATTTGTCAATTCCTTTGAGTGAATGTGTCGGGACTGTTTCAATGCATGAATATGTAAAAGATTTGCGTATATATGCATCTTTTGGTGCTAAAGTTTCAACCCACTTCATAACGACGGCTGCAGGATGCGTATTAGTGCATAACTGCAGACAAGGAGTCTGATATGTCATTAAAGGTTGGAATCGTCGGTGCGGCTGGATATGCCGGTGCCGAGCTCATTCGCCTCGTCCTCGGTCATCCCGAGTTTGAACTTGCTGCCATTACGTCCAACGCCGATGCCGGCCAGCCGTTGTCTGCGGTGTACCCGAGCTTTGCCGGCGTAAGCGATCTTGTCTTCACGACGCATGATGCCCCCGAGCTCAAGAACTGCGACGCGGTCTTTTTGGCCGTGCCGCACACCGCCGCCATGGCGCAGGTGCCCGCCCTGCTTGCCGCAGGCGTTTCCTGCTTTGACCTGTCTGCCGACTACCGCCTGAGCGATCCGGCCGTGTTCGAGGCGTGGTATGCCGCCGAGCACACGAGCCCCGAGCTGCTCAAGAGCCGCGCCTTTGGTCTGCCCGAGCTGTTTTGCCAGGATTTGGAGACTGCTGCATCCGACCACGCCGACGGCAAGCCCGTGCTGGTCGCCTGCGCCGGTTGCTATCCCACCGCAACGAGCCTTGCCGCTGCGCCTGCCGTGCGCGCCGGCTGGGTTGCCCAGAGCGGCCCCGTGGTCGTTGACGCTATCAGCGGCGTGACAGGTGCCGGTAAGTCCTGTAACGCCCGCACCCATTTTTGCAGCGCAGACGAGAACCTGGAAGCCTATGGCGTGGGCAAGCATCGTCATACGCCTGAGATCGAGCAGATACTTGGCCTGGCCGACCGCATCGTCTTCACCCCGCATCTGGCACCGCTCAAGCGCGGCCTGCTCTCTACGGTGACGCTGCCGCTCGCGCCGCAGGCTCTCGACACGTTGACCCTTGAGGACGTCGTCGACCATTACAAGCAGTTCTACGCCGGCCGCACTTTTGTGCGCGTGCTCGATGCCGGCCAGCAGCCCAAGACGGCCTCGGTCGTCGGCACCAATGCCGCCCAGATTGGCCTCGCGCTCAACAAGCGCGCGGGCGTTCTGGTGGCTACGGGCGCCATCGACAATCTGTGCAAGGGTGCAGCAGGCCAGGCGGTCCAGTGCGCCAACATCGTCTTTGGTTTTGACGAGCGACGAGGCTTGCCCACAGTGGCGTGCCCGGTGTAGCACATTCGATTGTTAGCGATTTGGTAGTCGGGCATCGAGTGGGGCGCCACTCTTAAGCTGGTCTCGTGATTGTGGCTGGCGTGGCGCACCAACCGATGCCCATTTTTTGTTTGATATAAGGAGTCATAAAGACGATGAATGCTGAGCAGTTCGATATCAAAATTCGTGCCGTAGAGGGCGGCGTAACGGCGGCAGCCGGCTTTAAGGCGGCGGGCATCCATGCCGGATTCCGCAAGAATCCCGAGCGCCTGGATTACGCGCTCGTCGTGCCCGATAAACCCTGTCCCGGGGCCGGCGTGTTTACGACTAACCGCTTTTGTGCGGCGCCCGTGCAGGTGAGCCGTGCCAACCTGGGCGGCGCCGACAAGGGCTACGGCATCATCGCCGGTGTTTCTATCAACTCCGGCAACGCCAACGCCGCCACGGGCGAGACCGGTCTTGCCTGCGCGCGCGAGACCTGCAACATCGCCTCGCAGGTCATCGGCTGCGAGCCCCAGCAGATTCTGGTCGCCTCCACGGGCGTAATTGGTCAGATTCTGCCGATTGACACGTTTGAGACTGCCGTTCCTGCCGCCTACGAGGCACTCTCCGCCCATGGTGGCGCTGATGCCGCCCGCGCTATCATGACGACCGACACGCACTCCAAGGAGTATGCCGTGTGTTACCGCAGCGAGGCCGCGGGGCACGCAGGCAATGCCTATACGGTGGGCGGTATGTGTAAAGGCTCGGGTATGATCATGCCCAACATGGCCACCATGATCGCGGTCATCACTACCGATGCCCCCGTCGAGCCGGAGGCGCTCCACTCCCTGCTACTCTCGACCGTCAAACAGACCTTCAACAAGGTAACGGTCGATTCCGACACCTCGACCAACGACACCTGCATCATGCTCGCTTCCGGCGCTGCCGCAAATGCCGAGCCTATTGTCGAGGGCTCTGATGCCTTTGACGAGTTGGCCTTTGCCGTGCATGAGGTGTGCGAGAGCCTGGCGCGCAACATCGCCGCAGATGGCGAGGGCGCATCCAAGCTCGTGACGGTTAATGTCACCGGCGCCGCGAACGACGAGGAGGCTGATATCGCCGCCCGTGCCGTCGCCAACTCGCCGCTCGTCAAGACCTGCATCGCCGGCCACGACTGCAACTGGGGCCGCGTTGCCATGGCGCTCGGTAAGTGCGGCGTGCAGTTTAAGCAAGAAGATGTGTCCATCGACATGATGGGTATGCCCGTCTGCCGTGATGGCCTGACCGTTCCCTTTGACGAGGACGAGGCGCTGCGTCGCTTTGAGGCGCCCGAGATTGTGATCTCGGCAGACCTGGGCGCAGGGGACGCGGCGACCACCGTGTGGACTTGCGACCTCACGCACGAGTACATTTCCATTAACGGTGACTACCGTTCCTAGACTCCCGATGTGCCGCGCGTCCCGCTGCAATCGCGGGCAACGAGGTGCGGCGCGATAGCTACACGAAAGACGAGGCAGACTATGAAGTTCGCACGCGATTGTCGCTCGAACGAATCCAACGAAGTTACCGCGCAGCTGCTGTTCGAGGCGCTGCCGTGGATTAAGAACCTGACCGGTAAGACGGTCGTTATCAAGTACGGCGGTGCCGCCATGGTTGATGAGCAGCTGCGCCGCGACGTGATGAGCGACATCGTTTTGCTCAAGATCATCGGTATGCGCCCCGTCATCGTGCATGGCGGCGGCAAGGCTATCAACGAGGCGCTGAGCCATTACGATATTCCCGTCGAGTTTAAGAACGGCCAGCGCGTGACTACGCCTGCCACCATGGATATCGTGCGCGAGGTGCTGGGCGGCAAGGTTAACCAGGAGCTGGTTGCTGCCATCAACCACCACGGCAACCTGGCCGTGGGCGTATCGGGCAGCGATGCCGGCACGCTCATCGCCGAGCCGCTCGACCCCGAGCTCGGACGCGTGGGCAAAGTGACGCACGTCAACACCGACTATATCGAGCGCTTACTCGATAGCGAGTACATCCCCGTCATCGCTACCGTCGCGGCGGGGGAGGACGGCGGTTTCTTCAACATCAACGCCGATACCGCCGCCGGTGCCGTTGCCGCGGCGCTTCACGCGCATAAGGCGATCTTTTTGACCGATGTCGATGGCCTGTACAAGGACTTTAGCGACAAGGACTCGCTTATCTCCAACCTAACGCTCGACGAGGTTAACGAAATGCTCTATGGGGGCGAGGTCGACAAAGGCATGATTCCCAAGCTACGCGCCGCTGTCGATGCGCTTACCGCCGGCGTATTTCGTGCCCACATCATTAACGGTACTACGCCGCACTCGCTGCTGCTGGAGCTGCTGACCGATGCCGGCGTCGGCACCGTGATCCATTCCACCGAGACGGCCTACGAGTTCGATACACACCCGCATCCGCTTTCGACGTTTGCTGCGCGTCTGACCGAGAACCTCGACGAGGTCGAGAAGCTTCAGACAGTCTAACTGACCCGCAGCCGCCCCATTTCTGCACCCATAGGCCTGCGCCGTCCGGCGCTCAACGAAAGGCATCCCATGTCACTTGCAGCTCAGCAATCGCTTGAATCCCATTACGTTATGCATACCTTTGGCCGCTCTCCGGTCGAGTTTGTCGAGGGTCACGGCATGAAGCTCACCGGCGACGATGGTCGTGAGTACCTCGACTTTCTTGCCGGCATCGGCGTGTGCAGCCTAGGTCATGGCGACCCGGCTGTGCTCTCGGCGCTCGAGGCACAGACCAAAAAGCTCATGCATGTCTCCAATTACTTCTACATCGAGCAGCGTGGACAGGTCGCGGCGCTGCTGTCCAAGCTTGCCAACGACGACGTAGATGGTGCACGCGTGCTTGCCGATGCCATTGCCGCCGGCGATGAGACCACGGCAGCTGCTCTTGGTGCCCCGGCTGCGGATGAGCAGGTTTGGGAGACCTTCTTTGCCAACTCCGGCGCCGAGGCCAATGAGGGCTCGATGAAGCTTGCGCGCCTGTACGCCAAGCGTGCCGGTAACGGCGGCAACACTATCATGTGCATGCGCGGCGGCTTCCACGGCCGTACGCTCGAGACCATTGCCGCCACCATGCAGGATTGGCTGCAGGATAGTTTCCGCCCGCTGCCGGGTGGCTTTGTGGCCTGTACGCCCAACGATATCAATGAACTGCGTGCGATCTTTAAGCAGCTGGGGAGCGAAATTTGTGCCGTGATGCTCGAGCCGATCCAGGGTGAGAGTGGCGTGCACCCCATGACCGAGGAGTTTATGGCGGCAGCGCGCGACCTGGCACACGAAGTGGGCGCCGTGCTTATCGCCGACGAGGTCCAGTGCGGCATCTTCCGCTCCGGCAAGCCGTTTGCATTCCAAACCTATGGCGTGGAGCCCGACATCATGAGCCTTGCCAAGGGCATTGCTGATGGCGTGCCCATGGGCGCCGTGGTGGCAAAGAAGGAGATTGCCGACGTGTTTAAGCCGGGCGACCACGGCTCGACCTTTGGCGGTAGCTGCTTGGCCATCGCGGCGTGCGCCGCGACGCTCTCCGCGCTCGTGCGCGGCGATTATGCCGACCACGCTGCTAAGGTAGGCGCCTATATGGAGCAGGCGCTGGCTAAGCTTCCGCATGTGGTAGAGGTGCGTGGCCGTGGCCTGATGCTCGGCTGCGACCTGGACGATACTGCGGGCGACGCGCATGATATTGTTGCCCGCGCGCTGGCCGCCGGTGCCGTGATTAACGCTACGGGTGCCCATACGCTGCGTTTCCTGCCGCCGCTCGTCTGCGGGGAATCCGACGTGGACAGTCTGATCGAGATCCTGTCGGGTGTCTTGGGCTAACGCGGCGCAATAACTCAATTTTGACCGGGTTCCGGACTGCGGACGTGCCATATGCGGCACGATTCGGCGGTCTGGAGCCCGTTTTGCCATAAATCTGCAATGGCCAGGAGAGCCTTTGGACAAAAAATGCCAAATATGAGTACTGTCACCAGTTGAATCTCATATGAAACCGACTACCTAGGATTAGTTAGACCACACATGTTCAGTTATGTTAATGGGAAAACAGCTAGTAAAGGCTTCAAATCGCTGATTCAGAGGTAGCGCGTAGAGATGTGGTGTAAGAGGCGGGGGCATGCCCCCGCCTCTGCCCTTTCTTGAAAGGGTTGGGACACCGCCTAGAATTCGTCGTTGGAG
>JAIIWC010000039.1 GCA_022745215.1 Collinsella sp. | reverse complement strand
CCGCCGTATCCTCAAGGAGCGCGAGGAGCTTATGGCTTCCGCCGCCGCTCAGGCCGATTCCATCATCGCCGACGCTCAGCAGCAGGCCCTCACCATTGCCGGTGAGCAGGAGATCGTCCGCTTAGCACAGCAGCAGGCCGATGACATCCGCGATCGTGCCCAACAGTACGAGCGCGAGACGCGTTATGCTGCCGAGGACTACGCAGAGCAGGTCTTTACGCACCTGGAGGAGAACCTCAAGAGCCTGACCGGCACCGTTACCCGTTGCCGTCAGCAGCTCAACGAGGGTGCCGCCCAACAGAATGGTCAGTGGTAATGGCTGAGTTCCCGAGCGTTACCGTCGATCTTTCCGAGCAGCTCGAGTTCCCTGGTGATTCGTATCCGCTGACCGGTAAGGTCGATGTCGCCACCTACACCGTGGGCGAGAAGGAGTACCAGCTACAGGACGGCATCGACTACGATGTTGTCTTTACCAATGCCGGTACCGGTGTTTTGCTTACCGGCATGGTCCGCGCGCACGCCGCCGGCGAGTGCGACCGTTGCCTGGAGCCCGCCTCGTTTGATATCGCCGGCGAGATCGAGGAGTTCTACCTCTTTGAGGAGCCCGAGGATCCTGAGGCCTACGAGGACGGCTACGAGCTCCTGGGTGAGGACCGCATCGTGGATCTGGGTGAGCCCATCAACGACGCGGTCGTTATGGACACGCCGTTTGTCGTTCTGTGCAAGCCCGATTGCCGCGGTCTGTGCCCCACTTGCGGTTGCAATCTCAACGTCGAGCAATGCGATTGCGCCGCCCAGGCAGAGGCAGAATGGGCCGCTGCCACGGAAAATCCATTTGCAGCATTGAAGAATCTCAAGCTTGACGAGTAAAACTGTGGTAGTATCGCTACTTGCGCGTAATCGCCACACTGGATAGTTCATAAGGAAGGTCACTATGCCCGTACCTAAACAAAAGCAGGGTCGTATCCGCACTCACACCCGTCGTTCCGCCAACATGAAGATCTCGGCTGCGGCTCAGTCCACGTGCCCCCGTTGCGGCGCTGTCAAGCTTCCGCACCACGTGTGCCCCAGCTGCGGTTTCTACAAGGACCGCGAGGTTATCGTTACCGAGTAACGGTATACTCTGGATGCGATGCCGTTCCAAATGGAACCACAATGGCCGGCTCAATGAGTCGGCCATTTTTGTATAAGGAGCATGTATATGAGTAACGTTCGCGTTTGTGTAGACGTTGTGGGCGGAGACGAGAAACCTCAGGTTGTTCTCGATGGTATCGAGGCTGCACTTGCCGCCGATCCCGATATCGAGGTCTTGGCAGCTGGCCCCGCTGAAATCGTCAATCCCTTTGCTGCTTCCCATGCACGTGTTGAGGCCCTTGAGGCACCCGACGTTATCGCCATGGATGACGATCCCATTCGCGCCGTGATGACCAAGCGCAAGTCGTCGATCGTGCTGTCGTGCCGCGCCATCAAAAAGGGCAATGCGGACGCGTTCTTCTCCGCCGGCTCGACCGGCGCCATGACAGCTGCTGCGACCGCCTACGTCACACCGTTTAGATATATGGCCGAAGGCAAGAAGCAGCCGGTGCGTCCCTGTCTGACCAATGCGTTGCCCAATCGCGCCGGCGGTTTGACGGTGCTGTGCGATATGGGTGCTAACCCCGATGTCGAGGTCGATGACATGGTACGTTTTGCCCAGATGGGTAGCGCCTATGCCCGCGTTGTCCTGGGCATCGAGCACCCCCGCGTGGGCCTGCTCGCCAATGGCACCGAGGACGAGAAGGGTTCCAACTTTACCAAGGCCTGTTTCCCTGCTATGAAGGCCGCGGTTCCGGGCTTTGTGGGTAACTGCGAAGGCACCGACCTCACCTCGGGCAATTTCGATGTCGTTGTTGCCGACGGCATGTCGGGTAATATCGCTCTCAAGGCCACTGAGGGCGCTGCCAAGTTTTTGCTGCAGGAACTCAAGGGTGCCTTTATGACCTCGCTCGGCACCAAGATCGCCGCGCTACTCATTAAAAAGCAGATGCGCGAGATAAAGGCCAAGCTCTCTGGTGATGCCAAGGGCGGCGCCATCCTGCTGGGCCTGCGCGGTGTGGTCTTGATCGGCCACGGTGCCACCTCGGTCGAGGCAGTTAAAAACGGCACGCTCGCCGCGGCTGAGGCCGTTCGTGCCGGACTGGTCGAGAACGTCGCCAACTCCATGGACGGTATCGTTTTATAAGAGCGAGTTAGAGCGCTGTTATGTGCCTCGCGGCGCACGTCGTGGGGTAGAATCAAAACCGTGTCTTGGCGCCGCCCGCGCGGTGCCAATCTTTTGGTATTCATGCACTATGAGAGGAAGCGCTATGGACCGCTCCGAAATCTTCGACAAGATCGCCGAGGTCGCTGCTGACGTTCTGGGCGTCGATGTTGCCGAAATTAGCGATGAGACCACCTTTGACGACCTCGATGCCAACTCGCTCGAGCGCCTGCAACTGGTTACGGCTATCGAGGACGAGTTCAATCTCGAGATCGATGATGAGACCCTGCTCTCGCTCAACTCTGTCGCCGACGCCGTCGACGCGATCGAAAACGCCAGGGAGGCTTAGGTCTTGGCTTTATCCGAACGACTTACGCGCGCCCAGGAGATTCTGGGCCACGAGTTCAATGACAAGGTGCTGCTGCGCGCGGCTCTTACGCATCCTTCGGCCGTCGAAAGCCAGCCAGTCTCGGCAAGCTACGAGCGCCTTGAGTTTTTGGGTGATTCCATTTTGGGCGCCGTCGTCGCCCGTTCGCTCTTTGAGTCCTATCCCGAGTTTGACGAGGGCAAGCTCACGCGCCTGAAGGTGTCGCTTGTCTCGGGCGCCACGCTGTCCGAGGTGTCGCATGAGCTGGGCATCGACGACATCATTATCTTTGGTGCCTCCGAGACCGGTACCGGTGCGCGCGGCCTGCACTCGGCGCTCGAGAACGTCTACGAGTCGCTCGTGGGCGCGCTGTACCTGGATGCCGGCTGGGATGTTGCGGCGGAGTTCATTCACCGTACGCTTAAGCCGCATTTGGCTTCCGAGCGTGCCGAGCATCCTGCGAACCCCAAGTCGTTTTTGCAGGAGTGCGTGCAAGCCGACGGTCATGAGCCCCCTGCGTATAAGCTCGTTGGCTCCGAGGGCCCGGCGCATGCGCCCACCTTTACCGCTGTGGTGCTCATCGACGGCATTCGCCAGGGCCGCGGCACCGGTTCCTCCAAGAAGGAGGCCGAGGGAGCCGCTGCGCTCGAGGCACTCGACCGCATGGGCTACACCACCAACGGCGTGATTCTCAACAAGAAGCCTGTTTAAGCGAGGAACCGTGTATCTCAAGTCCCTCACGCTCAAAGGGTTCAAGTCGTTTGCCGACCGCGCCCATATGTCATTTGAGCCGGGCCTGACCGTCATCGTCGGTCCCAACGGCTCGGGAAAATCGAACATCTCCGACTCGATTCTGTGGGTCCTGGGCGAGCAGAGCGCCAAGCAGCTGCGCGGCCAGGCCATGGAGGACGTCATCTTCTCGGGCTCGTCGGCACGCAAGCCGGTGGGTGTCGCCGAGGTCACGCTGGTGCTCGATAACTCGGACCATATGCTGCCCGTCGATTTTGACGAGGTCGCCATCACCCGTCGCATGTATCGCTCGGGCGAAAGCGAGTACCTCATCAACTCGAGTCCGTGCCGCCTGATGGACATTCAGGACATCCTGCACGATTCGGGCCTGGGCAAGGATACGCATTCCATCATCAGCCAGGGTAAGCTCGATGCCATTTTGCAGAGCCGCCCCGAGGAGCGCCGTGCCCTCATCGAGGAGGCCGCCGGCATCTCCAAGCACAAGCGCCGCAAAGAGCGTGCGCTCAAAAAGATTAAGTCGATGGACGAGCACCTGACGCGTGCCCGCGACATCAATAAGGAGATCGCCCGTCAGCTGCGACCGCTGGAGCGTCAGGTCGATCGTGCGCGCAAGTACAAAGAGCTGTCCTCGCGCGCGAACGAGCTTACGCAGATGCTGGCCGTCGACGAGCTGCGCTCGCTGCAATCGCAGTGGAACGACCTGGAGAGCCGCTCCAAGGAAGGCGCCGCCGAGCTGGAGCTTGCGCAGTACCGCATGGGCGAAAAGGAGCGCGAGCTCGAGAAGCTCCAGGTTATGCTTGAGGAAAAGGGCCTGTTTGTGGGCGACCTGGGCGAGCAGCGCCGCCATATGCAAGACGTGGTCGGCCGCATTAACTCCGATATGCGCCTGCTCGAGGAAAAGGGCCACAACATGGTGTCGCGCCTGTCCGACATGCGTGGCCAGATCTCGAGCTCCGAGCATCAGCGTCGTCGCGTGGTCGAGGAGCTCGAGGACGCGCGTGCGCAGCTTGAGGAAGTGACCGGTGCGCACATGCAGGCCCAGGAGGACGTTGACGCCGCTGGTCCTGCCGCCGCTGAGCTCCACGAGCGACGCGTGGCTCTCGACAATCAGATTTCGCAGCTTACGCGTGAGCAACGCGATGTGCAACGTGGGGCCGATAACGCGGCGCTCGAACTCGCCAAGGTGAAGGACTCGCTGAGTAACGCCGAGGTCGAGGACAACATGTACGCCTCGCGCTTGGAGCAGATCGACGAGCAGCTCGAGGAAGTCACGGCCTCGCTCGAAAGCCGTCGCGACCGCGCCGAGGAGCTTGAGGGTGCTCTTGAGGAAGCGCGCCAGGCTCAGGTCGATGCGCGTGAAGCCACCGAGACGGCACGCGCGGCCCTGAAGGACCTGCGTGCCCGCGAGAGCGAGGCACGCAACAAGTTATCCGAGGTGCGCTCGGAGCTTGCCAGCCAAAAGAAGCTCGATGCCCGCATGGCTGACAGCTCGCCGCTGGTGAGCCGTCTGATGGGCGCGCTGGGCGATGATGTCTCGGGTCGTCTGGGTGACGTGCTCGAGGCTCCTCGTGAGCTTGAGGGCCTGGTTGAGCAGCTGCTTGCCGGCGATATCGATGCTCTTTTGTTTGATGACGCCGCCACGCTTGAGCGTGCCGGTCGCGCGGCTCTGGACCAAAAGAAGGCCTCGGGTGAGGCGCTGCTGGTCGCGCGCGGTGTGAGCGCCTCTGCTGCCGCTAAGGGCGCTGCCGGTTCCCGCCTGGTCGATCGTCTGTCCGTGCGCGCAGGCTACGGTCCCGTCGTTGAGGTGCTGCTCGGCGGTTATTACGTCGTGGACGATCTTGCTGCCGCTCTGTCGGCGCCGGTCGTTGACGGCGTGACTTACGTGACCCCTGATGGCGCCCGCGTTGCCTGCGGCGGCCTGGTGCGTGTGGGGCACGACGCCGGCGAGGCTTCGGGTGCTTTGGAGCGCAAGCGTCGCATTCGCGAGCTGGAGGGCCTGGAGCCCGATCTGGCTGCTGTGTTTGAGCATGTGTCGGATCAGGTCGTCGAGGCCAATGCGGCCGTCGAAGAGGCGCGTGCCGCTGAGGGCGATGCCGCCGGCGAGATCGCCCGTCTTGAGGGCGAGCGCCGTTCGCTGCTCTCCGAGATTGGCCGCCTGGAGCAAAGCGCCAACAATGCCGAGGTCGAGCGCGTGCGTATTTTCAAGCGCCGCGAGCAGGCTGCCGAGGCCGTTCGCGCTGCGCGCCCGCGCGTGGACGAGCTCACCCGTTCGCGGGACGAGGCGCGAGCGCAGGCAAGCGACCTGGGCCTTCAGATTGCCGAGGCCAACGACGAACTTGACCGCGTTCGCCGTGACGATTCCGAGGCCGCCGGCAAGCTCGCCGATGCCAAGGTCCGCCTGGCCCAGACGAGTGAGCGCCTTCGTTCTCTGAAGGGCCGCGTGCCCGATCTGGAGCATCGCCTGGAGGGCATCGACCGCCGTATCCGCGGAACACGCCAGGCCTCGCGCTCACTCGAGCTGCTGCGCCTGCGCGTCGATCCCATGCACGAGCGCTATTCGGCCCTGCTGGAGCGCGCGTCAGATTGGGCCGCACGTCTGCGTGACCAGGCCTCTCTGGAGGAGGCGGACTCCGCTTCGCTTAAGAAGACCATCGAGGATGCCAAGGCAGAGGTTGCCCGCGCTAAGGAGCGGGTCGATACCGCCACCGCCACGCAAAACGAGTTCAAGGTCGCACGCGGCAAGCTTGAGGTGCAGGTAGAGGCCGCCATTAAGGCCATTACCGCCGATGGCACCACGGTACTCGAGGAAGCGCTCATGCTTCCGGCGCCCACCGACCGCGATGCCGCCGAGCGCGAGCTCAACCAGCTTGTGCGCCAGATCAACAACCTGGGCCCTGTGAACCAAGTTGCCATGGAGGAGTACGAGCAGCTCAAGCGTCGCGCCGATTACATCGAGGAGCAGCTGGCCGATCTGGAGAGCGCGCGCAAGGCGCTCACCAAGATCACCGTGGCCATCGACCGCAAGATGCGTAAGGCCTTCCTGGTGACCTTTGAGAAGGTCGATGCGAACTTTCGCGAGATCTTCGCCATGCTGTTCCCGGGTGGTCAGGCTCATCTGGAGATGACCGATCCCGAGCATCCGGCCGAGACGGGTATCGAGGTCGTGGCGCAGCCGCGCGGCAAGCGCATCACCAAGATGATGCTCATGTCGGGCGGCGAGAAGAGTCTGACGGCGCTCGCCCTGCTCTTTGCCGTGTACCGCACGCGCACGGTACCGTTCTATGTGCTGGACGAGGTCGAGGCGGCGCTTGATGACGCCAACCTGTCCAAGCTCATCGGAGCCCTCGATGTGCTGCGTTCCGATACACAGCTCTTGGTCATTTCGCATCAGCGCCGTACTATGGAGGACGCTGACGTTCTCTATGGCGTCTCGATGCAAGCCGACGGCGTCAGCCGCGTCGTCTCGCAAAAACTCGATCGCGAAACCGGAAAGGTCGTGAATGCATAATGGGATTCTTTGACGCTCTCTCGCGCGGACTTGAGCGCAGCCGCGAGGCCCTCAACGAGGTCTTCTACTTTGGCGGCGAGGTCGACGAGGACTTTTGGGAGGACCTTGAGGACACCCTCGTCATGGGTGACATGGGTGCCGAGGTCGCTATTCAGGTCTCCGATGACCTGCGTGATGCTGCTGCCAAGAAGAACCTTAAGACCGCCCCGCAGCTTCGCCGCGCTCTGGCCGAGCAGCTCGAGGGCCATTTTGTGCCTGTTGAGCGTGATCCGTTTTCCGATACGCCGAGCTGCGTGCTGTTTGTGGGCATCAACGGCGCCGGCAAGACCACAACGGTCGGCAAGATTGCGAGCGCCATGGCTGCCCGCGGCAAGAACGTGGTGATCGGTTCTGCCGATACCTTCCGCGCCGCCGCCATCGAGCAGCTCGATGTGTGGGGTCAGCGCGCCGGCGTCCCCGTCATCAAGCGCGATCGCGGTTCCGACCCGGCGAGCGTGTGCTACGACGTGCTCGATGAGGCCGATAAGCGCGGCAGCGACCTGGTGCTGATCGACACCGCCGGTCGTCTGCACACAAGCCCCGAACTGATGCGCGAGCTTGCCAAGGTGGTTAACGTGACGCGTAAGCGCGCCGCCAATATGGCCGCCGGTCCCATGCCGGTCTCGGTCGTGCTTGTGATCGATGCCGCCACTGGCCAGAACGGTCTGAACCAGGCGCTCGAGTTTAACGAGGCGCTGGGCCTGGACGGTATTATCATGACCAAGCTCGACGGCACGGCAAAAGGCGGTATCGCCATGGCCGTGGCTGAGAAGCTCAAGCTCCCGATCCTGCGCATTGGCGTGGGCGAGCAGGTCGATGACCTGCAGGAGTTTAACGCCAAAGATTTCTGCCGCGCCCTGGTGGGCGAGTCCAACTAAGGAGTGACTAGTGTTTGATTCTCTGAGCGATCGCCTCAACGACACATTTGACCGCCTGCGCGGCAAGGGTAAGCTGACCGAGGCCGATATTACTTCGGCCATGCGCGATATTCGCATGGCGCTGCTCGAGGCCGACGTTAACTTTAAGGTCGTCAAGGAGTTCGTTGCCAAGACCAAGGAGCGCTGCATGACCGCCGAGGTCATGGAGTCGCTGTCGCCGGCGCAAAACGTCGTCAAGATCGTGCTCGACGAGCTCACCGAGATGCTTGGCTCAACCGAGAGCAAGCTCGTCTTTAGCAACCGCATTCCCAATGTCATCATGCTCGTGGGCCTGCAGGGCTCCGGTAAGACCACGGCTGCCGTAAAGCTGGCCTACCTGCTCAAGAAGCAGGGCCGCTCGCCGCTGCTCGCCGCGTGCGACGTCTACCGTCCCGCTGCTGCCGACCAGCTTGCCACGCTCGGTGGCGAGATCGGCGTGCCGGTCTTCCGCGGTGACGGCGAGCACCCGGTCGACATCGCCAAGGGCGCCATCCAGGAGGCCGTCGACCACCTGCGTGACGTGGTCATCGTCGATACCGCCGGACGTCTTCAGATCGACGAGCAGATGATGCAGGAGGCCGTCGACATCAAGAAGGCCGTCAAGCCCGACCAGGTGCTGATGGTCGTCGACGCCATGACCGGCCAGGATATCGTCAACGTGGTCTCGACGTTTGCTGAGCGCACCGACTTTGATGGTGTGATTATCTCCAAGCTCGACGGTGACGCCCGTGGCGGTGGCGCGCTTTCGGTGCGTCAGGTGACCGGCAAGCCCATCAAGTTTGTGAGCATGGGCGAGAAACCCGATTCGCTTGAGCCGTTCTATCCCGATCGCATGGCCAAGCGAATCTTGGGCATGGGCGACGTTGTCGGCATCATCGAGAAGGCCCAGGAGGCCGCCGATGCCGAACAGCTCGAGGCTGCCGAGCGCATGCTGCGCGAGGGCTTTACCATGAACGACATGCTCGACCAGATGAAAGCCGTCAAAAAGATGGGCGGCATGAAGGGTATCCTGGGCATGCTCCCCGGTGGCCAGCGCGCGCTCAACCAGATGGGCGGTAACCTGGACGAGGGCATCTTCGACAAGAACGAGGCCATCATCATGTCGATGACTAAGGAGGAGCGTCTGCGTCCCTCCATCATCAACGGCCAGCGTCGCGCGCGTATCGCCAAGGGCGCCGGTGTGACCCCCACCGAGGTCAATAGCCTTATGAAGCAGTGGGGCGAGATGAACAAGATGATGGGCCGCATGCGCACGATGGCCAATCAGGCACAGGCCGGCGGCAAGAAGGGCAAAAAGGGCAAGAAGGGCAAGAAGATGCGCATGCCCAATATCCCTGGGCTGGACGCTATGGGTCTGGGCGGCATGGGCGGCCTGGGTACGGGCGGTCCCAAGTCCGATATGGAGCTGCTGCGCCAGATGGAAGCGCAGATGCGCAATAAAAAGTAATGGCTCTTTTGAGTTGTGTATGACGAAGGCCGCCTGGATCGTATTCCAGGCGGCCTTCGCCGTTCGTTTGCAGGTTGTTGTACGCGTGGGAGCGTGCTGGCGGCAGGGTATTTGCCGCTAGTGGCAGCCGCAACCCTCGTGGCCCTTGTGCTCGTGATGGCCGTGGCAGCCGCAGGACTCGCCATGCTCATGGGCGTGCTCGTGGTCGTGACCGTGGCAGTCGCAGGTGGCCTCGCCGGTCTGCGCGAGCGTGCCCGCGATAAGGGCCTCGACGCAGGCGTCGCAGCTGCCCTGGGCGCCCGCGTAGACCGTGATGCCGGCCTGGGTGAGCGCGTTGATGGCGCCGCCGCCGATACCGCCGCAGATGAGCGTGTCGACGCCGCCGTTGGCAAGCAGGCCCGCCAATGCGCCGTGACCGGTGCCGCCGGTGCCCACGACCTGTTCGTTGAGCACCTTGCCATCCTGGATGTCGTAGATCTTGAACTGCTCGCTACGGCCAAAGTGCATAAAGATGTTGCCGTTGTCGTACGTCGTTGCCACCCTCATGGCGCCGACCTCCTTTGCTGGCCATGCGGCCGTCGTTGCGGTGATGGGGGAGTACGCGATAGTGCCGCCCTCGATGACGAGCGCCCGCCCGTTGACCAGCGCGTTTGCCACCTTGCGATGTGCGCGGCTGCAGATGGCCGCCACGGTGGCGCGGGCGATGCCCATTTGCTGGGCGACAGCCTTCTGATTGAGGCCTTCCAGGTCGCACAGGCGCAGGACTTCGAGCTCATCGACCGTCATGTCGATCGCGTCTCCGCTGGCCAGGCCATCGGGGGTAAAGCCACGATATTCGGGGATGATCCCAACGCGGCGCAGTTTTTCGCGTCTTCCTGCCATACACACTCCAAACCTGACATATGTCAACAATAGAATAGCGCGCATGAGGAACCACGCAAGGTATTTCTGGCATATGTCAGAAAATGAGGGCTTATGTTTGGGCTGTGGGGCGGCGTGCGCCTGGGCTACAATAAAAATTGCTTATAGGCGACTGACAGGAGGGTCAATGAGCAAGGCTGATCAACAGTTTGTATCCATGTGCCGCGATATTCTGGACCATGGCACCACCACCGAGGGCCAAAAGGTCCGTCCGGTGTGGGAGGATGGCACCCCTGCCTATACCATTAAAAACTTTGGCGTTACGGCACGCTACGACCTGCGCGAGGAGTTTCCCGCGCTTACCCTGCGCCGCACGGCGCTTAAGTCTGCGATGGACGAGATCTTGTGGATCTATCAAAAGAAGTCCAATAACGTCCATGACCTCAACAGCCATATTTGGGATGAGTGGGCCGACGAGACCGGCTCCATCGGCAAGGCCTACGGGTATCAGATTGGCCAGAAGAGCCATTATGCCGAGGGCGATTTCGACCAGATGGACCGTGTACTGTACGATCTTAAGCACACACCGTACAGCCGCCGCATCATGACCAACACGTACGTGTTTAACGACCTGTCCGAGATGCACCTGTATCCGTGCGCCTACAGCGTGACCTATAACGTTACGCAGCGCCCGCAGGACGATAAGCCCACGCTCAACATGATTCTCAACCAGCGCAGCCAGGACATTTTGGCCGCGAATAACTGGAACGTGTGCCAGTACGCCATCTTGCTGATGATGGTCGCGCAGTCGGTCGATATGATTCCCGGCGAGCTGCTGCATGTGATTGCCGATGCCCACATTTACGACCGCCATGTCGACATCGTCCGCGAACTTATCGAGCGTCCGCAGTTTGCGGCGCCCAGGGTAACGCTTAACCCCGATGTGCACGATTTCTACGCGTTTACGACCGACGACCTCATCGTCGAGGGCTATGAGCACGGCCCGCAGGTCAAGAACATCCCCATTGCGGTATAGGTGGCAGATATGACGTGTAAGCTTTCTGCCATCGTCGCCGTGTGTGACGATTGGGGCATTGGGTGCGAGGGCGACATGGTGGTGTCCAATCGCGCCGACATGCGCCATTTTGTGGCGTGTACCAAGGGCTGTCCGGTCATCATGGGACGCAAGACGCTGCTGAGTTTTCCCGGTGGACGTCCGCTCAAGAATCGTCGTAATATCGTGCTCACGCGCGACGAGGATTTTACGCCCGAGGGCGTCGACGTGGTGCATAGTATCGGCGAGGCGCTCGCCGCGGTTGCCGACGAGCCCGTTGCGTGGGTTATCGGTGGCGGCGATGTCTATCGGCAGTTTTTGCCGTACTGCGTGGAGGCCGAGGTCACGCATAACCACTGCGTCCATCCCGTGGACACGTACTTTCCCGACTTGGACGCCGATCCCGCGTGGGAAGTTGCGCGGCGCGAAGGGGTTGCCACGATTGCCGCGGGCGAGGGTGACGAAGGCCTCGATTATGAGTTCGTGACGTATCGTCGTATCGAGGCGTAAATCTCCTATTTGCCCACGGTATTATCGGGTTGGAATGATTGAGGGGCGGCGCCTAGCGTCGCCTCGTTTGATATTGATGCTGCTGTAAGAAGGGTGCGGGCTGGCTGCTATGACTGATGCCGTTGAGGTTCTGCGAATTGATTCGCTCGAGGACGAGCGGCTCGATGCCTACGTGCGACTGACCGAGCGCGAGCTGCGCTGCGTGCTGGAGCCGCAAAAGGGCATCTTTATCGCCGAGAGTGCCAAGGTCATAGAGCGTGCGGTGCGCGCCGGATACGAGCCGGTGAGCTTTCTGTTGGGTGAGCGCTGGCTCGACCAGATGATGCCGCTGTTTGAGCGCCTGGTTGTGCGCGAGGGAGCGGGTCCGGTCCCGGTGTTCGTGGCCTCGATGGAGCTCATGGAGCAGTTGACGGGCTTTAACGTGACGCGCGGTGCGCTCGCGGCGTTTCGTCGCCCGCGTCAGATTCCGGTTGATGAGTTCCTGGCCGGCGTCGTCGAGGCGGCGGGGGAGCGCCCGGTGCGCATATGCGTGCTCGAGGGTATTGTCGACCACACAAACGTGGGCGCGATTTTCCGCTCGGCTGCCGCTCTCAATGTCGACGGCATTCTGGTGAGCCCTACGTGCTGCGATCCGCTGTATCGTCGCTCGGCCCGTGTGAGCATGGGCACCGTGTTTCAGGTGCCGTGGACGCGTATCGGCAGTGAGGCGCGCGTGTGGCCGCATGACGGGTTGGCGTCGTTGCATCATGCTGGTTTTTCGTGTGCCGCGATGGCGCTGACGGATGATTCGGTGTCGCTGGACGATCCCGTGCTGCAGGAGATTGACCGCCTGGCAATCTTTATGGGAACCGAGGGTGCCGGTCTGGGCGCCAAGACCATTGCGGGCTGCGACCAGGCCGTGCGCATTCCGATGGCCCACGGGGTTGATTCGCTCAACGTGGCCGCGGCGAGTGCCGTCGCCTTTTGGCAGCTGTGCCCGCACGTGAGCAACGAGTACCACTACCAGCCGGGTTTGTATCACTAGGCAGATATTCCGTACCGCGCTCTGATTCGGGGTGTTTCGGTCGCCGCCAGTCGGTGCTAAGCTGGTTTTGGCTTTGGTTTTAAATTGCTGTTTTGTCGGTTGACGTGCGCTTTTGGGGAGGGCGTGTGGCTAAGAAATCTACGGCTATCGATGTAACGCAAGGTGTCATTTGGCAGCAATTGCTGTCGCTGTGCGTTCCCATCTTTTTTAGTTCGTTTTTTCAGCAGGCTTACACGCTTATCGGCACCTATATCGTCGGTCAGTTTGGCGGCAAGCTTGCGCTTGGCGGCATTCAAGCCACGATGGTGCTCACCGAGCTCTGCATTGGCTTTTGCGTCGGCGTCGGTGCCGGCTGCGCGGTCATTACCGGTCAGTATTTTGGCCAGCACGATGATGAGCGACTGAGTCGTTCGGTCCATACGGCCATGACGCTCGCGCTGGTGGGCGGTATCGTTTTCTCGATTCTTGGCATAGTGTTCGTTGAGCCCATGCTGGTGCTTATGAACACGCCGCAAGAACTATTGGCCGAGGGCGTGGCCTATGCTCGTTGTTATTTTGCCGCCATGGTTGCGGCGCTGCTGCTCAATATGGGAACGGCATTGCTGCGCGCCGTGGGCGACACGCGCGGGCCTGCTGTGATCATCGCTTCCGGCTGCCTTGTTAATGCGGTACTGGATGTCATTTTCGTTGCCGTGCTTCATATGGAGGCTCTGGGCTGCGGTATCGCGGTGGCGCTGACCATTTGCTCCAACGCCACGATGATCGTGATTCGTATGATGCACGCACCGGGTGCGTGGCGGCTTTCACTGTCAAAACTCGGCATTGATCCTGGCATTTGTAAGAGCATGATCTCGTGTGGTCTGCCGCTTGGCTTTCAGTCTGCTGCGTATTCGATTTCCAATGTTTTGATTCAGGTGTCGGTTAATTCGTTTGGTGCCGATGTCACCACGGCGTGGGGTCTTTCGGGCCGTTTGGATGGCATTGTCTGGATGGTTACCGAGGCACTTGGCGTGTCGATCACCACGTTCTCTGCACAGAACTTTGGCGCGCGCAACTACGAGCGCATGCGCAAGGGCTACCATACGTCGCTCGTGCTGTCATTTATGCTCATTGGTGGCCTGTCTGCCGTGCTGCTGGTGTTCTCGGGTCCGTTGTCGCGTCTGTTTGTCGACGATGCTTCGATTTCGGCGTACACCACGACGATTCTTCATTTTATCGCGCCGTTCTACGCGATCTTCTCGATTATCGAAAACGCGTCGGGCTCCATTCGCGGTGCCGGCGTGAGCTTGCAGCCCATGCTGCTCACGATTTTTGGCACCGTCGTGCTCAGGGTGATCTGGGTGTTTGCGATCATGCCGTTCGATCCGTCGCTTGAGCACCTGCTGCTGGTCTACCCCGTAACCTGGCTCATCACCGCAACCATGTTCACCATCTACCACCACAGCGGCAACTGGCTAGGCCGCGCCACCGCCTAGCCATTGGGGACGTCCGCAATGGCTAGTATTCGATGCCTTGGCGGGCTAGGAGTCCTTCGTCGAAATAGTGTTTGACGGGGCGCATTTCGGTTACTAGGTCGGCAAGGTCGGCGAGGGGCAGTAATCCGCGGCCGGTGAGCACGAGCTCCGTGGTGGCAGGCTTCAGCGCGATCAACCCCTCCACATCCTCGCGCGTCACAAAGCCTCGTCGCATGGCCTCTCCCAGCTCATCCAAGATCAGCACGTCTACCTGGCTAATCTGCTCGCGTGCTAGCTCCATGATCTGTGCGGCACAGGCTTCGGGCGTGTCGCGGTCGGCTTGTACGATGCGCAGACCTAAACGGGGCGCCGCATCATGCTCGGCGCAGTGTAGCTTCTTGGCAAACTGCAGCATAAGCACGTTAAGTCCATAGCCCGTGGCGCGCAGCGCGAGCCCCAGCGCGGCCGTCGTCTTGCCCTTGCCGTCGCCCGTATAGATTTGAACCTTGCCGACTTCCAGTGATGCCATCTCTGTCCTTTCGTGCCCGGCGTCGGTTTATCGCCGTCCCGGTTGGGTATTCTAGATAGCATTATCAACCCCAGTAGATGGAGTTCAAGCAGATGGAGATGGATGACAATAAACGTAGACGGAATATGATCCTCTACGTGCTCATCGCCTTCGTCGTCTACCTCGTGCTCTCGACCGTTCTGTTCCCCAACATCGGTCACACGCAGCAGATTACGAAGACCGATTACTCGACGTTTGTCAAAGCGCTCGATAAGAAGAGTGTCGACAAGGTCGAGTACAACACGGACGATTACTCGATTTATTACACCAAGAAGGGCGAGGACGAGAACATCGCCTATAAGACGACCGGTGTGCCGAACGATGCGGGCTTTACCGATCGCGTGCTTGAGTCTGGCGCTTCGCTGGAGTCGGTTGTTCCCGATAAAAACTCGGGTTTGATGACCTACTACCTGCTCACACTCATTCTTCCCATGGCGATTTTCTTCCTCATCGGTTGGTGGCTCAACCGCCGCATGAAGAAGGCTATGGGCGATGACGGCCCGTCGATGAACTTTGGCGGCGGCGGTTTTGGCGGCGGCGGACTGGGTAAGTCCGGCGCGCGCGTGATCGCCTCCAAGGACGTGGGCGTGACCTTTAAGGACGTCGCCGGCCAGGAAGAGGCCAAGGAGTCTCTCAAGGAGGTCGTCGACTTTCTGGAGAAGCCGCAGCGCTACGAGGAGATCGGCGCCAAGCTGCCGCGCGGTGCTCTTCTTGTTGGCCCTCCGGGTACCGGTAAGACCCTGCTTGCCAAGGCTGTTGCCGGCGAGGCCGGTGTTCCGTTCTTTAGCATTTCGGGCTCTGAGTTCGTTGAGATGTTTGTTGGTCGCGGCGCTGCAAAGGTTCGTGACCTGTTTAAGCAGGCCAAGGAAAAGGCCCCGTGTATCGTCTTTATCGATGAGATCGATACCATCGGTAAGAAGCGCGATGGCGGCGGCTTTAGCGGCAACGACGAGCGCGAGCAGACGCTCAATCAGTTGCTGACCGAGATGGATGGCTTCGATAACCACAAGGGTATCGTTGTCCTTGCCGCAACCAACCGCCCCGACAGTCTCGATCCCGCTCTACTGCGCCCCGGTCGTTTTGACCGCCGCATCCCCGTCGAGTTGCCCGATCTGACCGGCCGTAAGAACATCCTCGAGCTCCACGCCAAGAGTGTGAAGACCGAGCCGCCGATCGATCTGACCGCGATTGCCCGCGCCACGCCCGGTGCCTCGGGCGCCGACCTGGCCAATATCATCAACGAGGGCGCTCTGCGCGCCGTTCGTGAGGGTCGCAAGCGTGCAACCCAGGATGACTTTGAGGAGTCGGTGGAGGTTGTCATTGCCGGCCAGCAGCGCAAGTCCACGGTGCTGTCCGACCACGAGAAGCAGGTCGTTTCTTATCACGAGATCGGCCATGCTATCGTCGCTGCCCGCCAGAAGGGCTCTGCGCCGGTCACGAAGATCACCATCGTACCGCGCACGAGCGGTGCTCTGGGCTACACCATGCAGGTGGAGGAGGACGAGCGCTTCCTGACCACACGCCAGGAGGTCCTGGACAAGCTCGCCGTCTATTGCGGTGGCCGTGCGGCCGAGGAACTCATCTTTGGCGAGATGACGACCGGCGCCGCCAACGATATCGAGCAGGCCACCAAGCTCGCCCGCAACATGGTGACGCGCTTTGGTATGTCCGACGAGTTTGGCATGATGGCGCTCGGTACCGTGCAGAACGCGTATCTCAATCAGGATACGTCGCTCACCTGCGCCCCTGGTACGGCCGAGCGTGTGGACGCGATTGTCGCTAAGCTGATCGAGGATGCGCACGATCGCGCCCTGCAGATCCTCAAGGAGAACAAGTTCAAGCTCCATGAGCTGGCTCGTTATCTGTACAAGAAGGAGACCATCACGGGTGAGGAGTTCATGAACCTCCTCACGCGCGAGAATCCGCTGATGCCCAAGCAACAGTAATGCCGCGGTCGAGCCAGTAAACGCCGACGCCCCATTTGAGCAGCTATCTCAAATGGGGCGTTTTGCTTGAGAGGGATGGAAATGAAGATCGTGGTGAGCGCCTGCTTGATGGGCGAGAGCTGCAAGTATAACGGGCTTGACAACTATCATCGCGAGTTGGTCGAGGCCTGCGAGCGTACAGGGACTGAGGTTCTCTTGGTGTGCCCTGAGGTCTTTGGGGGCCTGCCCACGCCGCGCAAGCCGTCCGAGATTGTGAACGGAGAAGTTCGTACCTGCGAGGGCATCTCGGTCGATCGCGAATTTCGTCTGGGCGCTCAACGTGCGCTCGATATGTGCGAGCAAGCGGGCGGCCCGTCCGAGATTGCTGTGTGCGTCTTGCAGGATCGCAGTCCGTCGTGCGGCGTGGGCCATATCTACGACGGATCCTTCAGCGGTACGCCCACCGCGGGCAACGGTGTTTTCGTCGACCTGCTGCTGCGTCACGGGTACCGCGTGATTCCGGCTAGTGAGTTCGATCCCAGCATGTTGGAACATTGTCCACAGCACTCGAACCGAACACTTCCTCACGGGTGACCGTTTTGGCATCATCCGTGAAGTTGATATTGAGTACGACCCGGTCATCAAAGACGTAGACCGAGTTAACAGGCGCCGTACCCAGGCAGTCCCTCCCCGCGGCCCTCGCGCAGGAACGCGTACGCGGCCCTCCCGTCTCTTGCGCCCCTCCCGGAACTGTCCACATCAGTGTAGCCAATCCAGTCCGCCAAGGGCTGCAGCCCGGACAACGCGGCGATGGAGGGCTTCTTCGGCCTGCTCAAGAAGGAGTTCTGGCACGGCAGGGACTGGTCGGAATGGACCCCCGCCCGCTTCATCGAGGAGCTCGGGGGGGGGCTGGATCGGCCGATACAATACGGAGAGGCGCAGCGATGCGCTCGGTGGCCGCACGCCGGCCGAGTTCCGCTCCGCGCTGGGAAGGGCCGCGTAACGGTCCAAGAAATCGTCCGCAGTCTCCATTCTTGCCCCTTTGGGACGGCTTCTTGTTGGGGCGTGCCTGCCCCGGACCCTGCTAGGAACGAGTGCAGCAAACTGGAATTTTAAATTAGTCTTTGCAAATAACCTTTGAACCTTCACCATCAATTACAATTCCCTGACG
>JAIIWC010000038.1 GCA_022745215.1 Collinsella sp. | reverse complement strand
TTCCATCTGGCAAACCTGTCGGAGGAGAACTACCGCGTGGCGCAGCTGCGCGAGCGCGAGGCCGGCGCATCGACCGATACCGAGGTCGATCCCGCCAACGAGCTCACCGTCGCCTATCACCAGTTGGTAAACGAGATGGGTGTCGAGGGCGCCAACGAGCTGCTCGACAAGCTGGAGTTCCACCCTGTCTTTACCGCACATCCCACCGAGGCCCGTCGTAAGGCCGTCGAGGGCAAGATTCGCCGTATTTCCAACCTGCTGGAGGAGCGTCCGCGCCTGGGCGGCTCCGACCTAGTGGAGAACGAGCGCCATATGCTGCAGGAAATCGACGCCCTGGTGCGTACGAGCCCCATCGCGCTCAAGAAGCCCACGCCGGTCGAGGAAGCCGATACCATCATCGACATCTTCGATAACACGCTGTTCGACGTCATCCCCGTTATCTATCGTCGTTTTGACGACTGGGTGCTGGGCGACAAGGCGGGTACCGTGCCGCCGCTGTGCCCGGCGTTCTTCCATCCCGGCAGCTGGATCGGTTCCGACCGCGACGGTAACCCCAACGTCACCGCCAAGGTGAGCCGTGAGGTCGCCGCCAAGTACTTCACCCACATGGTGCTCAAGCTCGAGGACAAGTGCCGCCGCATCGGCCGCAACCTCACGCTCGAGGCCACCTACAGCAAGCCGTCTGCCGAGCTCATCAACCTGTGGAACCATCAGGTCGAGATGAGCACCCAGTACACCGCACGCGCCGAGCTGATCTCCGAGCACGAGCCGCATCGCGCCGTCATGCTCGTCATGGCCGACCGTCTGAACGCCACCGTGCGTCGCATCACCGACACGATGTACCACAGTGCCGACGAGTTCCTGGAGGACCTGCGTGTCGTCCAGCGCTCGCTGGCCGCCTGCGGTGCCGTCCGTGCTGCCTACGGCCCGGTCCAGACCATCATCTGGCAGGTCGAGTCCTTCGGCTTCCATATGGTCGAGATGGAGTTCCGTCAGCACTCCGTGGTGCACGCCCGCGCCCTCAAGGATATCCACGAGAACGGTATCCACGGCGACCTGCAACCCATGACGCGCGAGGTCATCGACACCTTCCGTGCCATCGGCTCTATCCAAAAGCGCTACGGCAAGAAGATGGCGCACCGCTACATCATCTCGTTCACCAAGAGCGCCCAGCATGTGGCCGACGTCTTTGAGCTCGCCCACCTTTCCTTCGCACACGAGGAGGATGTCCCCGAGCTCGACGTGATCCCGCTGTTCGAGCAGCTCGAGGACCTCGAGGGCTGTGTTGACGTGCTCGACCAGATGCTCACGCTGCCCGTGGTGCAAAAGCGCCTTGCCCAGACCAACCGCCGCATGGAGGTCATGCTGGGTTACTCCGACTCCTCCAAGGATGCCGGTCCTACCACGGCCATGCTCGCCCTGCACTCCGCGCAGGAGCGCATCGCCAAGTGGGCCGAGAAGAACGATATCGACCTGGTGCTCATGCACGGTCGCGGCGGTGCCGTGGGCCGTGGCGGCGGTCCGGCCAACAAGGCCGTGCTGGCGCAGCCCAAGGGTTCGGTCAACTGCTTCTTTAAGCTCACCGAGCAGGGCGAGGTCATCTTTGCCCGTTACGGCAACCGCACGCTGGCTCAGCGTCATGTTGAGTCCGTTGCCGCCGCAACGCTTTTGCAGTCGGCCCCGAGTGTCGAGAAGACCAACACCGAGACCACGCAGAAGTTCTGGGATATGGCCGAGAAGCTCAACGCCGCAAGCCACGAGCGCTATCTTGACCTGCTGAACACCGAGGACTTTACACCGTGGTTCTCGACCGTGACGCCGCTGACCGAGGTCGGTCTGCTGCCGATCGGCTCACGTCCCGCCAAGCGCGGCCTGGGCGCCAAGTCGCTCGACGACCTGCGTACTATTCCGTGGATCTTCAGCTGGAGCCAGGCGCGCATTAACCTGGCCGCTTGGTACGGCCTGGGTACCGCCTGCGAGCAGTTTGGCGATCTGGACCAGCTTAAGGCCGCCTACCAGGAGTGGCCGTTCTTCCGCACCTTTATCGACAACATCGAGATGTCGATCGCCAAGACCGACCAGCGCATCGCCAAGATGTATCTGCACCTGGGCGATCGCCAGGATCTGTCCGAGAAGGTCTTTACCGAGATGCAGCTCACGCGTAAGTGGGTCCTTGCCATCGTCGGTGACGAGTGGCCGCTGCAGCGTCGTCGCGTGCTCGGCTGTGCCGTTCGCGTGCGCAACCCCTATGTCGACGCCCTGTCCATCGCTCAGGTCCGCGCCCTTCGCGAGGTGCGTATGAACCAGGACGAGATGGCTGAGGAGAAGAAGGCCGAGTACATGAGCCTGATTCTTTCGACTGTGACCGGCGTCTCGGCAGGTTTGCAGAACACGGGGTAATCGATAGCCCTGTGGCTCTCACCGGGACCCGACGGGTTTCCCTCTGAATGCGTCCTCGCACTTGAAGCCCCCTTATCCTGCTCCTCTGGAGCTGCGGATAAGGGGGCTTCGTGCTGCGGAATGCATTCAGAGGGAAACCCATCGGGTCCCTTCGTCCTCGTTCTTCAGGGATTGGGGCTGAAGAGAATTAGGCGCGCTTCGCGCCTGATGCGGAGTGCGGCGAGGGCTTCTGCGTCCTGCGGAGTGTGCCTAAAAGTAAACTGATGGCGGGCCCTGCGATGTCCGGTCTTCGGCGGATCAGCCGCTGGGTGAGGGTGGTGCTTGGGACGACGTGCAAAAAACGGAGTTTTCAGCAGCCAATGATTGATGTATAGGACCATAGGTGGCGTTTGCGGTCTTTGTTGATGCCTTTGCACGACGATTGGGCTTTGGCGATGTTCATATATGGCTGGTTTCTCGCCGCATGCTATCCAGATGGGACGAGTCATGAGGACTATCTACCTTTTGAAAGACTTTTGACACCAAAATCTTATCCCGCGATGCTGAATACTCGCAAAAATGCACGCTCCGGAGGGTACCACCCTGTTACGGCTAGAAATCCATGCGCCATTTTATGCAATTAATTAACGCATTTATGCAAAATGGCTTACGTGCGTACGTCTCGGGCTAGATGTTTGCCTCGGCGCTGCGTAAGTCATCCTGTCTATAGTGCCTTTGACAGGCGGCCGCGGTCCCGTTTGGGGTCGCGGCCGTTTTGTTGTGGGTCAAATATGAACGTTGTGTTAATGAGTCGGTGGACGGTGGTGTTTTTCGGTGAGCGGCGTATCCTTCCAACGGTTTATCTAGTGTGTCAGTTGAAAGGAAGAGGGCGCTCGTCATTGTTTGAATGTGAACTGCCGTTTGACCACAAGACGTTGCATCTGGAGCTCGAGGATAAGAACTTCGCGGGTGTGATGGAAGGTCATCAAAACGAGTTTAAGACTACAAAATCACAGGAAGAGCTGGTAGAGGAGTCACTTGCCAACCCTTATGGCTCGCCTTCGCTCGAGGAGCTTTGTGCTGGCAAGAAGGATATTGTCATCATTAGCTCCGATCATACGCGCCCCGTTCCCTCGCGTGTGACGATGCCTATTCTGCTGCATCACATCCATTCCGCTGCGCCCGAGGCTCGCGTGCGTATTTTGGTTGCTACGGGTATGCATCGTCCTTCGACGCACGAGGAGCTCGTCAACAAGTACGGCGAGGAGATCGTTGCCAACGAGGAAATCGTTATGCACGTCGCGACTGACGACAGCATGATGAAAAAGATCGGCACCCTGCCTTCTGGTGGCGAGTGCATCATCAACAAGATTGCCGCCGATTGCGATCTGCTGCTTGCCGAGGGCTTTATTGAGCCGCACTTCTTTGCCGGTTTCTCTGGTAGCCGCAAGTCCGTCCTGCCTGGCATCGCCAGCTACAAGACCATCATGTACAACCACAACGGTCAGTTTGTGAACGATTCCCACTCGCGTGCCGGCAACCTGTGCCACAACCACGTGAGCGAGGACATGTTTGCCGCCGCCGAGATGGCTCACCTCGCCTTTGTGCTTAACGTGGTGCTTAACGGCAAGCATGAGGTCATCGGCTCCTTTGCCGGCGACATCCACAAGGCGCACGAGGCTGGCTGCGAGTTCGTGAAGAGCCTTGCCGGCGTTGAGCCCGTCGAGTGCGAGATCGCCATCACCACCAACGGCGGCTACCCGCTCGATCAGAACATCTACCAGGCCGTGAAGGGCATGTGCGCTGCCGAGGCCACGCTTCCTGAGGGCGGCGTGATCATCGACGTCGCCGGTTGTGCCGACGGTCACGGTGGCGAGGGCTTCTATCACAACATCGCCGACAACGATCCGGCGGAGTTTGAGCGCGCCTGCATCGATCGTCCCAAGGACGAGACCCTGCCCGACCAGTGGACGAGCCAGATCTTTGCCCGCATCCTGGCGCATCACCCTGTGATCATGGTCACCGATCTGTGCGATCACCAGATGCTCAAGGATATGCACATGACGCCGGTCAACACTATCGAGGAGGCGCTCAAGCTCGCCTTTGAGATGAAGGGTGCCGATGCCAAGGTTGCCGTCATTCCCGATGGCCTGGGCGTTGTTGTTGCGCAGCACTAGTGCGCGGCCTAAACGAATCGTTTATAACCGACAAGAAAGATAAGGTTTTATGCTTACCAAACTCCTCTGCGAATTCGGCGCGACGGCCCTCATGATCGTCTTTGGCGTGGGCGTGCACTGCGATACCGTGCTCAAGGGCACCAAGTATCAGGGCTCCGGCCATATGTTTGCCATCACCACCTGGTCTTTTGGCATCTCGGTCTGCCTGTTTGTCTTTGGCGGCGCCGTGTGCATGAACCCCGCCATGGTGCTTGCCCAGTGCATCGTCGGCTTGGTGCCGTGGGGCAGCTGCATCCCCTTCATGATTGCCGATATGCTCGGCGGCTTTGTGGGTGCCGTAATCGCCTGGTTAATGTATGCCGATGAGTTCAAGGCTTCCGAGGGCGTCGTCGACCCCATTGCCCAGCGCAACATTTTCTCGACCAACCCCACCACCGAGGGTACGAACTATGCCCGTAACTTCTTCTGCGAGGCTATCTGCACTTTTGTGTTCATCAGCGCCATCCTTGCTGCCGCTAGCCGCGCCGGCGAGAACGTTCTGATGCTCGCCATCTGCGTTGGCCTGATCGTTTGGGCCGTTGGCATGGGCATGGGCGGCATCACTGGCTTCGCCATGAACCAGGCCCGTGACCTTGGTCCTCGCATGGCCTATCAGGTGCTGCCGATCAAGAACAAGGCCGACAACAACTGGAAGTACGGCCTGCTCGTTCCTGGCATCGCTCCGTTTGTCGGTGCCGCTCTGGCCGCACTGTTTGTGCACGGTTTCTTGGGCATGTTCTAGTCCGAGGCTACATATTTGTCCGCTGGCCGCATGGGGTAACTTCCCAGCGCGTCCTCGGACATGAAAGAACCCCCGCTGCGCACTTCGTGCGGCGGGGGTTCTTTCGTCCTGCGGAATGCGCTGGGAAGTTACCCCATGCGGACGGCTGCGGGGTCTTTGCTGCGCTCGAGCAAGCAACCCAACATATAAATCTGAATTTAAATGGGATGGGCGCTTTGTTGCGATGGGCCTTGAGAGACGGGCGGCACTTTGGGTAGGCTCGATGCCTTGGGGTAGAGCGGTGCCTTGGGATGAGCTTCTTACTTAGTTGAAGAGGGGCTTAATGGCTGATAGGTAGTCTTTGGCTACGTCGGTCTTATCTGCCTCGAAGTTGTGCCAGGCCCACCATTGGACCATTCCTACGAAGCTTGAGGCTATGTGGTGTAGTAGGAAGCTTCGGTCCATGGTGCCGGCGGGCCCTTGGGGGCCGTTGGGGACGGTTTCGGCTGCTCGTGACATGATGGTCTTGCGTAAGCAGTCGGCGAAGACGCGTGAGCCGGCGCCGGCTACGAGGGCTCGTACGCCCTGGCGGCGTTCCCAGAGGTTGTTGAGGATATGCTCGACTTGTACGAGCGGATCATCGAGCGGTGTGCCATCGTCGTCGAGGGCGTGGGTGCAGATGTCGCTCACGAGTTCGGACAGTAGGTCATCCTTGCTCTTGAAGAGGCCGTAGAATGTCGCGCGGCCTACGTGAGCGCGCGCGATGATGTCGCCGACGGTGATCTTGCCGTAGTCCTCTTCGCGCAGCAGCTCGGAGAACGCCGCAACGATGGCAGCGCGGCTTTTTGCCTTGCGGGCATCCATGGCTATGCGTCCGCGTGAACGAGCAGGCAGCGGAGCGTACCGGAGCAGCCCTCGTAGGGGCGCTTACCGGCGCCGTAGCCGACGGCCTCGATGCGGTAGCGGGCCGGCAGGTGCTCGGACGTACGCAGTGCGGCGACGATGGCGGCGCCCGTGGGCGTCACGAGCTCGCCGGCGACCGGTGCAGGCGAGAGGGCGATATTGCCCGCCTGGCACAGGTTGACGACAGCGGGGACGGGAATGGGCATGAGGCCGTGGGCGCAACGGATGGTTCCGTGGCCCTCGGAGAGCGACTCGACCACGATGTCCTCGATGCCCAGGTCATCGAGGCAGATGGCGACGGAGCAGACGTCGACGATGGAGTCGACGGCGCCCACCTCGTGGAACATGACGGTCTCGGGCGTTTTGCCGTGAGCCTTGGCCTCGGCAGCAGCGAGTGCGGTAAAGATGGCGAGGGCGCGACGCTTGGCGCCATCGCTTAGCTGCGAGCCGTCGATGATGGCGGTGACGTCCGCCAAAGAACGGTGGTGATGGTGGTGGGCGTGATGATGGTCCTCGTGGCCATGGTCGTGGGCCTCATGATCATGCTCGTGGCAGTGCACGTGTTCGTGCTCGTGACAGTGTTCGTGCTCGTGCTCGTCATGGTCATGATGGTGGTGCTCATGCTCATGCTCATGCATATGCTCGACAGCTGCTTCGTTGCCGTAGAGCCAGGCCATATCGTGATCATGGTTCTCGAGCTCCTCTGCCAGCTGGACGTCGAAATCGCAGGCGTCGATGCCATGCTTGTTTGCACGCGTGACGGCGATCGTAAAGCCGTCGACCGGCAGCGTGGCGAGCTGTTCGCGCAGGTGCTCCTCGCTGGCGCCCAGGTCGAGCAGGGCCGCGACGGTCATGTCGCCGCTGATGCCCGAGGTGCCGTCGATGATAAGCGTGTGCTGATGATTGGACATGGAATGCTCCTTAACGGGCGCAGGGCGTGCCGGCGCTCAGATGATTGATAAGACTTGCCTGGTAGGCGGCACCAAAGCCGTTGTCGATGTTGACAACCGAAACGCCGCTGGCGCAGGAGTTGAGCATGGCGAGCAGCGCGGCTACGCCTCCAAAATTTGCGCCGTAGCCCACGCTGGTGGGAACGGCGATGACCGGACAGCTCACCAGACCGCCGATAACGCTCGCTAGGGCGCCCTCCATGCCGGCGATGGCGATGACCACCTGTGCCTGGGCAAGTTCCTCGGCATGCGCGAGCAGACGGTGCAGGCCGGCGACACCCACGTCGTAGAGGCGATCGACCCCGTTGCCGTAGAACTCGGCCGTCAACGCGGCTTCCTCGGCGACGGGCAGGTCGCTCGTACCGGCGCAGGCGACAACGATGCGTCCGTTGCCGGTGGGGGAGGGCTTGCCGCCCACGAGGGCGAGCTGTGCGTCCGGGACATATCCCAGGTCGATGTCGTTGCCGAGGAGCTCCGAGGTGCGCGCGGCTTTTTCGGCATCCAGGCGCGTGACCAGGATGCGCTCCTGGCCGGCATCGCGCAGCGCTTCGATAATGGCGGCAATCTGCTCGGCGGTTTTACCGGCGCCGTAGACAACCTCGCCGGCTCCCTGGCGCACCCCGCGCGAAAGATCGAGCTGCGCAAAGCCCAAATCGGCGGTCGGAGCCGTCTGGATGCGCGTGAGGGCGTCGGCAGGGGTGACTGCTCCGCCGGCAACATCGCTCAGCAATTGCTCAAGATCTCGCTTATCCATATATGTTCCCTTCGACGGCGCAAAGTCTAGCACTCAAAGGGTATGTTTCCGAACACTAAGACAAAATTGTTCGGAAACTATAGGACAGACTGATTCAATTGTTAGACGGATCGGCTAATCGCGCAGGATGATGTCCATGGCGAGCATCAGGTTGCGTTCGTCGATGGCAAACGGGGCCGCCTCGCGCGTCTTGGGCTTGGCGCAAAACGCGATGCCCGTGCCCGCGGCCTGAATCATGGGGATGTCGTTGGCGCCGTCGCCGATCGCGACCGTGTGGGCCATATCGACGCCGCACTCAACTGCCCAATCTAGCAGCTGGATGAGCTTGGACTCCTTGGTCACGATGTCGGCCGCCAGCTTGCCGGTGAGCTTGCCGTCCACGACTTCCAGGCGGTTGGCCAGGCAAAAATCGATGCCCGCGGCGGCCACGACCTTGTCGGCGACCTCGTGAAAGCCGCCGCTTACCACGCCGACCTTCCAGCCCTTGCTGTGTGCCGAGCGCACAAGCTCCAACGCGCCGGGGGTAAATGTCACGCGCTCAAAGGTGCGCTCGAACACGCTCTCGTCCAGGCCGGCGAGCAGCCCCACGCGCTCCTCGAGCGCCTGCTTAAAGTCAAGCTCGCCGCGCATGGCGCGTTCGGTGATCTGTGCCACCTGCTCGCCCACGCCGGCCTCTTCGCCCAACAGGTCGATGACCTCCTGGTTGATGAGCGTGGAGTCGATATCCATAACGATGAGGCGTGCAGTCATGGCGGGCCTTTCCGAGTGCTGTTTTATTGGGGCATATTGTCGCACGTGACGAGCGCGGGCGGGTGTCGCGGCGCGTCAATTGTTTCGTCTCCGTCAAGTCTTTGGGCAGGAGCCACTTTTTCGCTGCACATCGACGCGAGTGCGATAAGATAGAACGCCATGTCTGGCTGCGCGGTTTACGCAGGCTGGGCAAATCTGTACGACGCCGCCCGGAACGACACGGGGCGGCACAGATCCATAAAGGAGGATCACTGGTATGAGCCAGACCCGTCCCATCGATGAGCATTCCATGCACACCCGTACCTGCGGCGAGCTTCGCTTCGAGAACGTGGGCGAAGAGGTCACCCTCACCGGTTGGGTGAGCCGTCGCCGCGACCACGGCGGCCTTATCTTCTGCGACCTTCGCGACCGTGAGGGCATCACGCAGCTCACCTTCGACCCCGAGCACTCCGACGGCGACGCCTTTAAGATCGCCGAGACTATGCGTCCCGAGTGGCCCATCAAGATCCATGGCGTCGTGCGCGCCCGTGGCGAGGAGACCACCAACACCAAGCTCGCGACCGGCGAGATCGAGGTCCTGACCGATCATGCCGAGGTGCTCAACACTTCCGTCACCCCGCCGTTCCAGATCGAGGACGGCATCGAGACCAGCGAGGACACCCGCCTGCGCTATCGCTATCTGGACCTCCGTCGTCCCGAGATGATGGCCAACCTCAAGCTGCGCTCCGACTTTACCTTTGCCATTCGCGAGGCGCTGCACAACCGTGAGTTCATGGAGGTCGAGACGCCCTCCCTGTTCAAGTCCACGCCCGAGGGCGCCCGCGACTTCATCGTCCCCAGCCGTATCCAGCCGGGCAACTTCTACGCCCTGCCGCAGTCCCCGCAGCTCCTGAAGCAGCTGCTTATGGTCGGTGGCGTCGAGCGCTACTACCAGGTTGCCAAGTGCTTCCGCGACGAGGACCTGCGTGCCGACCGTCAGCCCGAGTTCACCCAGGTCGATATCGAGATGTCCTTCGTGGACCAGAACGACGTCATGAGCGCGCTCGAGGAGGTCCTGGCCGATGCCTTCGGCCGCATGGGCGTCGAGATGCCCACGCCGCTGCGTCGCATGGACTATTGGGAGGCCATGGACACCTATGGCTCCGACAAGCCCGATACTCGCTACGGCATGCACCTGGTCGACCTGACCGACATCTTTGCCAACTCCAAGTTCAAGGTCTTTGCGACTGCTGCAAACGAGGAGGGCTCTGTCGTCAAGGCCATCAACGCCAAGGGCGCCGGTGCCTGGGCACGTGCCAAGATCGATAAGCTCGCCGGCGTGGCCTCCACGTTTGGCGCCAAGGGCCTGGCCTGGATCGCCTTCCGCGAGGATGGCTCCATCAACAGCCCCATCGTCAAGTTCTTCTCGGACGAGGAGATGGCCGCTCTGCGTGAGCGCATGAACGTCGAGCCCGGCGACCTTGTGATGTTCGCCGCCGGTCCGCGCCTGCTCTCTGACGAGATCCTGGGCGGCATGCGTTCCCACATGGCTAACGCGCTCGAGATCAAGCGCGAGGGCCACGACTTCCTGTGGGTCGTCAACTTCCCGCTGTTCCACTGGGACGAGGATCGCAAGGCCTATGCTGCCGAGCACCAGCCCTTTACCCTGCCGACCGAGACCGACATCGCCAAGATCGAGGCCGACCCGCTGGCAGCCGGTTCCTACACCTACGACTTTGTCATGGACGGCTTTGAGGCCGGCGGCGGCGGTATGCGTATCCACAACGCCGAAATGCAGATGTCCATGCTTAAGCTTCTGGGCTTTACCGAGGAGCGCGCCGAGTCTCAGTTCGGCTTCCTCATGGAGGCCCTCAAGTTTGGTGCACCCCCGATGGGCGGTTTTGCTCTGGGTCTGGACCGCGTGTGCATGCTGCTCACCGGCTCCGACTCCATTCGCGACGTCATGGCGTTCCCCAAGACGGCCAGCGGCTCCGACCTCATGTCGGGCGCTCCGAGTGCCGTTTCCGGCGCCCAGCTCAAGGACGTCAGCCTGCGCCTGATGTAGGCGAGCGGCAACATATTGCCCGTAACGAGGGAAGGACGTGTGCCTTCCCTCGTTTTTTGTGGGACGGGGGTGCGCCGGTAACGTACAATAACTACCACGTGGCTGGGTTTGCCGGCCGAATGTGCGATGCCGCGGGAGGGGACATGGTCGAGTTTACAAAGACGATTAAAGATCCGTTGGGACTGCATGCCCGCCCGGTTGCGCTGCTTTACGACATCATTGCCAAGCATCGTAGTGATGTGTCAGTCAGTATCGGCGATCGCCACACGGATGGCCGCGATGTGATGGGGCTCATGGCCCTCTACGGCGAATGCGGCGAGGATATCGTCTTTCGCGTTTCGGGCGTTGACGAGGCCTCCTGCGTCACGTCGATCAGAAACCTCTCGCTCTAAGCATGACAGGGCGCGGCAAAGGACAGCTCTTTGCCGCGCCTTTTTGTTTCGTATAGGAAACTTTTTCGAAAACTGAGTGGGGACCCTTCCAAAAAAGTTAACCACGTGTTAGTTTACTAAAGCGAACATAGACGTGGTTAACTTTTGCCGCGTCGATGTTGAGGACGAACTGACGTTAGGAGCCACTCATGTCTTGCGGACCGCAGATGCCGGCAATGCCGCTTTCGATGGTGAAGGCGGGCGAAACCGTGCGCGTGTCTCGTGTAAAGGGCAATGAGGATATGAAGCACCATCTCAAGGACCTCGGCTTTGTCGAGGGCAGCGAAATCCACGTGGTGAGCTCGAGTGGCGCCAATATCATCGTCACGGTGCTGGGCGCACGCTTTGGTATCGATTCCAAGGTTGCCATGCACATCATGACCGTCGGTTAGTCGACGGTATTTCTGTACGCACTGAAAGGGGGACAAGTAAATGAAGACGTTGGGTGACGTTAAGGTGGGCGAGAGCTCTACCATCGTCAAGCTTCACGGTGAGGGTGCGCTTCGCCGTCACCTTATGGACCTGGGCCTCATCAAGGGCACTTCGTTCAAGGTCGTTAAGGTTGCACCGCTCGGAGATCCGGTCGAGATCAACGTGCGCGGCTACGAGCTCTCCATCCGCAAGGAGGAGGCTGCCGTCGTCGAGGTCCAGTAAGGGCCGGCGGCACATATTTCTGCAGATAAAGTTAGGTTTTTCTAACTCAATAATGCAGTGTTGAAGCACATTATCCAGCCCGCGCGGAGAAAGCAGCGCGGGCACACAAGGAAGAAGGATTGAATGGCGGATTCTCAGATCCATGTCGCGCTGGCGGGTAACCCCAACTGCGGCAAGACCACGCTTTTCAACCTGATCACCGGCGCCAACGGCTACGTTGGCAACTGGCCCGGCGTCACGGTTGAGAAAAAGGAAGCCAAGCTCCTGAGTGACAAGAACGTCACGATTACGGACCTCCCCGGCATCTACTCGCTTTCCCCCTACAGCCCTGAGGAGCAGTGCTCGCGCGACTACCTCATGAGCGGCGAGCCCGATGTGGTCGTCCAGGTTGTCGACGCCACCAACCTTGAGCGCAACCTGTACCTGGCACTTCAGGTCGTCGAGACCGGCCTGCCCGTGGTCGTCGCCCTCAACATGGCCGATTTGGTCGAGAAGAACGGCGATAAGATCGACACGGACAAGCTTTCCAAGAAGCTCGGCTGCCCGGTCATGATGATCTCGGCCCTTAAAAACAAAGGTATCAAAGAGCTGTTCGAGCAGGTCAAGAAGTCCGCTGCTTCCAAGGGCCAGGTGCCGGAGCACAAGTTCGATTCTTCTATCGAGGACGTTCTGACCCACATCGAGAATAACCTGCCGGCGAGCGTTCCCGCCAACAAGCGTCGCTACTACGCCGTCAAGCTGTTTGAGCGCGATGCGGACGCCTGCAAGCTCATCAACCTCACCAAGGAGAAGGCCGATCGCGTTGAGCAGCTGGTCGCCCAGTGCGAGCAGGATTGCGACGACGATGCCGAGTCCATCATCACCGGCGAGCGCTACGGCGTGATCGCCCACATCATTGACGAGTGCCTCACCAAGGCTCCGGCCAAGATGAGTACCTCCGAGAAGATTGACCGCGTGGTTACCAACCGTATCCTCGGCCTGCCGATCTTTGTGGTCATCATGTTCTGCGTGTACTACATCGCCGTTTCCACCCTGGGCGGCACGGTGACCGACTTCACCAACGACCAGCTCTTCGGTACCGACGGTTGGTACGTGCTCGGTCAGGGTCGCGACGCCTACGATGCGGCCGTCGAGGCCGTGGGTGAGGACGCTGCCGATTCGATCGACCCGGCGCAGTACGGCCCCTATGTCCCGGGTATCACCACCGTGGTGCACGACGCCCTTGTGGCGGGCGGCACCGAGGACGGTGGCCTGGTCGATTCGCTGGTCTGCGACGGCATCGTCGGCGGCCTGGGCGCCATCTTCGGCTTTGTGCCGCAGATGTTCCTGCTCTTTGTGATGTTGTCTTTCCTGGAGGACTGCGGCTACATGGCCCGCGTCGCCTTCATCATGGACCGCGTGTTCCGCCGCTTTGGCCTGTCCGGTAAGTCCTTTATCCCCATGCTCGTGTCCTCGGGCTGCGGCGTCCCCGGCGTCATGGCCACCAAGACCATCGAGAACGAGAAGGACCGCCGCATGACGGTCATGACCACCACGTTCATTCCCTGTGGCGCCAAGCTGCCGATCATCGCCCTGCTCATGGGCTCCATCATCGGCGATTCTTCCACCACCGCCGCATGGATCAGCCCGCTCTTCTACTTCCTGGGCGTCTTTGCCGTCATCGCCTCGGGCCTCATGCTCAAGAAGACCAAGCTCTTCGCCGGTCGTCCGACGCCGTTCGTTATGGAGCTTCCCGCCTACCACTTCCCGGCGATCCGCTCTTGGGCGCTGCACGTGTGGGAGCGCTGCTGGGCCTTTATCAAGAAGGCCGGCACGGTCATCTTCGCGTCCACCGTCGTCGTTTGGTTCCTCTCCAACTTTGGTAGCTATAACGGTTCCTTTGGCTTCCTGCCTGCGATGGACGGCATCCCCGAGGAGTTTATGGACTACTCCGTGCTTGCCATGCTCGGCAACCTGGTCGCTTGGATCTTCGCGCCGCTCGGCTTTAGCACCTGGCAGGCCACCGCGCTGACTGTCTCGGGCCTCGTCGCCAAGGAGAACGTCGTCGCCACCGCCGGCTCGCTGCTGTCCGTTGCCGACGCCGCCGAGACCGACCCGAGCCTGTGGACCGCGTTTGCCGGCATGTTCCCGACTATGGGCGCCTGCGTTGCCTTTGGCGCTTTCAACCTGCTGTGCGCTCCGTGCTTTGCCGCCATGGGCACTATCCGCAACCAGATGGACTCCGGCAAGTGGACCGCGATTGCCATCGGCTACGAGTGCGCCTTTGCCTGGGTGATCGGCCTGTTCATCAACCAGTTCTACAACCTGCTTGTCCTTGGCCAGTTTGGTATTTGGACGGTTGTAGCCATCGTTCTGCTGGTTGCGATGCTCTTCCAGATCTTCCGTCCCATGCCCAAGCACGCTTGGACCGACGAGGACGAGACCAACACTGCTTCCGCCGCAGTTTCCGCTTAAGTCCGAATAAGGATTAGCCCCTTTCCACGAGCCCGGGTGTCCCAGCGACACTCGGGCTTTTTGGTGGGGGAGATGTGACGTTTCCGCAGATAAAACCGACCAAAATATACCTGTCCCTTTTTGGCAGGTGGAGAATGGGGTAAAGTAAGTGATGGTTAACTAGAGGAGGCTTGCTATGGCACCTATCGATATTGTTGTACTGGCTGTTATCGGTATTGCGTTTGTCGCGGTATGCGTGCGCATCTACCGCAAGGGCACCTGCGCCGACTGCGCTCAGGGTGGCGTTTGCACGGGGCATTGCTCCAACAAAAAGACGTGCGCCGCACTTAAGGGCGTAGACAAAATCGCCGAAGACTTGGGCCGCGGTATCAAATAAAGGTCCAGGCACCCAAGCGCCTCGCGAGCATCCGTTCGCGGGGCGCTTTGCACATTTGGGGGAGAGCGCGGCGAGTTGAAGAGTGATTTTGGGGTATCGTTACCTGTACTGTTAATTGGCAACTTATCTATAACGGAGTAACCCCATGAGCGCTCGCGTAACCATGAAGGACATAGCCGCCGAGCTTGGCGTTTCCATCAATACCGTGCACAAGGCCCTGACGGGTAAGGCCGGCGTGAGCGAATCCGTGCGCTCTAAGGTGAATGCTAAGGCCGAAGCCATGGGTTACCACCGCAACACAAGTGCCTCGAGCCTGCGCCGCAAGGATATCAACCTGGTGTTTTGCCTGCCCCGCGCATCGCGCGAGGGAGCGTACTTTTTCCGTTACCTGTGGGAAGGCTGCAACCGCTTTGAGCAGGAGGTCATCGACCGGGGCATTACGGTTGAGCGCGTAGAATTTGGCGTGGGTGGCTACGCCGATGCGCTCGAGCAAATCGACGAGCGCCTGCAGATAGGGGAGAAGATTGATGGCCTGCTTGCCTATGTTCCGGGCGATGACCGCGCGACCGAGCTCTTGAGGCAGATTGCCGAGGCGGGCGTGGCGATTGAGCTCGTCGACGGCGACCGACCGCACCTCGATCGCCTGGGTGCCAGTCTGGCGGACTATTCCGCGGCGGGCAGCCTTATGGCAGAGCAGGCGGCAAATCTGGTCCACGCTTCTGGGGCTGACGCCCGCGTGCTCCTGTTGGCGGGCGACCCCTATACCGATTCACACTACCTGACCGCCCGCGCCTTTCATAATTACCTGCGCGAACACGATATTCCATGGCAGGTTGAGGACCTTGCCGGCGCCCATGCGCAAGTCAAACAGCTCGAGCGCGAGCTTGAGCAGCGCTTGAGTGCGCCGGATGCCCCTGAGCTCATCTGTAGCGTTTTTGCCGTTGGTTCCGAGGTGGTCGCCGACGCGCTTGTTTCAAGCGGCAAGGCCGGCAAGGTCATGGTAATCGGCAACGACCTGTTCCCCGAGAGCGCCTTGGCCTTGCGCCGTGGCATCTTTACCAATATTGTCTATAAGGACCCGGTGAGCCTGGCCTACCGTGGCGCCAAGACCTTGGGCGAGTATCTGCTGTGGGGTAAAACTCCGGCGGAGCCCGTGCAGAAGGGTGCTGTGGAGATGGTGTTTGCCAGCAACGTCGACCGCTACTGCGAGCTTGCGGGAATTTAGCCGTTTAGTCAGGTACCCCCTCTTGCGACGTGCATTTTTTGGAGTATTCAGCAATGGCGTGTCCCGAAAGAGGTAAGGACGACTGTTTTAAATGCCCCCGATGGCGTAATTCGCCATCGGTGGCATTTATTTATGCCGATTGGGCGCAATATGAGCATCAGATAGGGCTTCGAAGACGGTACGCGGTGCGCTCCGATGCTGAATACTCCCAAAAATGCACGGCGGAACATGACCCACCTGGCCAAAGCGCTCAAGTTCGGTATTCGGGGACGCCTGCCAATTCGCAATACATACAAGTCACGGCTCCAGTAACCGTTGAACGGGCAAAATCGACCGTTCACCCCATGGTGGTTAGGTGAACGTTCACCTTTTAAGTCGCAATGAATTAGTATAGTGAACGTTCACCTAGAGGATAACGAGCGCATCGTGCGCTCGCTCCGCCAACAAAGGGGTTGTTTGATGAAAAACTTCATGGACGATCAGGATTTCCTGCTGAGCACCAAAACCGGTGAGGAGCTGTTCCACAACTTTGCCGAGGGCATGCCCATCGTTGACTACCACTGCCACATTTCTCCCAAGGAGATCTGGGACGACAAGCGTTTTGAGAACATCACCGAGGTTTGGCTGGGCGGCGACCACTACAAGTGGCGCCTAATGCGTGCCAACGGCGTCGACGAGCGCTTCATTACCGGCGATGCCCCTGCTCGCGAGAAGTTCCAGAAGTGGGCCGAGACCCTGGGCCGCTGCGTGGGCAACCCCGTCTTTGAGTGGAGCCACCTGGAGCTTAAGCGTTACTTTGGCTACGAGGGCGTCCTGAACGGCAAAACCGCTCAGGAGGTCTGGGACCTTGCCAACGCCAAGCTCGCTGAGGCCAGCTTTACCTGCCGCAACCTGATCAAGCAGTCCAACGTCCGCATGATCTGCACTACCGACGACCCCGCCGACAGCTTTGAGTGGCACAAGAAGATTGCCGCCGACGACAGTTTTGACGTTCAGGTCGTTCCCGCCATGCGCCCCGATGCCGCCCTGCGCATCGAGCGTGGCCAGGAGTTCGCCGACTACTGCAAGCATCTCTCCGAGGTTGCTGGCGTTGAGATCAGCGACTTCGAGGGCATGAAGGCTGCCATCTCCAAGCGCTACGACGTTGCCCACGAGCTGGGCTGCCGCGCTTCCGACCACGCGCTCGACTACGTTATGTACGTTCCGGCTACCGCCGACGAGATCGAGGCCATCTTTGCCAAGGGCCTTGCCGCCGAGCCGCTTACCGAGGACGAGGTCCTCAAGTACAAGACGGCCTTTATGCAGTTCGTCGCCGGCGAGTATGTCCGCCTTGGCTGGGCCATGCAGCTGCACTTTGGCTGCAAGCGTGACAACAACCGCGCTATGTTCGCCAAGCTCGGTCCCGACACCGGCTACGACTGCATCTCCAACTACACGCCGTCCGACCAGCTGGCCGATTTCCTCAACTCCATCCAGGAGTCCACGGGTCTGCCCAAGACCATCCTGTACAGCCTGAACCCCATCGACAACACCATGATCGATACCGTGATGGGCTGCTTCCAGGAGGCTCCGACCGCCGGCAAGATCCAGAACGGCTCTGCCTGGTGGTTCAACGACAACGAGATCGGTATGCGCGAGCAGCTCACGGCTCTGGCTAACGAGGGCGTGCTGGGCAACTTTGTGGGCATGCTTACCGATTCCCGCTCCTTCCTGTCCTACCCGCGTCACGAGTACTTCCGTCGCGTGCTGTGCGGCGTGATCGGCGAGTGGGTCGAGCAGGGCAAGTATCCGGCCGACATGGAGCTGCTGGGAGCCATCGTGCGCGACATCAGCTACAACAACGCGGTTCGCTACTTTGGCTTTGACCTGGATACCGTCGAGGCCTAAACCCGCATCGAACCACACCGAACTCGGGAGCGCCGTTGCCACACGCGGCGCCCCCGTTTTGCCTGCACGCTAACAGCAATCTAAGGAGAGACATCGATGGAGAACATCAGCTACGAGACGCTCGAGAAGATCGGCTACAAGGGCTACCTGCTGCCCAAGGACGCGCCCGAGAAGGTTCTGCAGTTTGGCGAGGGCAATTTCCTGCGCGC
>JAIIWC010000037.1 GCA_022745215.1 Collinsella sp. | reverse complement strand
CATTCAGCATCAGGGTAGCGCTGCGACGCGGAAATCGCGCGCCGTTGCCGCGCCCCGCAGTGCCCGCTTCCCCCGAGAACAATTATCAGTGCAGGTAGAGCCCTTGCGCAAAAGCCGTGTGCTCGCGATATTGCAAAAAGTCTACTCACTTAGCTGTCAACTGCACCAAACGACTGGGTAGAACGCCCATTTCCTGCATTTTCTCGCATGCTGGCGCCCCGCGCCGCCGCTACGCCATAATGGATGGCGGACAAACGCGAGAGAAAGCAAACCACATGGCACAGACCACGACAGATACTACCGCCAGCACCGTTTCGGGCGCCGGCGCCGCCAGCTCGTTCTCGGGCGGCACGGGAACCGAAGCCGAGTTTGGCTCGCTCGGCGCGCTCTCCCCCACCTGGTGGGAGCCCGAGGACGGCAGTGAGCCCGAACCATGGCTCACGCCCGACCAGGCCTTCGAGCGCTTCTTCGAATGGACGAGTGACCGCGGCATTGAGTTGTGGGACCACCAAGAAGAAGCCCTGATGGACCTAGCCGCTGGCGACCATGTCATTTTGGGCACGCCGACCGGCTCCGGTAAGTCGCTTGTCGCGCTGGGCATGCTCTTTATGGGCATGGCGCAAGGCAAGCGCTGCTATTACACCGCCCCCATCAAGGCCCTGGTCAGCGAGAAGTTTTTTGACCTGGTGCAGGTGCTCGGCCGCGATAACGTCGGCATGATCACCGGCGACACGCATATCAACACCAAGGCACCCGTCATCTGTTGCACGGCCGAGATCCTTGCGAACGACGCGCTGCGCGAGGGCGAAGACGCCGACGTGGGTTGCGTCGCCATGGATGAGTTCCACTACTTCGCCGACCCCGACCGCGGCTGGGCCTGGCAGGTGCCGCTGCTCACCCTGCCCCATACACAATTCATACTTATGAGCGCTACGCTTGGCGATGTCACCGCGATCGCCGCTTCGCTCGAGGAGCACACCGGCGCCACCTGCGACCTGGTCGTCGACGCCCCGCGTCCCGTGCCGCTGAGCTACGACTATGTAACGACCTCGCTCGAGGGCACCGTCGAGCTCGCGATGCGCCGCGGCGAGGCTCCGCTCTACATCGTGCACTTTAGCCAGGACGCCGCACTTGCCACGGCGCAATCGCTCGCCAACTTTGGCATCGCCAGCAAGGAGCAGCGCGAGGCCATCAAGGAGGCTGCCAAGGGCACGAGTTTCTCCACGGCATTCGGCAAGATTCTCAAGCGCCTGCTCGGCTGCGGCGTCGGCGTGCACCACGCCGGCATGCTGCCGCGCTATCGCCTATTGGTCGAGCGCCTGGCGCAGCAGGGATTGCTGCCCGTCATCTGCGGCACCGACACGCTCGGCGTCGGTATCAACGTGCCCATCCACACCGTGGTGCTCACCGCGCTCACCAAGTTCGACGGCTACAAGATGCGTCGCCTGCGTGCCCGCGAGTTCCATCAGATCGCCGGCCGCGCCGGTCGCTCGGGCTTTGACACCGAAGGTATGGTCATCGCCGAGGCACCGGAGCACGAGATCGAGAACGCCAAGCTCATGGCCAAGGCGGGCGACGACCCCAAAAAGCTCCGTAAGATCAAAAAGAAGAAGGCCCCCGAGGGCTTTGTCACCTGGAACAAGCAGACCTTTGAGCGTCTGATCGAGACGCAGCCCGAGACGCTCAAACCGCGCCTGCGCATCACGCATTCCATGGTGATTAGCGTGGTCGAGCAGGGCGGCGACGCCCGCGCCCGCGTGCATGACCTCATCGAGACGAGCCTGCAAACGCCTGAGGAAAAGGCGAAGCTCGAGGTTCGCGCCGATGAGATCTTCGTCACGCTCATCGACTCCGGCGTCGTCGTGCGCACCGAGGTACCGCCCGCGCCCGACGCTCCGGCCGACGCCGCGCCTGACATCGACTACGCGCTGACGGTCGACCTGCCCGAGGACTTTGCGCTCGACCAGCCGCTCTCGCCGTTCCTTCTCGCCGCGCTGGAGCTGCTCGATCCCGAGAGCGAGACCTACACCATGGACCTCATCTCGATGGTCGAAGCCACGCTCGAGGACCCCAAACAGGTACTGCGCGCACAGGAGCGCGCCGCACGTGATCGCGCCATGGCCGAGATGAAAGCCGACGGCATTGAATATGAGGAGCGTCTGGAGCGCATTCAAGACGTCACGTATGAAAAGCCGCTCGAGGATTTGCTCGACGCCGCCTTTGACAAGTACTGCCAGGAAGTGCCCTGGGCCAACGACTATCAGCTCTCTCCCAAGAGCGTTCTGCGCGATATGCTCGAAAGCGCGAGCGATTTTAAGGGCTACATTCAAAAGCTCGGCATCGCCCGCTCCGAGGGCATTTTGCTGCGCTACCTGGCAGAGGCCTATCGTTCGCTCGACCGCACCGTGCCCATCGAGAAGCGCGACGAACGCCTGCGCGACATTATCTCGTGGCTGGGCTTTGTGGTGCGCTCGGTGGACTCGAGCCTGGTGGACGAGTGGGAGAACGCCGGCAACCCCGCTGCACTCGACGCCGCACCGCCGCAGGGCATCGATGAAGTCGTGGCAGACCGCCGTGGCTGCACCCTGCTGGTGCGCAACGCACTCTTCCGCCGCGTGACCCTTGCCGCCCGCGAGCACGTTCGCGACCTGGGCGAACTCGACGACGACTGGGGCATGAGCGAGATCCGCTGGCAAAAGGCCCTCGATGCCTACCATGAGCAGCATGAGGAAATTCTCACCGACGGAGACGCCCGCAGTGCCGCAATGTTTTCCATCGATGAGTCCGACGAGAAGACCGCGCACGTATGGCACGTGCACCAGATCTTTGCCGACGAGGATGGCGACCACGATTTTGGCATCATGGGCGATGTCGATCTGGACGCCACGCAAGACGGCGGCGAGGTAATCTTCAAGAACTACCGCGTCGGCTTTATCGAGGACCTGCTCGAGGACTAGCCGGGCGCAATGGGACGAAACAAAGCGGGGCCGCTGGCAACATCGCCAGCGGCCCCGCTTTTTGCACTATCCGCTATGCCTTACTCGGCATCCTCGACCTCATACGAATCCGCCTCGGCTGGCTCATCGTTTGTCTCTGCCGCAGCCCCGCGTGCCTCGTCAAACGCCGCCTTCATGGTCTTGTTGCCCCACGTGAGCTTGCGAATGGTAAGATCGTCGGCTTTCTTGTTGGCAAGGCGCAGATTGTTCTCGGAGGACAGCAACGCCTCCTTGGTTTTCTGCAGATGGCTAATCGTCTTGTCGATCTCATCGATTGCCGTTTGGAACTTGCGGCTCGCGATCTCGTAGTTGCGGCCGAAATCGTTCTTGAACTTCTCCATCTTGGCTTCGAAGTTCGTGACATCGATATTCTGCTGCTTGTACTCCGCCAGCTCCTGCTTATAGCGAAGCGAACCCATGGCGGCATTGCGCAGCAGCGTAATGATGGGAATGAAGAACTGCGGGCGGATCACATACATCTTCTCGTAGCGATAGCTCACGTCCACGATTCCCGCGTTGTAGAGCTCGCTCTCGGGCTCGAGCAGCGTGCAGAGCACCGCGTACTCACAGCCTTTCTGGCGACGATCGTGATCGAGTTTCTTAAAGAAGTCCTCGTTTTTATGCTTGGTCGCGGTCTCGTCGTTCTCGTTTTTCATCTCGAACATAATTGAGATGACCTCGTTGCCGCTCGCGTCGCACTCACGGAAGATAAAGTCTCCCTTGGTGCCCTCGGATGCATCGTTATCTTTCTCGAAGTACGCATTGGGAAACGCCGTCATGCGCAGACGGTTGAACTCGGTCTCGCAGTGCTGCTCGAGCGACTCGCCCACCATCTTGGTGGACAGGCGAACCTTCATATCCTTAAGGCGCTCGATCTCTTCATCCTTGTAGCGAATCAGGTCATCGCTCGCGCGCTTGGCCTGCGCAAGCTCGAGCTCGTGTGCCGCCTTGGCTTGCTCCTCGCGAGAATCGCGCACCGCCAGCTCGCTCGTCAGTTTGGCACGTGCCTCATCGCGTTCTCGCTCCGCCGCGGCGACCGCCTCTGACAGGTTCATTTTTGCCATCAGTTCCTGCTCGCGCAGCTGGGCACGCAGGCCCTCGGCCTCTTGCTCGGACTGAGCCTTTGCGGCGGAAAACTTCTCTTGCACCTTCGCGCGATAGTCAGTAAGCGCGCGCTCGGCCTCGCTGCGAGCGGCATCGAGCTCACGCTGCGACTCTGCCGCGGCAGCGGCAAGCGCCATCTCCTGGGCCTTGTCCGCCGCGGCGATCCTGGCCTGCAGCTCGGCAATCTGAGCGTCGCGCGCGGACAGGTCGTTTTGAGCAGCATTGCGTGCCGCCGCCTCGGCAAGCCTGGCTTCATCATCTTTGCGCTCCAACTGCGCACGTAAATTGTCGATCTCGCGCTGAAGCTCGGCATTCTCCTTTTGAGCATCGGAACGGGCCTCAACCGCCGCGCGCTGACTTGCACTCTCGCGCTCTGCGGCAGCGCCTTCGAGCTTGGCGCGCAGCTCGGCAAGCTCAGCGTCGCGCTTGGCAACCTCTTGTGCCAGCTGCTGAGCTGCAGCGTTCTTCTGCTCGACAAGCTGAGCGTCGCGCTGAGACTCTGCCTTTTGCAAAGCAGCCGTCGAGCGCGAGCGCTCAAGCTCCAGTGCCTGCTCGCCCTCGCGCTGGACCGCCTTCACGCGCTCATCCAGGTCGCGCGAGAACTCGGCATCGCGCACCTGCTTGACGATATCCGCATAACCGGACGCATCGACCTTAAAAACTTCGCCGCAATGCGGGCACTTGATCTCGTTCATGGCAGCTCCTCGATGGACGCAAATTTCAACCGCCTACACTCTACCGCGCCGCACGGACAAAAAAGACGCCGCCGCCATAATGGCAACGGCGCCAGAACCACCACAAAGGCGACTGCCCCCTTTGTGGTGACTTGGGTCCTTACAGGTCGCGGTAGTCGATCAGGCGAAGATCGGATTGAGACTCAAGCCAAGTGCGAAGCTCGGGGTCAATCAGCGCATCGACTTCCTTGGTGCGGTCGGTCGTGAGCGAGCTGTTCTCCAAGATAAAACGATCGAGATAGCCCGGATGGCACACAAAGACGACCGTCTCGCCGACCACCATCTCGCGAACCGTCTGCATGATTGCCTCTTTGGGCTCGTAGCCCGGCTCCATCGAGCGCATCACCATGCGCAGATCAGTATCTCCGCAATGCACCACAGCCGCGGGGTCGAAGCTCGCCTTTTGCTCCTTAAGGCCCAGCTCCTGAGCAACCGCCGAGATCGCTCGGTTAAGGTTTTTGCTCATGACGGCATGGGCCTCAAAGTAATCGGGCTCGCGGCCCACGATCTCGACAAAGCGGTCATGCTGCGCGCGGATCTCGATGCAGGCCTCGTCGAAGTCTATCAACTCCTCGCCGCGCTTAAAATGATCGCGGAAGGTACGGCTGCTATGGAACTCGCCGTTCTCGTTGAGCATGCTCGGAATGAGCGCCGGGTCGGCACACGGCTTGCCCAGGCACACGTTGGTGTGCTGACCCACCGCAATGCCGACATCCGCCACGAGCGACCAGCCACGCTCGGCCTCGGGCATATTGGGCATAAGTCCCGCCGAGCGCACCAGGCCCTCATTGATACTGCGGGCAATCCCCAGGTTAACGGCATACGAATAACCGATATCGTCGGCACGAATGAGCAATTGCTTCATATTGACCCCCATCTACGGAAAGGGACACTTGAAGCGCAGCCAAGTGCCCCAGATAATTGTCCTACCGAACGGATGCTTTAGGCTTTGGCGGCAGCAGCGTCTTCGTCGAGCTGCTCCTTGGTAAAGCCAAAGAAGTAGGCGATGGCAGCGGCGGCAACAAATGCAGTGCCCGATGCAACGCAGCCCCATACGAGATTAGCAGTTCCGCCTGCAACATAACCTGTAATACCAAGGATATTAGTTGCGCCCAAAACATACGTGGTCACATTAGTGAGAGCCGCGATCAGGCCGCCGATAGCGCCGCCCGCGACCATGGCACCCAGGCAGCGAGTATACTTAAAGCCGCAGCCATACAGCGCGGGCTCCGTCACGCCACCGACAATGCCGGAGAGCGAGAAACCAAGCATAGCGCCCTTTTCGTCGACCTCCTTAAGGCGCAGGAAGGCACCGAAGGCCATGCCCCACGTGGCGAACTGAGCGATAGCACCCGCGACCATAACGCAGGAGTCAGACCCTGAGGTGAGCACCTGCACAATGCCGAGGGCAATCAGAACCTGGTGCATACCGGTCATAACCAGGAACTCCCAAAGCGCAGCAATGGCGACGAGGGAGAGAATCGTGACGATGCCGCCAGCGTTTCCGAGGCCGAACATAAAGTTGCCGACCAGGTCGCCCAGAATGGAACCAATCGGAGCTAGGGCGCACAGGGAAACGGGGGTCATCACAGCCATGGTGCACACGGGCACAAACACCGTGGAGAGCATGTCGGGGATGATCTTCTTCATGAACTTCTCGACGACCATCAGTACCGGCATAGACAGCAGCATGGGGAGCACGGTCGCAGAATAGTTGTTCAGCTGAGCCGGGAGCACGCCGTAAACCATCGTGGTCGTAGCACCAGAATCCGCAGCGGCGTTGACCAACGTCATGAACTCGGGGGCAATGAGCACGCCGCCGAGCATCATGCCGAGCGGCTGGCTGCAGCCGAGCTGCTTTGCGGCAGCCCAACCCAGATAGACAGGAAGGAAATAATAGCCGGCGTTGTAAATCCAGTTGTAGAAGAAGTTGTAGATGTCAGAATCGGCAGACCAGATACCGAGCATGCCGTCGCCGCAAAGTACGGCAAGTGTGCGGAACATGGCGGCGCCCATGATAATGGGGATCGTCATGCACATTGTCTTGGACAGGTAGTTAAGGGCCTTCTTGCCCGCAGTCTTGACCGTCAGTGGCTCCTTGGTGCCGTCATCGAGGTTCTCGTCAATGGAGCCTTCGCCCTTGACGCCCAGCGCAATGGTGGCGTCATAGACCTTCGGCACGTTCTGGCCAATGATGACCTGATACTGGCCACCAGACCACTGTGCGCCCAGCACACCCTTGATCTTCTTTACTTCATCGTCATTGGGAACGGACTGATCCTTGAGGTTCAGACGCAGGCGGGTCATGCAGTGCGTTGCGTTCGTCACATTGGAGGCGCCGCCGACGGCAGCAAGCACGTCCTCGGCAATCTTCTTGTTATCGACAGTCATGTCGAATCCCTTCTCTTCCAACTAAAGGCCGTGGGACTTCACGGCACCAAGACGCACGATTCCGCTCGCGCCTACGCAGCGCGCGATACCAGTTGGCAAGAGATTGATTTGCATGTGATTCCCGGGTGGATCGACATGAAAAAAGCCCCGCGCACAACCGACAGAGACCCAATTATGATCTCGGCAGAATCGGTAGTGCCTCTCGGAGCTGCGCCGTGAGTAACACCCAACACACGGCGAGTATATGCGGCAGATGCGTTCGTTGCGGCTCAGATTACCGACGAACGGTAGCAAACGACCCGCGAACGGTCGCCATGACGGAAAGGAAATACCAGAGAGCCTATTTATCCGAGTGGACAGAAGCCACGCGATTCACATGCATGATCAGATAGACGAGCTCCTCTTGGGCCAATGGCTCGCCAAAGATCTCTTGAATCAGATCGTCGACACGGTGAGCGCAACGCGATGCCGCCGGATACTGCTCCACGAGCACGTCGTAAAGACCGGAGTTCTCGGTATCGATCGGCTCTTTCTTTGCCACGCGGTCGAGCAGATAGCGCACATGAGTGGCAAAGCGGGCAAAGGCGAACGACGAGCGATCGACCGTCACACCCAACTCTTCTTGAATAATCGCGACCGTCATATCGAGCAGTCGCTCCTCGTGCTGCTCGGCAAGCACGCGCCGCTCGCTCGGCTTAACCGATGCGTTGACAATCGACATGGCAATGCCCGCGGCCTCGCTTCGGGGCATACGCACACGGAAGCTTTTCTGGATGCCGCGAACAGCCAGCTCGCCCAAGCGGTATTCGATGGGATGCAGCTGCTCCAGATCGCGCTCGAGCGGCAACGACACCACCATGTGTTCGCGGGCGCGCTTAATGGCAAACTGGATATGGTCCGCCAATGTAATGGGGAGGTTAGGGCTCAATTCGTACGAAAGCTGTCCGGTTGCGATATCAGCCAGCTGAGCAGAAAACTCCAGCACCTCGGGGTCGACCTCATCGATAAACGCCAGGTACTTTGAATCGATGCCGTAAAAGGTACGCGTGATGACATCCAGGTCGACCTCATGCGGCATATCGCCAAAGCCGATACCACGACCCAGCGCGATAAGTTGACGCCCCGCGCCGTCTTCGCAGATGGCAGCGTTATGGTTAATGCGCTGGATAGCCCTCATGGATTCATCGCTCCTACTGAAACGCGCCGCACAGACCATCCGCGCGGCGCGTTCATTCTACCTGCACTTACAGCTACAGTCCAAAGAAGCCTAGGATTTGGTCACGGCTTACGGGCTTGTAGTTGTTGGCATCGAGGCCAACGTCGTAGCGCAGGACCGGGCGCTCGCGATCGCGGTTGCGCGCGTTGGTGCGGTCTCCCCTGCTGTGGATATGCCCGTGCAACATGATGGCGCCACGCGCCTTGCCGTTCCAGCTGAGCATGGGGTAATGACTCATTACCAGGCGATGGCCCTTCGCGTAACCGGGGGCGACCTCCAGATAATCGCGCACCTCATCCCAAATGTGCGGCGCGTCTGGATCTTCCCAGTCGCCGTCATGGTTACCGCGGATGAGCGTTACGTTCTGACATTCGATGCGCTCGCGCAGGCGCACCGCCTCCGCCAGGGGCAAACGATAGGTAAAGTCTCCCAAGATATAGAGGCGGTCGTCCACAGCCACGCACTCATTGATGGCATCGATGACCTTGCGGTTCATCTCCTCGACCGAATCAAACGGTCGATCCATGTCGTGCAAGATATTCGTATCGCCCAGGTGCAGGTCGGCGGTAAACCACATCATCGTCTCTGTCCTCATTTCGCAACGCGTATAAGACCTGTTTAGTATACAGACGCGGCGATGAGACAGTCACCCAAAGAGCCCGCCGAACAGACCTCGGCGACGCTTGTCCTGCTTTTTCGAAGCGTCATCCCGCGTCTTCTTGCCCTGCCGCTTCTTACGGTCCTGCTCCAACTCATCGTCATCGAGTAGCATATCCCACTCAAACGGATCGTCTGTCAGATCGAACAGGTCATCGTCATCAAACACGTGCGCCTCCATTACCGATTAGCGAGCATCCACAACGTAGTTGAGAAGTCTACGGGCCCGTGCGGACACAAATTCATCCTGTCTGCGTCTTTCAATCGTTTGCCGCAACGCTTGCACAACGGAACGCTTGCAGATAAGATAGGAACACGGATGGCACCCGTGGCAGCGGGTCTTGCCAACTCCGATACACGTTTTCATCGTGAGAAATGGCCGTCTTCGCTTACGCGGGGGCGGCCACTTTGTTTATCCCTATGTCATCTGATTCTAATGCACAAACATACGCACGAACTTGTGCTTCCAGCTTGCGTAGGGCGCATACCGAAACGGCACGTCCAGCCAGGTTACCTTGTTCACGATGCTCTTCTTGTGGCTAAACGTATCGAAGCTCTCGCGGCCATGGTACTGGCCCATACCGCTCGCACCCATGCCGCCGAAGCCCATATGGCTCGTAGCCAAGTGCATGATCGTGTCGTTAACGCAGCCGCCGCCAAAGGGCACGTAGCGCACAAAGCGCTCCTGAACTGCGCGATCCTGGCTAAAGATATACAGGGCCAGCGGCGTCGGACGATCTGCAATAAACGCCTCGGCCTCATCCAGGCTCTCAAACGTCAGCACCGGCAAGATGGGACCGAAAATCTCTTCCTGCATCACGGCGTCCTCAGGCGCCACGCCGTCTAGGATCGTCGGCTCAATCTTGAGCGACGACTCGCGCGCCGTGCCTCCCAGCACAACCTTGTCGGGGTCGATCAGCCCGCGTACGCGCGCGAAATGCTTGGCGTTGACAATATGACCGTAGTCCTCGTTGTCGAGCGGGTGCTCGCCAAACATGCGACGGGCCTCCTCCTTGATGAGGTCCAGCAGCTCGTCGTGCACGCGCGCATCGACCAGCAGGTAGTCGGGCGCCACGCAGGTCTGCCCCACGTTGAGCCATTTACCAAAGGCGATACGGCGTGCCGCGACCTCCAAGTTAGCCGTCGCATCCACGATGCAGGGACTCTTTCCGCCCAGCTCAAGCGTCACGGGTGTGAGGTTTTTACTTGCACGCTCCATGACGAGCTTGCCGACCGGAACGCTACCGGTAAAGAAGATCTTGTCCCAGCACTCATCGAGCAACGCTTCGTTTTCGGCACGCCCGCCTTCGACGACCGTCACCAAGCGCGGATCAAATGCCTCTTCACAGATTTGCTTGAGCACCGCGCTCGATGCCGGAGCATAGGCGCTCGGCTTGATGACCACGGTATTGCCCGCGGCAAGGGCGCCGGCGAGTGGCTCAAGCGTCAGTAAAAACGGGTAGTTCCACGGAGCCATGATGAGTGTGACGCCATAGGGCACGGACTGCGTCTTGCACACACTCACGGCGTTGGCGAGGTCACACGGACGCAGGCGCGAGCGACTCCATCGAGCCACATGCGCAATCTGATAACGAATCTCGGAAAGCGAGGTGCCGATCTCGCACATATACGCCTCGTCATGCGACTTTCCCAAATCGGTCTTGAGCGCATGGGCAATATCGGCCTCGTGGGCCCGCACCGCATCGCGTAAACTCACGAGCGCACGACGTCGAGCATCGACATCAAACGTGGCGTGCGTCTTAAAATAGGCGCGCTGATCGGCAACGATGCGCGCGATTTCCTCGGTGTTCATGGGCCCTCCTAGTTCTCGTCTTCAAACATACCACCCGCAACGACCTCGTACATATGCTCGAGCTCCAAACGGTCCATTAAAAGCGGAACGGGGTACAGGGGATTGGCCTCGGCATCGGCATGCGCCGCCATCTCAGGAATGTCGGAGCGGCGAATGCCCGTCACATATTTCGGTATGCCCAAGGCGGCGTTCATGCGGTCGACCCAATCGATAAAGGCCTCGGCCGCAAGACTGTCCTGCGCGTTAGCCGGCGCGATACCGGCCATGCGAGCAAGATCGGCAAGCTTGGGGGCGGCGGCGTCACCATAAGCGCGAAGCATGTGCGGCAGGATGATCGCGTTGGCCAAACCGTGCGGAATTCCGTATCGGCCGCCCAGGCTGTGCGCGATGGCATGCACATATCCGACATAGGAGCGAGTAAACGCAACGCCCGCCTTATACGCCGCCGAAAGCATATTGCGACGAGCGCGCATGTCGTCGCCATGCTCATAAGCCTCGAGCAAATTGTCGCGGATGAGCTGGACCGCCTGACGCGCCATCTTACGCGTATAGGGCGTGGTGCTGCGCCCGATAAACGCCTCGACGGCATGTGTCAGAGCATCCATGCCCGTCTGCCCCGTAATGGAGGCGGGCAGGCCGCGTGTAAACTCGGGGTCGTGCACCGCAAAGCGCGGAATAAGCACAAAGTCGTTAATGGGGTATTTGTAGTGCGTCTCGTCATCGGTGATAACCGCCGCGAGTGTGACTTCGCTTCCCGTACCGGCGGTAGTGGGAACCGCAATAAGCAGCGGCAGGAGACGGTGGACGCGCAACAGGCCGCGCATCTTGTTGATGGGCTTATTTGGCTGTGCGATGCGTGCGCCCACGCCCTTGGCGCAGTCCATGGCCGAACCGCCGCCAAAGCCGATAATGGCCTGGCAGGCGCTCTCGCGATACAGGGACGCCGCTTCCTCCACGTTTGAGACCGTGGGGTTCGCACGCGTTTCGGCATAGACCGTAACGCCAATCCCCTGACCCGTAAGCGCACGCTCGAGTGATGCCGTGAGCCCCAAACGTGCAATACCAGGGTCTGTCACGATAAGGACCTTCTGGATCGAGCGCTTTTGAAGCACCGCGGGCACATCCTCGGCATGCTCCAAAATGCGCGGCTCGGTATAGGGCAGGATCGGCAATGCGATGCGAAAAACCATCTGATATGTTCGGCACCAGGCACGACGGGCTAGATGCATAAAGGAAACTCCTTCATTTGTTGATAGGTCAACATTTGCTCGACCGATTGTACTCATCGGAGGTCGCACGAGGTCTAGCAATCGTTAATCAATCAACATCTTCACATGCCCAAAATTGTTTTATTAAAAATCATTCCTAATAGGCTTCACATTCGGTCTCATTTATGGATAATAGAACTCGTCAAGACGCACGTCCGGAGAGGGCCCTTACGGGACCGGACGAGCGCACCATCGCCATCGATCGAAAGGATCGAATCATGAAGTTTGTTTGCCCCGTTTGCGGTTATGTGGAAGAGTTCGACGGCGACCAGCTGCCCGAGGATTTTAAGTGCCCCCAGTGCGGCGTTCCCGGTTCTCGTTTCCTGAAGCAGGAGGAGGGCCAGCTCGAGTGGGCTGCCGAGCACGTCGTGGGCGTCGCCAAGATGGAGGGCGTCTCCGAGGACATCGTTGCCGACCTGCGCGCCAACTTTGAAGGCGAGTGCTCCGAGGTCGGTATGTACCTGGCCATGGCTCGCGTCGCCCATCGCGAGGGTTATCCCGAGATCGGTCTGTACTGGGAGAAGGCTGCCCACGAGGAGGCCGAGCACGCCGCCAAGTTCGCCGAGCTCCTGGGCGAGGTCGTGACCGACTCCACCAAGAAGAACCTCGAGATGCGCGTTGAGGCCGAGAACGGCGCCACCGCCGGCAAGACCGATCTTGCCAAGCGCGCCAAGGCCGCTGGCCTCGATGCCATCCACGACACCGTGCACGAGATGGCTCGCGACGAGGCTCGCCACGGCAAGGCTTTCGCCGGTCTGCTCAAGCGCTACTTTGGCTAAGCCAACTGCCTGAGACATAACCTCTAGCTCGATGAGGCCCGGACCGCATGGTTCGGGCCTTTTTCGTGCCTCACGAATTTGTTAACGCTCTGAAATAGGACCGCCTTCGGCATCGGTTTCTCGTCAAAAACTAAGTGAGTAGACTTTTTGGAACTTGTCGAGCACACCATCCATATTGCTTTATAAAGCCGCAGGTAAATGACTTGTTGCAAAACGGCCCGGTCGCCAAAGCGCCAAAAGTCTACTCACTTAGAACTGCAGCCGTCCACGATCGAGCTGTTTTGTGTCTAACGGGCATCTTTCCGTCGATTACTCCCAATTTTGTCCAGTCAACGAATAGTTCAGACCGGAGTAATGTCTCGGCCCTTTGCTCATCTGAGCTTTTATCACGATATTCAGCATCGAGCATCCTGCATACGGCCTTAACGACCGCGCGGAATCTATCCTCATCGGATATCTGTCTGTGTGTCAGGAGAAGTACATCGTAGCCCATGGCCTGAAGGGCCGTCATGCGGTCAGCGTCACGCAAGCCATCCCCTGCTCGTCCGTGCGAGGCCTTTCCCTGACATTCAATGGCCACCTGTCGCCTGCCGTCCGACGAAGACAGAAGTAGGTCGATATATACACGGGACTTTCCCACAATCGCTCGAGCACTTGCGCTTAGCCACACTTCGACATTGAGCTCTATGCCGCAAAAACCTTCGCCTCCCAGGGATCGTGGCAATCCAAGCAACAAATATGCCTCGACCTCAAAAGGCGATGCGGCACCCAATGGAACGAGACGCGATACCGCTATAAATCGATTGCCGTAACGCATCCCGCAAACATCTGAACAAAAACGGTCAAGGTCTCCACCCAAAACCAAAGCGTCACGACGCCATAAATTTGAGGCAGCGTCATCCCCGGATGGGCAGCGCACCCAACCCAAGGTTGTCGAAATCGCGCCCGAATCAATTGCACGCGTAAGCTCCGCCTCAAGTGCCGCCGGCAGAGCGCACACCGCAAACAAGCCACACATCTCCGCCAATACCAAAAGAAGCTGAAGATCCGTCAGATGCCGCGACATGATGAATGCCGTCAGTAGAGGAGACGTAACCAAAAATCCATGCTCCGTTTCCAGCACGGATTCCCTGGGGAGCTCACCAAGGAACAGCCGCTGCCTAATGCTGGCAGGGCAAGTCCGTTTGTTTCTCGTCCGAACCAATGTATACAGTGGAAAACCGAGCGCAACCGCAGCCGTCGGGTTACGGGCGAGTTCATATCGCTGCCGGTCTTCTTCCGGCCGTGGAAGCGGCGGACACAAAGCGCGGACCTGAGGGGGCAAACGCCAGTACCTAAAAGCCGATATGTCACAAAGCAGATCCTTCATAGGCACAGGAAAACACGAATCTCAACCCAGCCTGTCTCGCATTGGCGCGAACGCACCGAAAATGGCGCCGAACGGACCGCTAAGTTTTCAACAGCCCTCCCCAACTGACCAAAAGCTTGCCAAGAACTGGACGGGGCCCTGTTGAAAACCCCATTTTTTCTCGTGCGGAAGCTTTGCGCGGCAAGTGAGTAGACTTTTTGGAACATCCCGAGCAGACCAGTCATCCTGCTTTTCAAAACCGCAGGTAGATAGCTTGTTACAAAACTGCCTGGTCGCCAAAGTTCCAAAAGCCTACTCACTTAGGTTGCAGAGTGCCCCCATTAGCTGCAATTCCAAGGTTGTTAGCACTTTTGGACTCAGATCGTCATACTGAACAAGAATTTGACTTGAGTTTTTAGGAACAGATGCGCCATCGGCACACCAATAACAGTCACTGATATCGATGAACGGGATGCTTAAGCGCGTGAGGGCCCGTGCAAAAGAGCTTCCGCCCGCGTCACGTTCCACGGCCACGACGCAGTAAAGGCCGGCGTCCGCGTACTCGATCGAGACTTCCCCTGCCGGAAACGTTTTCCGTACAAGCGCCGCCAGGCCATCACGCGCCCCACGAGCACGAACGCGCACGCGGTTCACATGTCGCTCGTAATCACCCGATTCCAGCAAACGCGCCAAGGCAACCTGATCAACAGAACTTACCGACGAGGCGTAGAAACCAAGGTTGCGTTTAAACCTCTCCATTAGTTCATCGGGCAGCACCATGTACGCCAAACGTAACGCCGATGAAAGGCTCTTCGAAAACGTGTTGGTGTAGATAACCGACTGGGCGGCATCGATCGACGCGAGCGCGGGAATCGGCTTGCCGGCAAGGCGAAACTCACAATCAAAGTCGTCTTCGATGAGATACCGACCTGGCCGCTCGGCGGCCCAGCTCAGCAACGCATAGCGACGTGCAATGCTCGTCACAAGACCGGTCGGATACTGATGAGACGGCATCAGGTGAAGGACATCGGTCCCGGTTTTCTGCAGCGCGCTCAAGTCCACGCCCTCAGCATCCAACGGGACATGCCGCACTTCGCAACCCATGGCCTGATAGATGCGCGTCAAGCGCAAATAGCCTGGATCCTCGACGGCATACACCTTGTCCGCGCCAAGCAACTGAACCAACATGGTATCGAGCAGCTGGGCGCCCGCACCGATAACGATATTGTCGGGATTGACATTCATGCCCCTTGTCCCGCGCAGATGGTGCGCAATCGCACGTCGCAGTCGAGCGGTGCCCTGCGCCGGTGCGGGCGAAAAGATTTCACGTTCGTCTTCGGACGTCAGCGTCGCCCGTAGCGCACTTTGCCAAAGCCGCGCCGCCTCAAATGCGGAAGGAGAAAGTGCGTCGAATCGCTCTGCCTGCCCCATGGCATCATGCGCGCTGGGACCAACAGGGACAGCATCTCGGTCGATATCCCCCGCAGCAAAAGCCAAAACCGGCGCATCCGGAAGCTCGCACGCGTAGTAGCCACGACGCGGCATTGAGCAAATATAGCCCTCGGCAAGCAACTGGCTATATGCATTCTCGATGGTAATGACACTGATACCCAGATGACTCGCAAAGGCGCGCTTAGACGGCAGATGCTCCCCCGCCGCAATACGGCCAGCAACAATATCATCGCGAATTTGCTGGTAAACATACTCATAAAGCGATGCTTCGCCGCGATTTTCCAAATTGTAGTCAAGCATGGGTCTATCACCTGACCTTATCGAATCATTCAATCTGGCATTAGTCTGACCTTGTTATTATCTCGAAAACTGAGTATTTCGCCATACCCAGCTCCCCGATAGGATGTTCCGTCAAGCAATGTACATGCCAACCAAGGGAGCAACCATGGCAGAACAGACCAGCAAGGCCGATCGCGTCAAACTCAATCGCGAGCTCGCGCAGATGCTCAAGGGCGGCGTCATCATGGACGTCACCACGCCCGAGCAAGCACGCATCGCCGAGGAGGCGGGCGCCTGCGCCGTCATGGCGCTCGAGCGCATCCCGGCCGACATCCGCGCCGCAGGCGGCGTCTCGCGCATGAGTGATCCCAAGATGATCAAGGGCATCCAAAAAGCTGTCTCCATCCCCGTTATGGCCAAGTGCCGCATCGGCCACATTGTCGAGGCGCAGATCCTGCAGGCCATCGAAATCGACTACATCGACGAGTCCGAGGTCCTCTCCCCTGCCGACGATGTCTATCACATCGACAAGACCCAGTTTGACGTGCCGTTTGTCTGCGGCGCCCGCGATCTGGGCGAGGCGTTGCGCCGTGTTGCCGAGGGCGCCACGATGATTCGCACCAAGGGCGAGCCGGGCACGGGCGACGTCGTCCAGGCTGTGCGCCATATGCGCAAGATCCAAAAGCAGATCCGCGACGTTGTTGCTCTGCGCGACGACGAGCTCTTTGAGGCAGCCATGCAGCTGCAGGTTCCGGTCGAGCTGGTGCGCGAGGTCCATGCCACGGGCAAGCTCCCCGTCGTAAACTTTGCCGCCGGCGGAGTCGCGACCCCCGCCGACGCCGCGCTGATGATGCAGCTGGGCGCCGAGGGCGTCTTTGTTGGCTCGGGCATCTTTAAGAGCGGCGACCCCGCCAAGCGCGCCGCCGCCATCGTCAAGGCCGTGGCAAACTTCACCGACGCCAAGCTCATCGCCGAGCTTTCGGAGGACCTGGGCGAGGCTATGGTGGGCATCAACGCCGACGAGATCGAGATCATCATGGAGGAGCGCGGGCGCTAGTCCAGCAGAAAGGATCGCACATGAGCGATTATGCAGACCAAACGGTCGCCGTGCTGGCGGTCCAGGGCGCTTTTGCCGAGCACGAGGCAAGGCTATCTGAGCTGGGCGCACGTTGTATCGAGATGAGGCAGGCGGCCGATTTGCAGCAGAACTTTGACCGCCTGGTCCTCCCCGGCGGCGAGTCTACCGTTCAAGGGAAACTGCTTGATGAGTTGGGCATGCTCGAGGAGCTTCGTACCCGTATCGCTGAAGGCATGCCCGTCCTGGGCACCTGCGCCGGCCTGATTCTGCTGGCTCACGACCTTGCCGCTCATGACGATAAGGGCACGCCGCGTTTGGCAACCATGGATGTGCTCGTTGAGCGCAATGCCTATGGCAGACAGCTCGGCAGTTTTCGCACCAAGGGACAGGTAGACGGCATCGACGGTGAAGTGCCGCTGACATTTATCCGCGCGCCCCGCATCGTCGAGGTCCACGGCGACGCCAAGGCCTTGGCAGAGGTCGATGGCCGCATCGTCGCCGCCCGCCAGGGCAACCAGCTCGGCGTAACCTTCCACCCCGAACTCGATGAAGACACCCGCCTCCACGAACTGTTCCTACAAATGTAGGTAGAACAAAAACGAGAGTGGATAATCTCCCACTTTGAGCTTGAATGCAGACTCAAACCGGGAGATTATCCACTCTCATGCTATGTAGTCGTTGGGGACGTTCTTAAACGACTAGTCAAACAAGAACGTCCCCAACGACCATATTGCGATAGACGACCACGTTTGCCCAGATAAAACCGACCAAATAAACCTGTCCCCTTTTGGTAGGTTTGGATCAAGGCGACGCCGATGCTTTGGTACCGACAGACACTATGACCCAATCCGAGGGCACTAAAAAGACAGGAGCCCCCGCTCGTGACCGCGGGTCGGGGCTGTGACAATGATGTTGAAGTGCCATAGGCGCAGCCGCGCCGCAACGAGGTTGGGAGGCTCCCATGCCAAAGTATTCTACCGCGTTCGGGATGGACGTCCACC
>JAIIWC010000106.1 GCA_022745215.1 Collinsella sp. | reverse complement strand
CTGCGGAGCCGTGAGCGAGAGGGAAAGGTATTTCCCCGCCCTGCGCTCCGCAGTCCACGTTCGTATCGGCGCTAGTAGTTCACCACCTGCTCCTCAAAGTACGCCTTGGGGTGGTTGCACACCGGGCACACCTCAGGCGCCTCGGCACCCACATGCAGGTGCCCGCAGTTCAGGCACTTCCACACCTTTACGCCCTCACGCTCAAACACCTCGCCCGACTCGATGCGCTCGACGAGCTTGTTGTAGCGCTCCTCGTGGGCCTTCTCGACGGCGGCGACACCACGGAACTTTGCGGCAATCTCGGCAAAGCCCTCTTCCTCGGCGGTCTTGGCAAACTCGTCGTACATCGTGGTCCACTCGTAGTTCTCACCCGCGGCGGCATCGCGCAGATTGTCCAGGGTATCGGGGACGGCGCCATCGTGCAGATACTTAAACCACAGTTTGGCGTGCTCGGACTCGTTGCCAGCCGTCTCGGCAAAGATGTTCGAGATCTGAACGTAGCCGTCCTTCTTGGCCTTGGAGGCATAGTAGCGATACTTGGTGTGTGCCTGGGACTCACCGGCAAAAGCGGTCTCGAGGTTCTTCTTGGTTTGAGAATTCTCAAAATCCATAGGTGTACTTCCCTTCAACGCATGCCGCCCGTAGGCTTCGAGCGGCCTCGTCTTTAGGATGCCCTCATGTCGGAAATCTAAACCTTACAATCCTGTTCTTCAGATTTGCACGGGCTAGATGCTCAGCCAGCGATCGCCCTCGGCTCGGCAAAAGCCCTCACGCTCCAGGTCGGCCAGAATGCCCGCGACAAGCTCGCGCTCGACCGGTCCACGCCCAGCCGCCGCTTCCATCTCGTTAACGCCCACCACGGCATCAGCAAGCGTAATCCCCGCCGGCTGGCCATCGCGCGCTGCCAGCAACATGCGCACGATATGCGCGCGCTTTTGACGACGTGAGCCCTCAAACTTTGATTGACGGCTATAGCCCGCCGAGCGCCTGGACGGATTGGGCAACGTCTTTTTTAGATATGCGCCGTAATCCAGCAACGCGTAATACCACGCGCGCGGCGTATCGGCATCATCGAGCGGCACGGCAAAGGGAGCGATCTCATCCGCCGTCGCGCCGGGAGCCGCCGGACAGGCGGCCTGAATCAGCGGCACCAGTTCGCGATCGGGAACAGCCGGCACGTCGGGAAAGAAATGATGCAGAAAGACCGTGCGCACGTTGGTCTCCAGATACACGCCCGGAAGATCGAACGCAAACGAGCGGATTCCCTGCGCCGTCGCCGGACCAATGCCGGGCAGCGCGACCAGATCGCGCGTCTCGCGCGGAAACTCCCCATCCCAGTCCTCAACAACGCACTGTGCGGCCCTGTGAAGAGCCAGAGCACGACGGTTGTAGCCCATGCCCTGCCAAGCGTCCAAAACATCGGAAGGCGCGGCCTGGGCAAGCGCCTGCACAGTCGGAAAACGATCGAGCCACACCGGCATGCGCGCCTCCACACGCGGCACCTGCGTTTGCTGCAGCATGACCTCAGAAAGCCAAATGATGTACGGATCGCGTGTGCGGCGCCACGGAAGGTCGCGATAACGCAGGACCCCTTCCGAACGAATCATCGAACGAAAGGGGTCCTGAATCATGGCTATGCTCCTTATGCGGCGCTATTCCTCCCGGTAAGCGCACGCGCAGGTGGCGTACTCGGGAAACGCTTCGCGGTCGGCGAACTTGGGATCGACGGCTGGGAACTGGCGGTGAGCGACGATGTCGCCGAGCGAAACGGAATCGAGGTAGTCGCGCATCAACGCCTGAGCTCCGGCCCACAGGGGATGATAGCAGCACGCGCCCATGCGCGCACAGTCACCATCGGGCGCGGTGCAATCGTTCATAACCATAGGACCCTGAACGGCCTCGACGACCTGGCGGATAGTGACGTCGTCCGGACTGACCTTGAGACGCATGCCACCGTGGACGCCACGCAGGCTCTCCACAATACCGGCCTGGACCAAACCGTGCTGAATCGAGCGGGCAAACGAATACGGGACATTGACCTCTTCGGCAGCGGTGCGAACAGAAAGCAAACACTCCGGATCCTCAGCAAGCATCGCCAGCATACGAAGGGCGTAATCAGTCTTCCTCGATATGTCCATTTTTCCCCTTTCAAGGAATACGAACAGCTCGAACGAGCTCCGGGGCCGAGCTTGTGTCGAGACGCTAAATGACCGCCAGGACATCCAAATGGTAAATCGGATATCCACTGAGTGCCGCGCTTGGAGCGAAATGCATCGGATGCGGCGCACAGTGCAATTTAGTATAACCTAACCCCCTGTCTCGTAGAACAGGTGTTGCGCAACAAAGCTGTTGTTCAGACAGATATACTTATTAAATTTTACTCGCGTTCCCGAAGGCGCGGGGATTCTGGACGAAGATGCGCCAGGGCGATCGTTCTATCGAAACAAAGTGCATCAAACGCAAAAAGCCACGTCCGAAGACGTGGCTTTAATTGCGTTGGCGGGAAGTACGGGGCTCGAACCCGCGACCTCCGACGTGACAGGCCGGCGCTCTAACCAAACTGAGCTAACTCCCCAGGCAGGCGTTCGCGTTTGTTTCCGCTCGCGTGCGCTGCGGGGATTAGTATACACAGAAGTCTGTCCGGCACGCAACAACTTTTTTGAAAAAATTACACATTTACTGAATTTA
>JAIIWC010000036.1 GCA_022745215.1 Collinsella sp. | reverse complement strand
TCGCGCGCCAGCGAAAACTGAAAGCTGCGGAAGCTGCCAAAGCCCAGCTTGCGGCAAAAGCGCGAAACCGTCGCCTCGGATGTTGCGGCGGCTCGTGAGAGTTGCGCGGCCGTCAGGCGCGGCGCCTCGGACTGATGCTCCAGAATATAGTCGACAATGCGCTGCTCGGATTCGCTGTATCCCTTGTGGGTGCTAATGAGTGAGAGCGCGCTCTTGCTGCTATCGGTCATGGACGGCTCCTGGTTGGCATGAAAATCGGACTTGTTTTTCATGCCATAGTATACGGGCATTTTCAATTACAAGATACACCTTGCCGTTTCAAGCGATGATGATAAACTTTCATCTACCGTTTACGGTCATGAAAGAACCTTTCACCGGAGAATTGTGCCTTGTCTCTTCTCACGCAAGCGGTGGGTTGGTATCTTTCAGGTGTGGAAAAACGCGCAAGAAGCGCGTGTAGGGGAGCGCCCGCGGGCGCAGAACTCAAGAAGGAGGGACACATGGCTAAGTTTGACATCATCGCCGCCACCGGTTGCCCGACCGGTATCGCGCACACCTTCATGGCGAAGGAGGCGCTGGAGAAGGCAGCTGCCGAGCGCGGTCTGACCATTAAGGTCGAGACCCATGGCCAGGTCGGTGTCGAGAATGAGCTCACGAAGGGTGAGATCGCCGGTGCCAAGGCCGTCGTCGTCGCAGCCGATAAGGATGTCCAGGCGGAGCGTTTCGCCGGTAAGCCCATGGTTTCCGTTGGTGTTTCCAAGGCCCTGTCCGTCGAGGCCGCCGGTAAGCTGATTGACCGCGCGCTCGCCGCCAAGGGCGACGACTCGGTTGCCGCCGCTGCCGATGTCGAGGACGAGGTCGAGGAGAAGGAGTCCATCGGCCACGTCATCTACAAGCACCTCATGAACGGCGTTAGCCACATGCTGGTCTTCGTCGTCGCCGGTGGTGTTCTGACCGCCGTCTCGTTCCTGTGGGGCATCACGTCCTTCGATTCGACGGCTGCTGACTACAACAGCTTCGCCGCGATGCTCAAGATCATCGGCGGCATTGCCATGAACCTCATGGTTCCCGTGCTTTCCGCTTACATCGCCGAGTCCATCGGCAAGCGCCCGGCGCTCGTCCCCGGTTTCGTTGCCGGCATGATCGCCATCCAGGGCCTGCCCGTTAACGCCGAGACCGGTATGATCGACGCCGGCGGCGCTGGCGTGGGCTTCGGCTTCCTGGGCGGCATCGTCGGCGGCTTCCTCGCTGGCTATGTCATCCTGCTGCTCGAGAAGGTCTTCTCCGGTCTGCCCAAGAACCTGGACGGCCTCAAGGCTATCTTCCTGTACCCGCTGTTCTCGACGGCCATCGTCGGCCTCGTCATGCTCGGCATCTCCGGCCCCATGGCTGCCATCAACACCGCCATGATGGACTTCCTCAAGGGCCTGTCCGCCTCTGGCGCTATCGTCCTGGGTCTTGCCATCGGCTGCATGTGCGCCTTTGACATGGGTGGCCCGGTCAACAAGGCTGCCTACGTCACCGGTACCGCTATGCTCACCGAGGCCCTGGCCGCCGGTGTCGGCACCGACACCTACAACTTCGGCACCAACTTCATGGCTGCCGTCTCCGCCGCCTGCATCGTTCCGCCGCTGATCACCACCTTCGCCGTCGTCGTCGGCAAGAAGTACTTCAGCCAGGAGGATCATGACGCCGGTATCGTCAACCTCATCCTTGGTTGCACCCACATCACCGAGGGCGCCATTCCGTTCATGACCAAGAACATCTGGCCCGTCATGCCCATCATGATGCTCGGTTCCTCCATCGCTTCGATCCTGACCATCATGTTCAACGTTCACGATCCGGCGCCCCACGGCGGCTTCCTGGTCCTGCCCGTTGTTGAGAACGGTCCGCTGTGGGTCCTCGCGATCCTCATCGGTGCCGTGGTCGGTGGCATCCTGTTCGTCGCCTTCAAGAAGTATGACTTCGAGAAGAACCAGAAGGCTGCTCCTGCTACTCCCGCAGCTCCCGCTGCCAAGCCGGTTGAGGCCCCTAAGGCCGCTGCCGTCGAGGCCCCCAAGGCCGAGGCTTCCGACTTCGTGAAGGTCGAGAACGTCTTTGTCGCCGAGGACTTCGCTTCTCGTGACGAGGCCCTGAGCTTCGTTTCCAACCAGGCTGTCAAGGCCGGTCTCGCCAACGATGCCGACGCTGTTATGAACGCATTCCTGGCTCGCGAGGCCGAAGGCACCACGGGCATGATGGAGGGCTTCGCCATCCCGCATGCCAAGTCCGACGCCATCACCGAGGCCGCTGTCATCGTCGTCAAGGACGAGTCCGGTGTGACCGGTTGGGACACCATGGACGGTGCCCCCGTCAACGTGGCCATCGCCCTGCTCATCCCGGGTGCTCAGGCTGGCACCACGCACCTCAAGATCCTGTCCAAGGTCGCCGAGGCGCTCATGGACGAGGACTTCCGTGCCACCGTCAAGGGTTCCACCAACGCCGCCGAGATCGCCAAGACGATCAACGCCCGCCTGGTCTAATCCCACAGTACGCGAATAACATCGCCCCCTGTAACAAAGGCGAGGACTCCACCAGGAGCCCCCGCCTTTTTCTATGCCCTCCCATAAGTTACGGTGAAATGGGGACTGTTTAAACGATTCAACCCCAAATTCAGTCCCTATTTCACCGCAACTTACAAAAGGGCATAGAGTGGGCTGCCTATCGAGTCTTTGTCGCGAACAAGTCATCAGCCAGAATTCCGTTCGCACGATATTACTTTGGACCGACCGAGTTTCCGCAGCTTGCTCGCCCCGGACCCCGCGCGCGGGGGCCATGAGATTTATCGCGAGTTCCGCACGAGCCGAAGAGCACTTAATGTGCTCTTCGTGCGAGCAGGACTGTAGAGCAGAAAATCTCATGGGTCCGCGCGCGGGGTACGGGGCGAGAAAGCGGACAGAACAGACAACTGTCCAACAATTCGTGCGAAACACAATGAAAAACCGTTTGATGTGAGTTAATATAAACAACGTCGTGAATCTGACTCCTGCCACATGCATGACAGGGGTTAAACACAAAAAAGGAGTCAATTATGGTTTCTGAGAAGGCTACCCTCGTTAATCCTCAGGGTCTGCACATGCGTCCGGCTGGTCTGTTTGCCTCCACCATGGGCAAGTACGCCTGTGACGTGACGGTCGTCACCCCCGAGAAGGAGGTCAACGGCAAGTCCCCGATGGCCCTCATGGCTGCTGGTATCCCTTGCGGTACCGAGGTCGAGGTCAAGTGCGACGGTGCCGACGAGGCCGAGGCTCTGGCTGCTGCCATCGAGCTCATTAAGAGCGGTCTTGGCGAGTAGAACTCAAACGGGTCGCATGTTGAACAATTAAGTTCATACTTGGGGGCGCAGTGACCTGTATCAAGGTAGCTGCGCTCTTTTGTCATGGATATGGCAAAACGCTTTATCACATGGCACGGAGAGAGGAATGGGAATGTATCAGGGAGTCAACGCATCCGAGGGCATCGGAATCGGCACCGTCATGGTTGCCGTCGATCCCGACTTGACGTTTGAGCCGCACGAGGTTGCTGATTCGGCAGCAGAGAAGGAGCGCTATCAGACCGCTCTTTCGGTCTTCTGCGAGAAGACCCAGGCTCAGGCCGACCACATGAAGGAGACAGTGGGCGAGGCCGAGGCCGAGATCATGAGCGGACACATTGTCCTAGCTCAGGATCCGGGCATGACCGACGCCATCAACGCCGCCATCGACGGCGGCACCTGCGCCGAGCAGGCGCTCATGGACACCTCGACCATGTTCGAGAACATGTTCCTGTCCATGGACGACGAGATGTTCCGTCTGCGCGCGGCCGACATCGCCGACATCCGCACCGGTATTCTGGCCGAGCTGCTGGGCAAGGAGGTCGTCGACCTCTCCGTCCTGCCCGAGAACACCGTCGTTGTCGTGCACGACCTCACGCCGTCCATGACCGCCACGATCGATAAGGCCCACGTTGCCGGTATCGTCACCGAGACTGGTGGCCGCACGTCGCACTCCGCAATCATTGCGCGCGCCCTCGAGATCCCGGCTGTCCTTTCGGTTTCCAACAGCTGCACCGCACTGCGCAACGGCATGACCGTTGTCGTCGACGGTGGCAAGGGTATCGTCGAGGCCGATCCCGATGAGGAGACGCTCGCCGCTTACACTGCCAAGGCCGAGGCTTTCGCTGCCGAGAAGGCGGCTCTCGAGGCCTTCCGCGGCAAGCCGTCCGTGACTGCCGACGGCATCAAGAAGATCATCGCCTGCAACATCGGCAACCCCGATGACGTGCCCAACGCGCTCGATCACGATGCCGAGGCTATCGGCCTGTTCCGTTCCGAGTTCCTGTTCATGGACTCTGCTGAGCTTCCTTCCGAGGAGGAGCAGTTCAACGCCTACCGTAAGGTCGCCAGCGCGCTCAAGGGCGCTCCGGTCATCATCCGCACGCTCGATGTGGGTGGCGACAAGGAGATTCCGTACCTGCACATGGTCAAGGAAGAGAACCCCTTCATGGGCTTCCGCGCCGTGCGTTACTGCCTGGCCAACCCCGACCAGTACAAGGTCCAGCTCCGCGCCCTGCTGCGCGCCAGCGCCTTCGGTGACGTCAAGATTATGATCCCGCTCGTCACCTGCGTCGAGGAAGTCTTGGCTGTCAAGGAGCTCGTCGAGCAGTGCAAGGCCGAGCTGACCGAAGAGGGTCGCAAGTTCAACGAGAACATCGAGGTCGGCATCATGGTCGAGACGCCTGCCGCCTCGCTGCTCGCTGACCGCCTGGCCGAGGTCGCCGACTTCTTCTCCATCGGCACCAACGACCTGATCGGCTACACCATGTGCGCCGACCGTGGCAACGACACCATCTCCAACCTGTACCAGGTTTACTATCCCGCCGTGCTCCGCTCGCTCAAGAACATCATCGAGAGCGGCGTGAAGGCCGGCATCATGGTCGGTATGTGCGGCGAGGCCGCTGCCGATCCGTTGCTCGAGCCGCTGCTGATCAGCTGGGGCCTGGAGGAGTTCTCGATGAGCGCTCCGTCCATCCTGCGCGCCCGCAAGACCATCAGCCAGTGGACCAAGGCCGAGTGCGACGAGCTCGCCGAGAAGGCGCTCGCCTGCAACACCGCTGCCGAGGTCAAGGCACTGCTCGAGTCCGCAGCTCGCTAATTTGGTATCAGAGGTAACCGCGTGGTTGGAATGGGCCGGCCACGCGGCCCTCACATATACAGGGGGTACTGTAAATGTTCTACACGCTAACCGCTAACCCGGCTGTCGACATGACGGTTTCGAGCTCTCCGCTCGAGCCCGACGAGAACGTCCGCACCGGCTCGGCCAGCTACACGGCTAACGGCAAGGGCCTCGACGTGTCCTTCGCCTTTAAGAAGATGGGCGTCGACACCGTCGCGCTCGGTTTCTTCGCCGGCTTCACGGGCAAGTTCATCGTCGAGGAGGTCATGAACCTGGGTTGCCTCTGCCGCCCGGTCTGGACCGACGGTATCACGCGCATCAACACCTACGTCAACGATGGCCAGCACGAGTACGGCATCCTGAACCCCGGTGCTCCGATCACGCCGCAGCACCAGGAGGAGCTCTACAACATCCTGGACACCGCGGGCGACCTTGAGTGCCTGATCGTCTCCGGCTCCGTGCCTCCCAAAGCTACGCCCGACTTCCTGGCTCAGGTCATGGAGCACGCTCAGGCCCGTGGCGCCGACGTCGTCCTGGACCTGTCCTCCGACAAGCTCAAGGAGCTCGCTCACAAGAAGCCGCTGCTCATTAAGCCGAACCATCACGAGATGAAGGCTATCTTCGGCGTGCCGGTCGACACCGACGACGAGGTCCGCGTTGCCATGAAGCTGGCTCACGAGGCCGGCGTCCAGAACGTGCTGCTCACCCGTGGTAGCCGCGGTGACGCTTACTTCTCCAACGGCGAGGACATCTGGTATGCCAAGCGTGAGTTCAACATCAAGCTTGTCTCTTCCGTCTGCGCCGGCGACTGCACCCTCGCTGCGTTCCTGCACAAGTGGTACAGGGACCGCGACAACGTCGAGGAGGCCATGAAGCTCGCTATGGCCACCGGCGCCAACGTTGCTGAGTCCGTCGGCATCGGCGACTTTGGTCACGTCGACGAGTACAGCAAGCGCGTTGCTGTCCGCAAGCTCGATCGCAAGTAAGCGAAACGCGACAAACTCGTGCGCATACGGCGTCCCGGTTTCGACCGGGGCGCCTTTTTTGTTCTGCCATGGGGGAGACATGTTCTGCCGTACTTCATCGCTTCCACACTGTTTACCGAGTTGTCCTAGCCTTTTACCGATGTGTGGAATATACTTTCATTAACACGTTGCTTCGTGAAAGGAACATTCATGATTTATACGCTCACTGCAAATCCCGCTATTGACTACAACATCTCCTGCGATGGCCTGTCCGCCAACACCGTCACTCGCACCCGTAACGCTGTCTACACCCCCAACGGCAAGGGTCTCAACGTCTCTTTTACGCTCGACCACTACGGCGTCGACACCACGATCCTGGGCTTCTTCGCCGGCTTCTCGGGAGAGTTTATCGTTAAGGGCGCCGAGGCCCTTGGCGTGCCCGTCAAGCCCGTATGGACTGACGGCATCACGCGTGTCAACGTGTTCCTCAACGCCGGTCCCGACACCGAGTACAACATGGTCAATGCCGGTGCCGCCATCAACGCTGCCAACGAGCAGGAGATGTTTGAGCTCATCGATTCACTTGACGACATGACCTGCCTGGTCATTAGCGGCTCGCTGCCCCCCAACACCTCTGAGGGCTTCCTGGCCGAGGTGCTTCGCCGCGTTAAGGCAAAGGGCGCCGAGTTCGTGCTCGATATTTCGAGCCATCAGTTGGCCGACCTCATTGCTATGGAGCCGCTCCTCATTAAGCCTAACGACGACGAGCTGCTCGACATCTTTGGCATTAAGGTGAGCGGTGGCGACGACGAGTCTGTCAAGGGCGCGATGGCCGAACTGCATGCCAAGGGCGCCAAGAACGTGCTGTTGACCCTGGGTGGCGCCGGCGCGTACTTCTCCAACGGCGAGCACATCTGGTTTGCCAACCGCACCTTCGACGTCAAGCTGCTGTCGACCGTCTGCGCGGGCGACTCCTCGCTGGCCGCCTTCCTTTCCGTGTGGCACAACGCCCCCGAGCGCGTCGAGGATGCCCTGCGCCTCTCGATGGCCACCGGCGCCAACGTGGTCGAGTGCCCGGGTCTGGGCGATTTTGCTAAGGTCGATGAGTATCAGAAGGGTATTGCAATCCGTCAGGTTTGCTAGTTCCGGCACCTTGCCTGAATAGTTCAATTATTTCGCATCCGTCTTAGACTAGGACGGATGCGTTTTTGTTTATCGGACTTGCGTGTGCAGTGGAGGCTGTTTCTTGCTAGACTTCTTGCAGACGCAATCGATAGCCAATTTGATAGTCGCAGGAGGCCATAGGCATGTGCAATGTTTCGCTCAACGGTACGCAGCCGACCGATGCCTCTATCCGTGTCCTGCGTGCGCTTGAGGCAGCAGGTCTTGAGGCCTGGTACGTGGGTGGTTGGGTGCGCGATGCCCTGATGGGATGCCCCAGCCACGATGTTGACATGTGCTGCAGCGGCCTGTGGCAGGAGTCCAAGGCGGCGCTCGAGGCCGCTGGCATTGCGGTGGTTGAGTCGGGTATTAAATTTGGCGGCATCACGGCTATTTGCGATGATGAGCGCATTGAGGTCACCACCTACCGCCTAGACGGCTTTTACACCGACGGCCGCCATCCCCAGAGTGTGGAGCGTGCGGCGTCGCTTGAGGACGATCTGGCGCGTCGTGACTTTACCGTTAACGCTATGGCCTGGCATCCCGAGCGTGGTCTTGTCGACCGCTACGATGGTCAGGGCGACCTAGACCGCAAGCTCATCCGCGCCGTTGGAGATCCCAAGCGTCGTTTTAACGAGGACGCGCTTCGCATGCTGCGCGCGGTGCGTTTTGCCTGCCGTCTGGATTTTATGATCGAGCCTAAGACTAAACAGGCGCTTGCCGAGTGCGCGCCGCTGCTCGATGCTGTGGCGCGCGAGCGCGTGGGCATTGAGCTCGAGGGTATCCTTTCGACCGGCCACGGGGGAGACGCCATGCTGCGCTACCCCGAGCTCATCTGCGCCGCCGTGCCCGAGTTGGCAGCGGGTCGCGGGTTTGATCAGCGCAGCGTCTATCATGCGTTTAACGTTTACGAGCATATCGCCCGTGTGCTGACGGTGGCGGGGGAGTTGGCGCTGTGCGACGGCTTTACACCCTCAATGAGCCTAATGTGGGCGGCGTTTTTGCACGACGTTTCCAAGCCCGATTGCTTTACGGTCGACCATGCGGGCAGCGGCCACTTTTACGGTCACCCCGAGCTCGGGGCCAAGAAGGCGCGCGCCATCATGGATCGCTTGGCGCTTTCGCACGACTTGGTCCGCGACGTGTGCCTGCTCATTAAGTACCACGACAAGCCGCTGCGCCCCGAGCGCTCCTGCTTGCTCAATATGATGCGCTTGCTTTCGGGCGAGGGCGTCGATACGCCGCGCCTGATGGACGAGCTTATGGACCTTAAGCGTGCCGACACGCTGGGCAAGGCGCCGTCGTGCTTCTATTACGTCGAGACGATCGAAGAGATGCGCTCACTCGCCCATGATTTGTTGGAGGCGGGGGAGCCCTATTCGCTCAAGATGCTTGCTATCAACGGCGGCGACTTGATTCGTGCCGGTGTGAAGCCGGGGCTCGAGCTAGGCCAGCTACTCAACGCCGCCCTCGAAGCCGTTATCGAGGACAACATCCCCAACGATCGCGAAACCCTTTTGGTTCATCTCAACTTGAATTAGCTAATTAGTTGACCTGCGCGTTCCATAACCTGTCGACAAATTTTCGGCAATTTGGAATTTCTTCTTGCGCTGATGTTTTTTGTCCCGTAATATATTTCTTCGCAGCACGGCAGTGCAGATGTCATGTGGCCCGTTCGTCTAGCGGTTTAGGACGCCGCCCTCTCAAGGCGGAGATCACCAGTTCGAATCTGGTACGGGCTACCACTTCTTTTCTGCCGAGACCTATGGCCCGTTCGTCTAGCGGTTTAGGACGCCGCCCTCTCAAGGCGGAGATCACCAGTTCGAATCTGGTACGGGCTACCACGCATCTGATACCCGGTCTTTCCACGGAAGGCCGGGTTTTTTATTATCAAACAACTGTCTGTCATTCCCGTTTGAACAAGAGCTTTGCGTTCTGCTTATGGCCCTTACGGGTACAATAACCAAGATATTTTGACTGTTAGAAGGAGTCTCATGACGGAGTCCTCTCAGCATACGTCCAAGCCCCAGGTCGAGGTTGAGGCCTCGGGCGGCGATGACAATAAGAGCGCACGCCGCGGCGCAATCTTTATCGGCGTTGTGCTGGTGGGTTATATCGTCTATCTGGTGGTAACCGGGCAGATGGGGCAGTTCTGGGCTGCTATGTCGAGCGTCCAGGCGCCCTGGCTCGTTGTCGCGTGTCTTTGCATGTTCATGTATCTGTTCTTTGGCATTGTGGCCTATGCGATCGCCGTCTGGCTCGACCCCAATTCACCCGTCGGCATTCGCGACCTGATCTCGGTCGAGGCGAGTGGCATCTTCTTTGGCAACCTGACGCCCATGATGATGGGCTCTACGCCTGCCCAGATCTACCGCCTGACCAAAGCGGGCCAAAACGTGGGCGAAGCGGGTGCCACGCAGTTCACCCGATTTATTGTGTATCAGTTTGGCCTAGTTGCCTGGGGCGCTATCCTATTGCTTGCTCGCATGCCGTTTTTTGCCGAGCGCTATGGCGACATGACGCTGCTGTGCGTCTTTAGTTTTGGCGGTCACTGCTGCATCCTGCTCGGCATCTTCGCCGTCGCGCTCATGCCTAAGACCGTCACGCGCGTCGCCCATTGCATCATCAATTGGCTCGAGCGCATAGGTGTCTCGGCCACTAAGATCGATGGATGGCGCTCGTTTGTCGATGGCGAGATCTACTCGTTCTCCGAGAAGTTCAAGCTTTCTGCCGGACATTTTTCTTCCATGCTGCTCACCGTGTTTATCACCATGCTGCAGCTTGCGTTTTTCTATCTGGTGCCGTATTTCCTGATGCTTGCCTTTGGCCACCACGAGGTCGACTTTTTCTCGGTCATGGCCGCGAGCGCCTTTGTCCAGCTGCTGAGCTCTGCGGTCCCCTTGCCCGGTGGAACTGGTGGCGCTGAGGGCGGCTTTGCATTGTTCTTGGGTCATTTCTTTGGGTCGGCTTCGACCGCCGGCTATCTGCTGTGGCGCCTCATTACGTTTATCGCGCCGACCATTTTGGCTGCGCCCCTGCTGGGCCTTAAGAGCGCCCACAACGAGAGCATCCATGCGCGCTGGGATCGTGTGATGCGCAAGCTTGGCCGCACGCCTCAGACGCCCTCTGCGCCCACTAAGCCGCACCCCACGAATGCTGTTACCGTTGATCCCAAGAAGCACGCTCAGAAGGCTTCTGGGGCCGCTAAGCCGGCTCATAAAGCCTATGTGCTACAGACAGGCGACGGTATCCGTGTATCTCCTTCGGCGCTCAATAAGAAGAAGCGTCCTAAGTCGCAGTAGGGCAGTCGTGCGTTCTTCATGATGCGGGGCATATTTGTGCTGTATGGGGGATAATCCTCTTACGTAGATTATCTCTCATCTGTTGATGAATGCCCGCATATCGAAGGGACACGTCCATGGACACCAGCAAACCGCGTCTTGATCGCCGCATCGTTCGCAGCCGCAATGCCATCCTTTCCGCTTTCGAGCGCCTGCTCATGGAAAAGCCGCTGGCAGACATTACGGTGAGTGCCATCGCGCGCGAGGCCAATGTCGACCGCAAGACCTTTTACGTTCACTTTGGTACGGTTGATGGCTTGCTCGATGCCATTGCCGTCGATGTGGTGGAGATGATTGTCGACTCGGTCGAGAAAACGCTTGCCTCCATGGACGGCGACACCAACGAGCGCGCCCTGGGCGCGGCGGCGACCTTCTTTAAAACCGTTAACGAGGCACTGTGCAACAACCTGGTGCTCAATCGTCAGCTGATCGAGAACATTCCGCTCGATGATTTTATGGCTCGTCTTCGTGCGCCGCTCGAACACGAGATTGCCGAGCGCGATCTGCTGCCCCAAGGTCTCAAGGACGAGATGTTCGACTACTATCTGGCGTTTCTGCTGTCGGGTATCATCGGCATCTATCGCACGTGGGCATTGTCCGATGGCTCGGTTCCTATCGAGCGCGTCTCGGAGGTTGCTAATAATCTGACGTTGAGCGGCCTTTCGAGCGTGGAATCTCGTTTCGAATAGCACGTGCGCCTTACCCCCCCCTGAGTTGCGGTGAAATAGGGACTGAATAGGCCTTTTAACAGCCTAAACGGTCCCTATTTCACCGCAACTTGTTGGCGGTGGCTTACTGGTAGCGTAGACACTCGACTGGATCGAGCTTTGCGGCGCGGCGGGCGGGGTAGAAGCCAAAGGTTACGCCGATGCCGACGGAGACGGCGAAGGCTAGCAGCACCGTGGCGATTGAAAAGCTCGGTGTGATTTGCCCGCTGGCACCGAGCTCGCTGAGAACCCCTGATCCTGCGGCAAACATCGCGAGGCCCCAGGCCAGCAGATAGCCAATCAGGACACCCAGCAGGCCACCGGTGACGCACAGCGCCGAGGACTCGGCCAAAAACTGCGCGGTGATATCGCGACGACTGGCGCCCAGGGCACGGCGAATACCTATTTCGCGGATTCGCTCGGTCACGTTGGTGAGCATCATATTCATAATGCCGATCCCGCCGACAAGCAGCGAGATACTGGCGACGGCACCCATGATGAGCGAGAATGCGCCCATAAAGGAGTTGAGTGCATCGATGGCGCTTTTCATGGAGGTCGCCGATACACTGTCGTACTCATCGTCCTCCGATATGCCCTTCATCGCGCGCACCTTGGACTCGATGTTTTTGCAGAGCTCATCCATGTCCGTGCCCTCGGCGGCAAGTGCCGTCACGCTGGGGAATGAAGGATTCTCGTCGCCAAACAGCCCGGATATGGTTTCGCGTGGCATATACAGCGAGAGCGAGCCCATGGAGTCGCTGCCGCCATCAATCACGCCTACAATCTGAACCTCGCCGTTGGACACCTTGATGGTTTTCCCCAGCGCATCCTGCTCGTTGCCGTAAAGCTGATCGGCGCCGCCGCGGCTGATGAGCGCCACGCGCGAGCCTGATTGAGACTCGGCCTGGGAATAGACACGTCCCGCAACGAGCTTGCTGGCACCCACGGCGTCGAGCATGTCGCTATCGACGCCCTGCGCCATGACGGTATAGCTTTTATCGCCAGACTTGTACTCGGTATACGCGCTGTCGACAATGCCGATCTGCTCTATCTGCGGCACCAGTTTTTGAAGCTTCTGGACGTCCGAATCGGTGAGTTCTTGGGACGAATAGATCTGAACCATACGAGCTGCGTTGAGCCCCAGGCTGTTGACCAAGCTGTTTTGGATGCCGCCGATGAGCGAGGTCATAGCGATGACCGATGCGATGCCAATGACGATGCCCAGGATGGTGAGCAGGCTTCGCCCCTTGTTGGCCTCGAGCGAGTGCAGGGCTTCCTGGATGAGATCGCGGGTGCTCATGCCACCACTCCTTTCGGCGGGTTGGCGGAGGCGGAAATCATGGGCAGGCAATCTACGGCGCTGCGCAGGGTCCGCGGTGCATGTGGAATATACGTGCCGTCGTGAATGCGACCGTCGCGTATGGTCACGGCACGGTCGGCCACAGCGGCAATGCCGGGGTCGTGTGTGATAAGCACGATGGTTTTGCCGCGCTCCTGGAGCTTATGGAAGGTCTCCATCACAAGCGCTCCGGTCGCGGAGTCCAGGTTTCCCGTCGGCTCGTCGGCCAGAATGATGGGCGGGTCATTGACGAGGGCACGCGCGATGGCGACACGCTGCATCTGGCCGCCCGAGAGCTCGGATATGCGGTGGTCCCAGTGGTCGACGGGCAGCGTGACGGCCTGCAGCGCGTGCACGGCGCGCATCTCGCGCTGGCTACGGGGCACGTTGGTGTAGGCCAGTGGCAGCATGACGTTTTCGATAACCGACAGGCGCGGCAGCAGGTTGAAACTCTGAAAGACAAAGCCGATGCTCAGGGCGCGGACTTCGGTGAGCTCGTCATCATCGAGCTCGGCCACGTTGAGCCCTTGCAGGTAATAGTCGCCCGCCGTCGGTTTGTCCAGGCAGCCCAGGATGTTCATGAGCGTCGACTTGCCCGAGCCCGAGGGACCGGTAATGGCGACGAACTCGCCGGGATCTACCGCCAGGCTCACGTTGTGCAGGATATGGGCGCAGCCGGCCTCGCTCTCAAAGATGCGGTGCACGTTGCGAATGTCGATGACGGGACGCATTACATACCCTCGTCGGCAGACATGCTGCCCGAATCCGCGCTGTAGCCGCCGTCAGCCGTTGCGCCCGCTCCGGTGTCCATGACGAGGGTGTCGCCATCGCGCAGCTTGGTAACCGGCACGTTAGGGTTGATCTCGTTGCCCTGGTCGTCTCGCTTGACCTGCGTCTTGCCGACTACGGCTTCGTTGTCGTTTTGCGTCACGACGTTCACCTTCACGCGACGGGTTTGCTTGCCCTCGTCATCGGTTGCCACGTTGACGTAATAGTGTTCGCCGTCTTTGGTCATGAGCGCCATCGTCGGCACCATCACCACGTCGTCGAGCTGCTCGGTCACCACCGAGACCTCGGCCGTCATGCCCGGCTTGAGGCGCGCGTCGGGCGCCTCGATGAGGATGTCGACGTTAAAGGTCACGCTGCCGCCGCCGTTGTTGGAGTCGGAGTTTGCCACTGAGGCGATGGCGGTGACCGTTCCCTGGCTCACGATATCGGGAAACGCGGGATAGGTGACGTTGGCGTTCTGCCCAACGGCGATCTTGGCGATGTCCTTTTCGCCCACCTGCACGGTCACCTTCATTTTGGACAGGTCGGCGATCTGCATGCACTGCTTGCCGCCGCTCGTATCACTTTCACCCATGATCATGCCGCCAGTTACCGTGGCGCCCACCTTGGCGTTGAGCTCCACGATGCTGCCCGAGCTCGGGGCCGTGACCGTACGGCTGGCGGCCTTGGCGTTCGCCTGATCGAGGTTTGCCTGGGCCGATGCGAGGCTGCGCTGCGCGGCCGATACGGCGTTCGTGTCCGCTGATGCGGCGGAGATGCCAGCCGCTGCTGAAGCTCCATCGACGTCCGTCGTTGGGTTGGCCTGCGCGGCAGCTGCGGCTTTCTGCGCGTTGGCGAGGTCCTCCTGAGCGGCTGCAACTGCACGCTGCGCCTCGGCAACGTTGCGATCGAGCTCGTCGTTTTTAATGGTCATAAGCACGTCGCCCTCGTTGACGGATTGGCCTGCCTGCACGTTGATCGAATCGACTGTGCCGTCGACAGAAGGGGAGACCACTGAGGACGAAATGGGTTTGAGCTGGCCTTTCGCCTCGACCGTTGTGGTAAACGTGCCCTCGGTCACCATGTCGGTTACGGGCTCGCTAGCGCCCTGTGGCTGTGCATTGATAACCAGGGTTGCGACAATGGCAATGAGCGCGATGGCACCCACGACGCCGGCGGCAATACCGCGTCGAATCAGCTTTTTGCGTCGACGTTCGGCACGTTTTGCCTTGAGCTTGGCATATGCCTCTTCATCGGAAATCTCGGCCGTATCGTTCGTGCGTCCGTTCTCCTTGTCGGCATGTACGCCTGTAATCAGAGGAATCGTTTCGGTGGCACCTTCGGGCGTGCGCTCGGTATCATCCGGGCCCGGGGTGATCGTGGGGACATTCGGCATAGCGTCTCCTTTATAGAAAGAACCTCGATAAGTATATGCGCCCACTGGTTGGGGCGGGCGCATGGGACGGTTTCTTTCGGAACTGTTAGATTGGTCGCATCGGTTCCACGTTGTATGAATACGTGCGTTGCACTATGAGTGGACGACCACGCATAGGCCGACTTTGATGCAATCGTGCAGCGCCTTGGCGTCAGCCAGGCGCAGGTTGATGCATCCGTGGCTGCCGCACCACTTGTAGGAGTTGGGGTCGTCAAAGCTCTTGTCGTTTTGCCACGTTGCATCGTGGAAGCCGACCATGTTTCCCTCAAACGGCATCCAATAGCTTACCGGGCTCTCGTATTTGGGCTTGCCGGTCTCGGGGTCCTTGGCACCGATGAGTTTGCTGGCGCCGTCGTTGCTGTTGATCTGCCAGACGCCCTCGGGCGTGGCGTCCTCGCCCGGCTTTCCCGAGATAAAGTTGGCCTCCCACACGATATTGCCGCTCTCGTCGTAGTAGCGCGCGTGCTGCTCGGACAGATCGACATCGACGTATGCCTTCCAGTCAGGCTCTCCCTTTGCGGTAAAGGTGTCGGCTTTCTGGGAGTATTTGATCTCGATTTCGCCGGTCTGCTTGTTGTTAATGGCATCCTCGACCTGCTTTGCGAGCGAGCTGCTGTCGATGGACCAACCAAAGTCGCCGCCTTCGACGGCGCACTGCTTGCCATCGGCGCGCGTCCACCAGCGAGTGGAGCCCACGGTATTGAAGCCGTTGGCGAGCTCGGCTGCCCAGCTGCTGATCTGCGACGTATCGAGCGTGGGGTTTGCGGGATCGGCAAAGCTGATCCACTGCAACACGGAGCTGCCATCAACCTTGCCGGCATCCTCGCCGTTGAGCTTGAGGGTCACGTTGACGCCCAGGAAGTTGTTGGCGGCATCGCATGCAGCCTGAATCTGATCATCGGTCAGCGTTCCATTGAGCGGCTCATAGGCATCGTTGCCGAGCTTGGAAAGATCTACGGTCTCGGCCAGCGAGGCAAGCTCGAGCTCGGCATATTTAATGACATGCTCGCGGTTGAGTTTTTCGTTGGAGCGCGCCTTCTCGACGGTAAACTTGCCGGCCTGCTCGTCATAGGAGCTATTGGCCTCGAACGCGCCCGAACGGCCCTCGTTAAACTCGTCGATGGCGGCGCCCAGATCCTTCTCAAACTGCTTTTGGTCAAAGGTGTCGGAGAGCATGGACAGGTCGACGTCTTGATCAAGATCGACTTCGTTGGAGGTAGCGGTTGTTTTGCTCTTGCCGCTTAAGGATTCCACAAGGCGAACCGGCCATACAAAGGCTTCGTTGTGGTTGATGATCTCTTTTGCGGCAGCTTCGCCGTCGACGATGGGTTCATCGGACTCGGGCTGATAGGTCCAGCTAAAGTCATCGCCTGTCACGGTGAGCTTATAGTGCTTCCAAGCCGAGTTGACCTTGGTGGCGGCAGACGAAGCGTTGGAGAACGAGACGTCGACGCCGGCGATGGTGGTGTTGGGGTAGGCTACCTGCGAAAACGCTACGACGCCTACGATATAGACAATGACGATAAGACCCAGGACGACAAAGAGCGTCGTCTTTTTGCCCGACTTATTGTTCTCGGCGGGTTTACGTGCGGGGCCGCGATCGCCTCGAGCGTGCGTGGGGGGCTGCTTGGGCGCATTGCCGTTTGCCTTGCGCTGCTGACGTTGCTGGTTCGGGCGTTGCGAAGTGTTTGTCGCACCACGCTGCTGACCGTGGCTCGGCGCGATAGGACGCGGCGACTGAACGCCGCCGGTGTGCCTGCTCGGCTGCTGCGGATCGGGAATCAGTTGAGTTCGATCGTTTTGCGACATCGTATGCATATCCTTCGAATTTCGCCTTGTGGCTCATCGTGTTTTTACTGGGCTTGCATTATAGCGATTACCTAGTTGATTGTGGTATGGAAACGGTGGCATTCAAAAGAGGTGGGACATTTGTCCCACCTTTAAGTCGTCCTTTGTCGCTATCCGCACACACCGCATTTTGCACAGGCCGAAAGCGCGGCCGGAGCCTGCGCGATGCCGCCCTTGGCCGTCTCGCGCAGCGTGGCCGGCAACGCGTGGCCCACCGAGAGCATGACGTGCGCCATCTGGTCAAACGGCACCAGGCTCTTAATGCCGGCGAGGGCAAGCTGTGCGGAGCTAAAGGCGGCTGCCACGCCGATGGCGTTGCGGTTTTGGCAGGGTACCTCCACGAGGCCACCGACGGGGTCGCAAACAAGGCCCAGCAGGTTACTCAGGGCGATGGAACTGGCGTCGAGCGCCTGCTCGGGCGTGCCGCCGAGCATCTGCACCAGCGCGGCGGCAGCCATGGCGGCCGCGCTTCCTACCTCGGCTTGGCAGCCGCCCTCGGCGCCGGCAACGCAGGCGCTCGTGGTGAGGTTGAGGCCGATGGCGGCTGCGCAGTAGAGGGCGTCCATGACCTGCTCGTCGTCGAGCTCGAGGTTGTCGGCGAGCGCCAACACGCAGCCGGGTACGACGCCTGCGGAGCCGGCCGTGGGGGCGGCGACGATCACGCCCATGGTGGCTGAGCGCTCGAGCACGGCCATGGCGCGGGCCACGGCATCGGTCTGGACGGCGCCCATCAGGCTTGTGCTTAGATCGTTTCGGCCGCTGGCATCGACAAGTTTTGCCTCGCCGCCGATGAGGCCGCCGAGCGAGCGCTGCGGATTGGAAATGGGGGCTGTGGTCTCTTCGCGCATGACGTCGAGTACGCGGCGCATGGCGGCGATGGCGTGTGCCTCGCCGGTCAGACGTGCCTCGCGTACGGCCATGACGGCGCCGATGTTGAGCCCCAGCTCCTCGCACGCATCGAGCAGCTGCTCGCCGTCGTCGAAGATTTCCTTTGCTGAGACGCCGGGGGAGAGCGATGAGGCCGAACCGGGAAGCTCAATGAAGGTGGCGTAATCGACATTGTCGAGCTTGCGCAGCATGGGGACGACGGTGTCGTCGGGGGTGCCATCGGTTTCAAACACGGAGTAGGCCTGGCCGCCCACCTCGGTGCGGTAGGTGCGGCAGAAGGCGATGTTCACATGGGCGTAGGCGAGCAGGTTCGTGAGCGCGGCGAGCACGCCGGGAACATCCTGGTGCGCCACGAAGAGCGTGGAATACATGCCCGAGATGTCGACGCCGACGCCGTTGATGCGACTGATGCGCATCTTGCCGCCGCCCAGGCTCTCGCCGCGGACCTGTGCCGTGGCGCCCGTAAGGTCTTGCATGTCGATGTCCACGGTGTTGGGGTGGATGGAGGCGTCGTCGCCCTTAATGTCAAAGTGATATTCGAGGCCCTGCTCGCGTGCGAGGTCAAAGGCCTGCTTGATGTTCTCGTCATCGGTATCGAGGCCCAGGATGCCCGCGACGAGCGCGCGGTCGGTGCCGTGGCCGCGGTAGGTGTGGGCGAAGGAGTTCCACAGGCCAAAGGTGACCTTGGTGATGCGGCCTTCCAGCAGGCTGGCGGCAACTTGGGCGCACCGCAGGGCGCCGGCGGTGTGCGATGAACTGGGGCCGACCATGACGGGGCCCAAGATCTCGAATGCCGAGGTCGTAGCTAGTGTTTGTGGCTTGCCTGCCATGGCTGCTCCTTTACGTGGCTCGTCGTCCCTAGGGGCGGGGCATACTCTGTCCCATCGTTCCGAGGGCTTTGGTATTTGGTCGCCTGCTCGGACAGTCCTGCT
>JAIIWC010000105.1 GCA_022745215.1 Collinsella sp. | reverse complement strand
CTCCTTTCCTTGTTGGAAAGAGCCTTGATATGACTTGTGTTCATCATAACACATACAAGGCTCATTTGCATTAGATTGCGTCCAATTTATCAATAACCTGTTCAAACTGTCGTCGTTTAATCTGTATGCGGTTGCCATTCATAATGAGCCAGCCAGCGTCCTTGTTTTCCTCTGCCAAGCGTCTTAACTTGTTTTCTCCGATACGGAAATACTTTGACGCTTCTTCAATGGTAAGGGTGTATTTTTCCCATACGGGAATATCCTGTGCATTACTCATAAAACACCCCCTCACTTTCAATTACGTCTGCTATGTCCGTACACATTTGTTCCACAAGCATTTCCTGTTTTTCAGAAAGGTGGGTACATTCATCAATCATTTTCATGTAGTTTGAGCCTGTCAGCCTGTCGATTTCCTCTATCATCACGATTGACGGCATGACCTGTCTTTCCAGCCATTGCAGAGTGCGTTCCATATTGACAGGTACGGGGTTCATTTCAAAAGGTAAACTATCATGGGAAATGAATATCTCCCACAGCGGATAGTCGGGAAATTGCACAAAATCAGTAATAAGGTAAAACACCAGCCCATGAGGGTTATACGTCAATAACAGTTCCTCAACTGCCTGTACTGCCTTTTTGTCACGCAGACGAATTTCAAAACGGTTGATAATATCCGTATGTTTCTTTTTAGTTGCCTGTTCCTTTTGTTTTTCATACAGGCAGAAATATTTTGTGCTTGCTTTTGAGCCGATATAAAGGGTGCTTGCTAAATTGCGGTTTTTTCCGCTTAGTTTACCGCCTTGCACATTTTCATAGTTTTTACAGCGACAATCCGCACCGCCATTTTTGTATTTTTCAGATAAAACGGGAATATCCAGCAGACCGCACATATCGTTGATTGCCAAGTCAAAACGTCGGATAACACCGCCACAGTCAAGACAGCGGTTCAAGAATGAATACCAATCCCTGTTCTGTGCCTGTAAAACATATTCCATATTGCGTGAGCCTGCCCCTTTTAATTCCAAAAATACGCCCATGTGTTCATCATCAGAAGCCATAACCTTGATTTCTCCGTAGGCGTAATGCTCTTTATAGCCATAATATCCATAGTCATAATGGATAAAATAATCTGCTTTCATGCCAAGCACCTTTCGGATAATTTCCAATGCGTCAGTCGTTGGAAAACGGACAGACAGATAATCAACGAGCAGATAAAAAGGCTTATCGCAGATATAGTAATTCAGACAACGCAGGATAATATTTTGTGTTTCCTTGCTGGCGTTGGCTTTTCCGTTCTCAAAGCGGTTGATACTATATCTTGATACATGGGTAAGACTTGCAAGTTCTCCTTGTGAAAGACCGCTTGCAAGACGTTTATTCTTCATTTCAAGTGCAAATTCTAAATTGTTCATTGTATTCCTCCAATCCCACAATAGCCTTGAAATACCTGTAAACCACTATTCAAAAGAATGTGAAATTACTATCTTCTTAAAACTCCTCATTACTCCTTACAGCTTTGGGGTTGTATGGTTTTTGACTTGTCTTTTGTGAAATAGTGCCCCCCTGTTAGATAACGGGGGCACAGACAAGGCTCGCAGGCTCGCCAGCCGACAAAGCATTTCTTCCCCTTGACACAAGGTGTCATGGCGGTAAGCCTGAGAGGCTTCCGCCACCGTGTCAGAAATACTTTGTCAGCAAGTTCTGTTTTGCCTTTTCTAACAAGTTCCATTTCAACCGATATTCATATCTACGGATTTAATCAGATAGGTATTTCTTTTTGAATGTTTTTATATTTCATTCTATTGTGCTTATTCGATTACAAGAACACAGTAATTCTTATATGCTTATTTGTCAATATCTTTTTTTGCCTTTACAAATCATATTAAGCATGATAGACTTATAATAGCGAAGATATAACGAGATATGGAGGGTTATGCAATGAAAATAAGCCATTTAGGAAATAATATACAGACCATAAGAAAATTTAGGGGAATGAAACAACAGGAACTTGCGGACAAAATCGGTATCAATATGCAGAGCCTTTCCAAGATTGAAAGAGGGTTGAACTATCCTGCCTATGAAACGCTGGAAAAGATAATGGAAGTGCTGGACGTTACGCCCAATGAATTGTTGTCGGGAGAATGGAAGTATGTCAATCAATCTGAAAAGGAAGTCTGTCAGTTTTTAAGAGCCGAAGAACGTCTAAATGCAGAACTGAAACATGGACACTATGATAACTTCTTTGACAGCGAGGAAGAATGGCTGGAATATGAGTTAGAAAAGTTACGGGAATATATTACAGACTATATCAACGGGAAAAGCATTGAAGCGTCCGACCTTTACCCAATCAAAGAATTTATCCAGCATTTGAAGTTTCAAAAATTATTAGACCGCTATGATGATTTATACAGTATGGATATGTTTGGGGAAAGCATAGAGGGACATAAGTATAAGACACCTTATCAAGTCGTGAAAATGATAAACCCGAACTCAAAAGAAGATATGGAACTGTTACGAGAAGTATTAAGGAATAACAATTTTGATGATGAGGACGAGTAACTTTTTTCCTCTTGCGAGAAGATACAGCAAACAAAAAGCCCGATCAAGAGTGCAAAGCACCACCAATGGTGGCAAAGCTCTTGACAGGGCTTTTTCTTTTCTGTTGTGGGCAATCAAGAGGAAGAAAGGGATAAAATCTGATTTGTGGTAAATCAGGCAAAGGCAACGCAGGTATCTCAATTTGATTTGGTACTTGAAAAGAACGGGAGTAATTGGAAGATTATAGAATAACAAATATTGGTACATTATTACAGCTATTTT
>JAIIWC010000004.1 GCA_022745215.1 Collinsella sp. | reverse complement strand
GGAATCGATGCGCGCGTGGAGTTTGGCATGCTGTCATTCAAGGCTCCGGCGGCGCGCGAGGGGTTAGTTGCCGATTGGGTCACCATTCCCGGTCGATTGCCGCTGGGGGCGGGCCGCGTTCTGGTGGCAGAGCCGATGGCCGTCGAGCCGGGGTGTGATATTGTGCGCCGTGCCCGCGAACTCGCGGGTGCCGGAGGGGCGGCCGCGATGGTGGATGCTGCGACGCTGGGCTTTGCCGATCGCGATAGCGAACGGGTGCTCGCCGGCTCGTGCGGGGAGATTCCCGCCGAGGCGCGTTTGGCGCGTCTGTGGGTAGACGGTCCCGCGCCGGGGGATGTGATGTGTCCGTTGGGCATGAGTGGGCGAAGTAAGAAGGTATCCGACCTGCTCAACGAGGCTCGTATTCCCGTTTCTGAGCGCGCAGGCGTTCCTGTGGTGAGAACGGCTCCGGGAGGTGCCGTGGTATGGGTCGCAGGCGTTCGCACGGACGAGCGTTTTAAATGCACGGCCGCAACGCGCGTGGCATATCTGCTTCGTGTGGTCGATGCGGAGTAGCGTCCCACGCCAGCTATTCTGTGCGACGTTGACGGTATTCCCGCGCTGATGGCGTACGGGCTGGAAAATATACCCCGTGCGCTGCTAGAATGTGAAGTTCGCGTCCATACGGCGGTGTGTGGGCGATAAGCACAAGAAAGGGTTGTCATGGCTTCTCAACATCCGGATATCGAGAAGGTTCTGTTTACGCAGGAGGATATCGACGGTATCGTCTCTCGCCTAGGCGAGCAGATTACTCGCGACTACGCGGGTAAGGATCTGGTGCTGATTGCGGTCCTGCGCGGCGCCGTGGTCTTTATGGGCGACCTGATGCGCAAGATCGAGCTGCCGACCAACATCGATTTCATGGCTGTTTCGAGCTATGGCGACGGTGTGAAGTCCTCGGGTATCGTGCGTATCATTAAGGACCTGGATATCGACATCCGCGGTCGCGACGTGCTGATCGTCGAGGACATTCTGGACTCGGGCCTGACGCTCAAGTACCTGATGAAGAACCTCGAGAGCCGCAAGCCCGCTTCTCTGGAGGTTGCCGCCTTCCTGTGGAAGGACGTTGAGGACCGTACCTCGGCCGTCACGCCCAAGTATGTTGGAACCCATTGCCCCGATGCCTTTGTGGTGGGCTACGGCCTCGACTATGCCGAGCGCTATCGCAACCTTCCGTATCTGGGCATTTTGAAACCGGAGGTTTATTCGTAAGATGCCCGACGACCGTAACGATAACAATTCCCAGACTCCCCGGGAACCTAAGATCCCGGGGATGCCCGGAGGCAAGAAGCCCACGCGTACGGGCTGGCTGTATTTTATTTTGGCTTGCGCGCTTCTGGGCTATGCCTTCTTTAACATGGGCTCCGGCTTTGCCAATTCCAGCAATACCGTAAAGCTCGCGACGAGCGAGATGGTCAACGCCATTAAGCAGGATCGCGTCGAAGATTTGACCTATACGGTTCAAGACGGAAGCGTGGCGGGTCATTACTGGAAGACAAAAAAGGACAAGGGCGATACGAGCGAGCTCAAAAGCTTCTCCTCGACCTATGTCGGCTCCGATTCGCTTGCCGAGCTTATGGCGGAGCACCCCGATACCAAGTACATCGTCAACACCAACGATCCCGATTTTTGGGGCGACCTGGCGATGAGCGTGCTACCGACGATTGCCCTGATTGCCATCATGTTCTACTTTATGCGCCAGATGATGGGTGCCAACAACAGGAACATGCAGTTTGGCAAGACCAACGCCAAGACCAACGAGGCCACGCGCCCCAAGGTTAAGTTCGAGGACGTTGCCGGCGTGGACGAGGCAGTCGAGGAGCTCGAGGAGATCCGTGACTTTTTGAGCGATCCGGATCGCTATCGCAAGCTGGGCGCCAAGATCCCGCGTGGCGTGTTGCTGGTGGGCCCTCCGGGCACCGGTAAAACGCTGCTGGCCAAGGCCGTTGCCGGCGAGGCGGGCGTGCCGTTCTTTAGCATCTCGGGTTCCGACTTTGTCGAGATGTTCGTGGGTGTCGGCGCCAGCCGCGTGCGTGATCTCTTTAAGGAGGCCAAGTCCCAGGCCCCGTCGATCATCTTTATCGACGAGATCGATGCCGTGGGACGTCAGCGCGGAGCCGGTCTGGGCGGCGGTCACGACGAGCGCGAGCAGACGCTCAACCAGCTGCTGGTCGAGATGGACGGTTTTGAGGAAAGCGAGTCGGTCATCCTGATCGCCGCGACCAACCGTCCTGATATCCTGGATCCGGCATTGCTGCGTCCCGGTCGTTTTGACCGTCAGGTTACGGTCGACCGTCCGGATGTGAAGGGCCGCGAGCAGATCTTGCGCGTGCATGCCGAGAACAAGCCGATGGACGAGGACGTGAAGTTTGAGAAGCTCGCCCAGATGACCGTTGGCTTCACCGGCGCCGATCTGGCAAATCTGCTCAACGAGTCTGCGCTGCTGGCTGCCCGCCGCCATCGTTCCGTGATCTCGATGGACGAGGTCGAGGAGTCGATGGAGCGCGTGATTGCCGGTCCGCAGCGCAAGGGTCGTGTGATGACCGAAGCCGAGCGCACCACGATTGCCTACCACGAGAGCGGTCACGCCCTGGTGGGCCACATCCTGGAGCATTCCGATCCGGTTCATAAGATTTCGATTGTCAGCCGCGGCCAGGCTCTGGGCTACACGCTGCAGCTTCCGCAGGATGATCACTTCCTCAAGACCAAGAACGAGATGCTCGACGAGCTCGCCGTGTTCTTGGGCGGTCGCGTTGCCGAGGAACTCATGTGCGACGACATCACCTCGGGCGCGAGCAACGATCTGGAGCGCGCGACCAAGATGGCGCGCGAGATGGTCACGCGCCTGGGCATGAGCGAGGAGCTTGGAACGCAGGTGTTTGGTGAGGCGCAGCATCAAGTATTCCTGGGCCGCGATTACGCCGATCACCAGGATTACTCCGAGGAGACGGCGCGCCGCATCGATATCGAGGTTCAGCGCATTATGCGCGAGGCCCATCGCCGTGCGGTCGAGATCCTGGATGCCCGCCGCGATCAGCTCGATCTGATGGCGAAGGTGCTGCTTGAGCGCGAGACCGTCGAAGGCGACGCCGTGAACGCCCTGCTCGACAACGAGTGGGACGCCTACCTTGAGCGCGAGGGCGATATCCTGGCTGCCAAGGAGGAGCGCAATGCCAAGGCGGCCGGCATGCCGACCAAGAAGCGCACGCCTCGCATGAGCGAGGAGGAGCTGGCGGCCGATGCCGCGGCTTTTGCGCAGGCGGCCATGCAGGAGGATGCCGAAGCCGCATCCGATGATGCTGGCGATGGCGATGCCGTCAATGCCGGTGCCGACACCGACGACGACAAATAGTCTTTGTGGCGAAAGCCTCTGCGGGGAAACCTGCGGAGGCTTTTTCTTCATTGATTGGGGACAGACTTAAATGAGCGTTTTCACGCATTTAAGTCTGTCCCCAATCAACATTGCTGCGGCGCTTTGCCCGACTAAAGCGTACAATAGCGCCTATGCGAAAGGGGAACAGATGATCAACGAAACTATGTATGCTCGCGGTGCGGAAAGCTCCATCATCCGCGAGATTTTTAGCTATGGCCTTGAGCGCAAGGCGCAAATCGGCGCGGAAAACGTGTTTGATTTCTCGCTGGGCAATCCGAGCGTTCCTGCTCCCGTTGCCGTCGCGGAGTCCATTAAGAAGGCCTTGGAGCTGCCGAGTGACCAGCTGCACGGTTATACGCCCGCTCCGGGCCTGCCGCAATGCCGTACCGCCGTGGCTGAGTCGCTTAACCGTCGATTCGGTACGAGCTATGAGGGCAAGGATGTCTTTATGACCGTGGGCGCGGCGGCTTCGCTCACCTGCACGCTCAATGCCGTTACGAACCCGGGTGACGAGGTCATTGTTATCGCCCCGTACTTCCCGGAGTATCGCGTGTGGATTGAGAAGGCCGGCTGTACGTGTGTCGAGGCGCTCGCCGATGAAGATACGTTCCAGCTGAGCGTGGATAACGTGCTCAAGGCGATTACCGACAAGACGGCAGCTGTCATCATCGACTCACCGAATAACCCGACGGGCGCCGTGTATACGCGCGATACCCTGACGCGACTGGCCAATGTTTTACGCGAGGTCAACGCCAAGCGCGATCCCGAGAATCCGATCATGCTTATCTCGGATGAGCCGTATCGCGAGATTGTCTATGGCGCCGAGGTGCCTTGGGTACCTTCGATCTACGAGCACACCATCGTGTGCTACTCGTATTCCAAGTCGCTTTCGCTACCGGGCGAGCGCGTCGGGTGGATCCTGGTTCCCAATACGAATCCTCAGGCAGCTCGTCTAATGCCCGCCGTTGCCGGTGCCGCCCGTACGCTGGGCTTCGTGTGCGCTCCGGCGCTCTTCCAGCGCGTGATTATCGATTGCATCGATGAGCCGAGTGACGTTGAGGCCTATGCACGCAACCGCACGGCGCTTACCGATGCGCTGGCGGAGTACGGCTACACCTATGTTGAGCCGGACGGTGCATTCTACCTGTGGGTGAAGGCGCTGGAGCCCGATGCGAACGCTTTCTGCGAGCGCGCGAAGAAGTATGAGCTGCTCGCGGTGCCTTCGGATAGCTTTGGCATGCCGAGCTGGTTCCGCCTTGGCTACTGTGTGAGCTACGAGACCATCGTCAATTCGTTGTCTGCCTGGAAGCAACTGGCCGACGAATATCGTCGAAAGTAAAGCGCTCTGCTTGCAATGTTTTACGTGAAACGGGGTTTGGTGCTAAGCCAGACCCCGTTGTTTATGCCGTTGTGTGATTGGGATGAAGCAGTTTTACGACTGCCGAAAGCTATGCGTACAATGAATATACGCGACGGCCATACTGGACAAGGAGACCCGATGCCCTACCTTCTTTCTTGTGATATTCATACTCATACGATGTTCTCTGCGCATGCGTACTCAACCATCGAGGAGAACATCTATTGGGCGGCAGAGCGCGGCCTTCAGGTGCTCGGTTCAGCCGATCATTTAAGCTCGATGGTTACGCCTTGTCCCAATGACCTGCGCAGTTTCCAATTCTTTATTAACCAGGATATCTGGCCGCGCATTTGGAGCGGCGTGCTGGTGCTTCGCGGCGCCGAGGCCGATATCGTTTCGCTGGACGGCAGCTTGTTTGGCGAGGACATTCCCGTTTCGCTCGATATCGCCGGCGATTCGTATAGTCGTGAGCATTCGCTGTTCGATTTGGTGACGCGTAATTTGGATTATTTGGTGGCAAGCGTGCATAACCCGCAGTTTGCCGAAGGCGCGACGCTCGCCCAGACAACCGAGATGTACATCAATGCCCTGGAGCACCCCAAGGTGTTTATGCTTGGGCATACGGGTCGTTCGGGCGTGCTGTTCGATATCGATGAGGTGCTGCTGGCGGCCAAGGCCAAGCACAAGATTATCGAGATCAACAACCACAGTCTTGAGCATGGCGCGGATGCCGAGCATTGGGCCGTATGCCGCAAGATCGCCGAGCGCTGTGCCGAACTGGGCGTGGGCATTGGCGTGTCGACCGATGCCCACATTGGTATGGCCATTGGCAAGCTCGATCACGCGCGCAAGATGCTCGACGAGATTCACTTCCCACTGGACCTGATCGTGACGCGCGACCGCGAGACGCTGCTGCGCGAGATGGCGGCAGCCGGCGTGTGTGACCTGCGCAAGGGGATGTAGCCGGGTGTATATACCTAATGAAGGGGGACGGTCCAGGCGGGCCGTCCCCCTTCTTATGCCGGTAGATTTTTGGGACATGCCTTAAAATCTACCGGGGTGGATTAGCGGCGTTCGAGGACCGCGACAGTCTCGGTGTGGTCGGTATGAGGGAACATGTCGACCGGCGTGATCTTGAGCAGGCGATAGTCTCCGTCGAGGAGTTGGTGCAGGTCGCGCTCTTGGGTCACGGGATTGCAGCTGATATAGGTGATACGGCGCGGCTTAAGTGTGCAGGCGGCCTCAAGAAACTCGGGCGTGGAGCCGGCGCGCGGCGGATCGATGGAGAGAACGTCAACGCGCTCGTTGTTATCGGCGGCGTCCAGGATGTAATCGGTGGCGTCGTCGGCCATAAACCAAGCGCTGCGGGTGAGGCCGTTGAGCTCGGCATTGCGACGTGCGTCGGCAATGCCCGCCGGGTTGCGCTCCACGCCGAGCAGCATAATGCCAACACCCCTGTTCTGGGCATCCTTCGCGGCGCACAGGCCGATGGTGCCGCTGCCGCAGTAAGCGTCCATGAGAATGTCGCCCTGCTGCAGGTCCATGCCGTCAATCGCGAGCTGATAGAGCAGCTCGGTCTGCTGCGGATTGGTCTGATAGAACGCGGTAGGGGAGATATCGAATTCGCAACCGAGCAGCTGGTCGCGCATGCACTCGGCGCCATAGACGATACGAGTCTCCTCACCCAAGATGGCGTTACCGGGACGGCCGTTGATATTTTGGGCGACGGTGACGATATGCGGATCGAGCGCCGCGACGGCCTCAAAGAACTCCTGCGCATGCGGTAAGTCACGCTGGGCGGTCACGAGCGTAACCATGACTTGGTCGGTGCGCCAACCGCAGCGGACGACGGCATAGCGAAGCAAACCAAGATGCTTGTCCTCATTAAAGGCGGGAATATGCAGCCGCTCAGCTTCGCGCGCGATGCCGTTGAGAATCTGACGGGCACCCGGCGCCTCGACAGGACACTCGGGTACGGCGACGATTTTGTGCGTGCCGCGCTCAAAAAAGCCACAGCGGACAGTGCCCTCCTTACCGGGTGCAAACGGAGTGGCAGCTTTATGACGAAAGCCACGCGGCGCAGGATATTTACCCGGGTCGCCCAGGGTGACGCCCATACCGCGAATAGGATCAACGGCGATACCCTCACGCTCGCAGAGCTCAGCAAACAGCTCCTCCATAGCAGCCTGCTTGGTCGCCAATTGCTTCTTATAAGGACGATTGAGCGCCGTGCACCCACCACAAGCCCGCATGATGGAACAAGGCGACTTGGGATCCACGATCTTTCGCGCAGGCTGAGCCGAATCCTTGCGTGAGTCCTTGGAACGAACGTGAGACGCTTTATCCCCGCCGTGACGAGAGCCAGAACGCTTGGTCTTAACCTTGCCTTTGGCCGACTTACCCTTCGCATCCTGAGATGGCTTGGATTTCTTAGAAGATTTTTTCTCCTCCGACCCCTCAGCCGCCTCGATCAAAGCACGACGAGCCCTACGCTCCGCACGAGATTCTGCCATCAATAACTCCACTAATTCATGAATTAAAAGCTGCAAGCATTGTACCGTGCCAAGCCAGCGGGCGATATGCAAGAGCCCATTTCCTGTCAGTGATAAGCCCAACGACGGTTGCCCGCCGCGTGAGGGGTGTGGGGGTTAAGTTTATCGCGAGTTCCGCACGAACAGGAGGCCACTTAATGTGGCCTCCGTCGTGAGCAGGACTGTAGAGCAGGAAACTTAACCCCCACACCCCTCACGCGGTGGGCAAACACGCCTTGTGCTCTATCACGCTAAAGTGTATGATTCTGAACGTTACATGACTCACTTTACCTAACTAAAGTGCTATCAAGGGGGATACCATGAATACCGATATGTCTCGTCGTCAGTTTGTTGGTCTAGCAGGTTCGCTTGCCACGGTGCTTGGCCTCGGCCTGGTAGGCTGCGGCGGTGGTGCCGGCAAGGGCTCCGCTGCTGGCTCTGCCGCGGCCAAGGATGTGAAGGGCGCTGCGGAGTCCAAGAAGCTCGTGGTGGGCTTTGACAAGTCCTACCCTCCGTACGGCTTTGTGGGCGACGATGGCGAGTACACCGGGTTTGACCTCGATCTGGCTAAGGCCGTTGCCGATAAGCAGGGCTGGGATGTCGATTACGAGGCCATCGATTGGGATGCCAAGGACACGCTGCTCAACTCCGGCGCCATCAACTGCATCTGGAATGGCTTTACCATGGAGGGTCGCGAGGACGACTACACGTTTTCCGAGCCGTACATGCTCAACGAGCAGGTGCTCGTGGTCAAGAAGGACGCGGGTATCAAGAGCTGGGACGATCTTGCCGGCAAGACCGTGATTACCCAGACTGATTCCGCCGCACAGGATGTGCTCGAGGGCGACCAGAAGGATCTGGCCGCGACGTTTGCCACGCTCGATACCATCGGTGAGTACAACACGGCGTTTATGCAGCTCGAGAGTGGCGCAGTCGATGCCGTTGCCTGTGACCTCTCGATCGCTCAGTATCAGCTTGCCGCCAAGCCCGATGCCTATACGCAGCTCGACAAGCCGCTGTCCAGCGAGCATTACGCCGTTGGCTTCAAGAAGGGCGACACCAAGTCCGCCGATGCCGTGACCGAGTCGCTCAAGGCACTCTACGAGGATGGCACGGTCAAGGACCTCTGTGATAAATATGCAGATTACGGTCTTTCCTTCGACAACTGGGTTCTCAAATAGCGGCTTTCCCAGGCACCCGATTTTGCCGTTCAAACCGTCGCTTGCGTACATTTAGTACGCGGCGCTCCTCTTTCACGGCAAACCCGGGCACCTGGAAAACCCGCTTTAGCATTGGGTTTGCTGTTCCGTTACTGCGAAAGAGAGGGTAGGTTGTCTATCCAAGTCATGATGCAGATGCTTGGCCAGGGATTCTTGGTCAGCTTGCAGCTGTTTGTGCTAACGCTGCTCGGGTCGATTCCGCTGGGAATCCCCGTGGCGTTTATGCGCATGAGCAAAATTGCGCCGCTCCGCTGGATTGCGCGCATCTACATTTCGGTCATGCGCGGTACGCCGCTCATGCTGCAGATGTTTGCCATCTACTTTGCCCCGTACTACGTGTTTGGCATTTCGCTCACGCCCGATTCCAAGTGGACGGCGTGCGTCGTGGCGTTCATCATCAACTACGCCGGTTACTTTGCCGAGATCTATCGCTCGGGCTTGCAGTCCATTCCGCGCGGTCAATACGAGGCCGCCGAGGTGCTGGGCTACTCGCGCCTGCAGACGTTTTTGTACATTGTGATGCCGCAGGTCGCCAAGCGCATCTTGCCGGCGATGGGCAACGAGATCATTACGCTGGTCAAGGACACGTCGCTGGCGTTTGCCATTGGCGTGGGTGAGATGTTTTCGACCGCCAAGGCGCTGGTTGCCTCGCAGGTGAGCATGGTGCCGTTTGCGATTGCGGCTCTGATCTACTGGGTCTTTAACTTTGTGGTCGAGATGCTGCTGGGCGCCGCCGAAAAGAAGCTGGACTATTATCATGACTAACTCAGTGATGAAAATCGAAAGCGCGCGTAAGGCGTTTGGCGGCAATGAGGTGCTCAAGGATATCTCACTCGAAGTCAAGCGCGGTGAGGTCGTGGCGATTATCGGACCTTCGGGCGGCGGTAAGTCTACGCTGTTGCGCTGCGCCACGCTGCTCGAGACGCTTGACGGCGGCTCACTTTCGTTTGGCGACCTTGCCGTTGCGACGGATGTGGGGTCGGGCGCGGTCTATGCGAAGGGAGATGTGCCCAAGCAGGCGCGCTCGCGGTTTGGTCTGGTGTTCCAGAACTACAATCTGTTCCCGCACTATACGGTGATGAAAAACATCACCGATGCTCCGATTTGCGTGCTCAAGCGCCCGCGCGAGCAGGCGGAGGCGCGCGCACACGAGCTGATCGCGCAGATGGGGCTTACGGGCAACGAGAACAAGGTGCCCTGTGAGCTTTCGGGCGGTCAGCAGCAGCGTGTGAGCATCGCCCGCGCCCTAGCGCTCGACCCGGAGATCTTGTTCTTTGACGAGCCGACCTCGGCGCTCGATCCCGAGCTGACGGCCGAGGTGCTGCGTGTCATCAAAGACCTCGCTGCGCAGAACATGACGATGGTGATCGTGACCCACGCAATGCAGTTTGCGCGCGATGTTGCCGACCGCGTGGTCTTTATGGATGGCGGTCGTATTGTCGAGGAGGGTCCTGCCGAGCAGGTCATCGACCATCCGCGCGAGCGGCGCACGCGTGAGTTCTTGAGCCGTATCGAGGGATAGGCTCAGGTATTTACTCAACTATTAATTGAGGCGAAGCCGCCACAGGTCTTACGGTCTGTGGCGGCTTTTTGTTTACATCGACGGGGTTCAATAATTGCCTCACAAGCTTGTCTCTTCCTCTCGCCGCCTGTATTCATACGTGTGCCGAAAGGTATGCATGGACAGCCGCCCGTGAGGGTAGGGTGGTGGCATAGGACATTTGGAGGGTGAGTCGGCTCGGCTGCCGACCATGCTGCTCCCGGGACGGCACCGACCGCGAACTCTCCCCGTTGGCGTCGCGCATTGCGCGCGGCCCTGCAAGGAGGTCATCATGGGTGCTCCCAAGACCGGTAACGTAAGGAACGTGGTGCTCGTAGGCCAAGGCGGGGTGGGCAAGACCTCACTCGCCGAGGCCATGCTCCACCTTTCCGGCAAGACCGCCCGCCTGGGCGGCCACGACGGCACCAAGCCCACGCTCGACTATGACCCCGAAGAGGTCAAGCGTGCGTTTTCCATCTCGACGACCATCGCGCCGATCGACTGGAAGGGCGCACGCATCAATGTGCTCGATGCCCCGTGCTACCCCGATTTTATCGGCGACGCCTTTGCCGCGATGAGCGTCTGCGAGACGGCTCTGTTTGTGGTCGACGCCGAGGCCGGCCCGCAGCCGACGACGGTTAAGCTCTGGTATGCCGCCGAGGACCTGCGCCTGGCGCGTGCGGTGTTCGTAAACCGCCTGTCGCGCTCCGAGGCCAGCTTTGCGACCACCATGGAACTGCTGCAGGAGCGCTTTGGTACGCGCCTGGGCGCCGTGACCCTTCCCTGGGGCGAGGGCGAGGACTTTGACGGCATCATCGACCTGGTGCGCATGAAGGCGCGCCACTGCAACGGCGCCGAAGCCGTTGAGTCGGAGATTCCCGAGGAGTATCGTGCCCAGGCCGAGGAGGCCCATGACCATCTGTGCGAGCTGGTGGCCGAGGCTGACGACGAACTGATGATGAAATACCTGGAAGGCGAGGAGACGCTGACGCAGGAGGAGCTTGAAGGCCTGCTGTCGAAGGCGATCGCTGAGCGCATCTTTGTGCCGGTCTTTGCGGGCGATTGCATTAAGGAGCAGGGCGTCAACTCGCTGATGGATGACATCGCAACGTATTTCCCAGCGCCGACCGACTATGGCGAGATGCCGCTCATCGACGGTGATTCGCTTAAGATCTCGAGTGACGATGACCGCCCGGTGGCGTTTGTGTTTAAGACCCTGGCCGATCCGCAGCAGGGTCGCATCAGCTTTATCAAGGTACTGACGGGTACGCTTGAGCCGGGCCTTGAGCTGGTCAACGCGCGCACGCGCAAGGGTGAGCGTCTGGCTCACCTGTATGTGATGTGCGGCCGCGACATGACCGAGGTCGGGCACGCTTATGCCGGCGATATCATCGTGGCGCCCAAGCTGGCGGCCGAGACGGGTGATACGCTCTCGATTACCGGCAAGGTCGAGGCTGCGGCGTTTAAGTTCCCCAACTCGCAGTACCGCATTGCCATCGAGGCCGAGAATCGCGGTGACGAGGAGAAGCTCTACACGTTTATCGAGAAGGCTTGCAAGGCCGATCCGACCATGAGCACCGACCGCGATGAGGAGACTGGCCAGACCATTATCTCCGCCGTTGGTGAGGCACAGGTTTCGGTGCTGCTCAACCGTCTGGAGGACCGCACCAAGGTCGCCGCCAAGAGCGTGCCGATCCGCATTCCGTATCGCGAGACCATCCGCCGCACGGCGAGCGCCCAGGGTCGCCACAAGAAGCAGACCGGCGGCGCCGGTCAGTACGGCGACTGCTGGCTGCGCGTGGAACCGCTCATTGGGCCCGACGGCACGAGCGACGGCTATGAGTTTGTTGATGAGGTCGTGGGTGGCCGCATCCCGCGCTCGCTCATCCCCGCCGTGGACAAGGGCGTCCAGGAGACCATGAAGGACGGTATTATTGCCGGCTACCCGCTCACGGGCATTCGCGTGGCTGTGTACGACGGTTCGTATCACAGCGTCGACTCCAACGAGATGGCGTTCCGCGCGGCAGCTCGCATCGGCCTGCGCAAGGCGTGCGCCGATGCCGACCCGGTGGTGCTGGAGCCCATCGAGGAAATCACGGTGACGATCCCCGAGAGCTACGCCGGCGCCGTGATGGGCGACATCTCGGCCTCGCGCGGTCGCGTGACAGGCATGGAGACCGATGAGCGCGGAGACACCGTGGTTATCGCGCAGGCACCTCTCGCCGAGCTGACGGATTACTCGACGCGCCTGCGCTCTATCACGCGCGGCACGGGTGACTTTACCATGAAGCCCGCCGGCTACGAGCAGGTGCCCTATGACGTTCAGGCCAAGCTGGTCGAGCGCTATGAGGAGGGTCGCGCCAAGTAGCGTGTGATTTTGCCTGCAATGTAGGTGCTGACGAAAAGGCCGCCCTGGGTAACCGGGGCGGCCCTTTTGATCCCCGGGGGACGGAGGAAAACGGATCAATTTAGGTTTTGGGGCAGCTTGGTCGGCCCTAGTCTCCCGAGGTCTGATTGCGGCCGGTGGCGTAGTCGATCTGCACGTGCGGCTGCAGGTTGTAGCAGTACACGTGGAAGCAGAGGGTCTTGCCGTGGTCCTCGACCGATTGCGCCTCAAGGCGCACTCCGCGGCAGACAAGTTCCTCTTCGTTATACATAGGCGTGACGCGATAGAGCACGTGGTTGCCCGTCTCGCGGATGTAGCCGAGAATCTGCTCCTCAAACGGCAGCATGCCTGTCTCGTTGAGATAACGCGTGCCGGTGAGGAGATTCTTGCGGTTGGCGTTTTCGCCGCAGAGCGACCAGGCGATGAGATGGCAGCGGTTGTAGAGGCTCTGGCCCGGAATAAAGTCGTAGCGCTGCTGGCGCCATCCAGCGGGATGGATACGCGAGATATCGCCGCGCTCGCCTTGACCGAGTGATTCGGGGCCCACGCAGGCGAGCGCTTTGCGGGTGCGGCCCAGGCTGTCAAGCTTGGAGAACTTCTTAAAGCAACCCTCTTCTGTAGCGCGCTCGTATTCATCGAGCGTGAATGATGGTGTGCCGAGCGGGTGCGTGCTGTCGGCGCGCAGGGCAACGTAGGGGTTGCCGGCGTAGTCGGGAATGCTGCTGAGATAAACACCGCGGGCGCGGTTGAGGTCGGGGTTTTCGACCTCGTCGATGGGGGTGGCGGCGCTGTCCGCGGAAGCGCCGTCGCCGGTGTCGGTTGTGGCGGATTCGGAGCCATCGCCGGAGTCCTCGGAGCTCGTTGTTCCCGATTCGAGCCGGGCGACCAAGTCCGCTTCGTCGTCGGTGCGGTTGGGGCTCTCGCTTTGCTTCTCGGCCAGAGCCGCCGCCTGCTCATCGCTTTGCGGCGACAACAGCTTGGGCGCTCCGTCGATCGATCCCGTAAACAGCGCAAACCCCAGCACCACGGCGGTGCCGATGGAAAGTACTTGCTTGTAAGCGGACTTGCGCGACATTGAGGCTCCTGGATGGACGGTTGGGAATCTACCAGTCTAGCAGGAGCCGGCAGGGGCCGTTCTATCGAACAAATACTTAAGATTTGGGATAGACGCTACTGATTAATTTGTCCCGCGGTCTAGATCGAGGTGGAGTCGAGCCAGTTGAGCTTGCACTCGAGAATGCGCTGCTCGCCGGGTTCGCTGCTGCCGTCAAGTAGGGCGAGCAGCATCTCGGCTGCTTCGCGACCTTCCTGGTCGACGGGCTCGATGATGGTGGAGACGGTCGGCGTGGTGAGATTAGTCCAGTCTTCGCAGTTGAGTCCCAAAAGGCCGATTTGCTGCGGAAGCAGATGTGCCATGGGCTGAAGCGCCTTGTAGACGCGGGGGAGCGCCCATTGGTTTTGGACAAAGATGAGCGTACGCTTGGCGGGATTGAACTTGAATTTAAAGTACTCGGTAAGCTCGTTGATTGACGGCTTGTTGTGGTCGATGGGAATCGCTTTGTAGAGCTGTCCGTTCGCTGCCAGCGCCTCGGCATACCCCTGAAAACGCTCCATGCGGGTGCGCATCTCGGTCATGTTGGCGGCAATGGAAAAGAAATCTTCGTAGCCGGCGTCGAGGAGCGCCTGTGTGGCGTTGTACACGCCGTCGTAAAGGTTGGTTTTGATCCAGCTGGTACCTGGGCTATAGATGGCCGCATCGAAAAAGACGACCGGCTTGCCGGCGCGCCTAATGCGGTCGTGCACGGCTTTGAAGTTTGCCGTGGGCTGGATGATAAAGCCATCGACGCCCAGCGAGAGCATCTTGTCGACGTACATGAGCTCGGTCTCGGGGTTAAAGTTGCTCGTACAAACGACCGTCTGGTAGCCCGCGGGGAGCATGACCTGCTCCATGCCATTGAGAACGAGCCCCGCCCATTTGTTGGTGTTATCCAAAATGATGATGGCGATGACGTGGGTTTGCTTGCCGGTGAGCGTCTGCGCTTGGGCGTTGGGAACGTATCCGAGTTCCTTAATGACGCGCGCGATTTTGTTCTGCGTCTTCTCGCTAAGCTTTTCTCGTTTGTCGTTGAGGTAATACGAGACGCTTGCCGTCGAGGTTCCCGCCTCTCGAGCGACGTCTGCGATCGTAACGCGCTGTTTTGCCACAGCGACTCCTTCCGACAGATGAGCATTTTCCAACATGATGACTTTGAGTCTTGGCGAGGGATACGCTTCGGTGAGCGGTTTTTCCTTTCATATGAGTATGCAACAAATGCGGTATATGGGTGGGGTCGAAATTTGTGACCGGCATGCACATCTGCCGTCTACCGAGAAAATCAAATACTTCTTGACTTTTGAAATCGAGGGTAAAATCGCAGGATTCATTTTTGGTTAAACGCATAACTAAATCGCATAACCAACGCTCTGACCTGCGCGTTTACCGAAATAAGCTGGCATTAAGAAAAACGAGCACCTATATTGGTCTTGTCGAAAAGACAGCAAGTCCAAACGGCAGGGGATGCTCCGGAGGCCTCCGCAAACGGTGTCTTGCGCACGCAACTCTATGAAAAGAGGGAAGCAATGAAGATCGTAGGCGTTGCCGCCTGTACCGTGGGTATCGCCCACACGTATATGGCCCAGAAGGCGATTCAGGATGAATGCGCCGCCCGTGGCATCGAGTGCAAGGTCGAGGCTCAGGGTGGCCTGGGTATCGAGAATGAGCTCACGCAGGAAGACGTGGACTCCGCCGACCTGGTCCTGGAGTCCGTCGACGTGGGTGTCGAGAACGAGGACCGTTTTGAGCAGAAGATGGCCGAGGGCAAGTTCCTCAAGGTCGGTACTTCCGATGTGATCGCCGATCCGGTCAGGATCATCGACCAGGCTGTTGAGATCATCAAGGCGACGGGCGGTGCCGTTGACGCGCCCAAGGCCGAGGCCAAGGCAGAGAAGAAGGCCGTCTCCGCTGCCCCGCAGGCCCCGACACCGGCGTCCAAGCAGTCTATCTTTGCCGATCCGGGTAAGACGCTGCTCAATGCATTCAATACCGGCGTTTCCTATTTTATCCCCATTGTCGTTATCGGTGGCGTGTTCCTCGCCTTCTCGTTGGCATCCGGTACTGCCGGTGCTAGCGGTATGGAGGTCACCAACCCGTTGATGGTGAGCCTTAATACCATCGGCATGGCCGGTATTTCCATGATGATTCCGGTGCTTGCGGCATACATCGCCTACTCGATGGCCGGCAAGCCCGCGCTCGCCCCCGGTTTTGTCCTGGGCTACTTGGTCAACAACGCCGTCGTCACCCCGAGCGGCAACAGCGTTTCGACTGGCTTCTTGGGCGCCATGATCATGGCTGTCATCTGCGGTTACTTTGTCCGCTGGATGAAGACCTGGAAGGTCAACAACACCATCCAGACCATCATGCCGATCCTGATCATCCCGATTCTGACCTCGCTCGTCCTGGGCATGGCCTACATCTACATCCTGGCCACGCCGCTTGGCTTTGTGATGGATTGGCTCACCAGCGTGCTCGGTAGCCTGCAGGGCGGCTCCGCCGTCGTCCTGGGCCTGGTCATTGGCGTTATGACCGCCTTCGATATGGGTGGCCCCATCAATAAGACCGCTTCGACCTTTACTATGGCCATCATGGCCTCCGGCATCTATGGCCCCAACGGTATGTTCCGCGTCGCCGTCGCCATTCCCCCGATTGCCTGCGGTCTTGCAGCGCTCATTGCCAAGAACAAGTTCGATGACGCCGATCGCCAGATGGGTATCTCCGCACTGTTCATGGGCTGCATCGGCATCACCGAGGGCGCTATCCCCTTCGCGGTCAAGGACCTTGGCCACACCCTGCCCGGCATCTGCATCGGCTCTGCCGTGGGTGCGGCGCTCGCCGCCTTCCAGGGTATCGACTGCTACGTCCCACACGGTGGCTTTATCGTCGCCCTTGCCACCAACAACGTCGCGCTGTTCTGCCTGGACATCGTGATTGGCTCCGTGGTCGCCGCTGCAATCCTGATTGCCATGAAGCCCACGCTCGATAAGCAGGCCAAGTAGACCTTTAAGGACTCCGGTTGTGCGGAGGGATGGATTTGACTCCGCACAACCGCCCCTACACAACAAAATCCATCCGTACTGATAGGGCCCACATCTGGGTCCCAGGGAACTTTTGTCAAAAATCCTCTGGAGAAGGAGAACAAAATGTCCAACCTCACCATCCGCCAGGCCGTTCAGGGCATGCTCAAGCTGCAGGATAGCGGCGATCACGCAACCATGGTCGGCATTGGCCCCATGAGCCCCAACCTGATTCAGGCCGTGTTCGAGCTTGCCAAGGACGAGGATTTCCCGCCCATGTTTATCGCCAGCCGCAACCAGGTCGATATGGACGAGATGGGCGCCGGCTACGTCAACGGTTGGGACCAGACGCGCTTTGCCGCCGACATCAAGAAGGTTGCCGACGAGGTGGGTTACACCGGTCCGTACTACCTGTGCCGCGATCACGGCGGTCCGTGGCAGCGCGACGAGGAGCGTAACGCCCACCTGCCCGAGGACGAGGCCATGGAGCTCGCCCGCAAGTCCTTCGTCGCCGACATGGAGGCGGGCTTTGACCTGCTGATGGTCGACCCCACCAAGGACCCCTATCAGATCGGCAAGGTTATTCCGCTCGACGTGGTGCTTCGCCGCACGATCGATCTTATCGACTACCTTGAGCAGTACCGTCGCGAGCATAACCTGCCCGAGGTTGCCTATGAGGTCGGTACCGAGGAGACCAATGGCGGCTTGACCTCTACCGATAAGTACGAGGAGTTCATTTCTCAGCTGCAGCCCGAGCTCGAGAAGCGCGGCTGCCCCATGCCCACCTTTATCGTCGGCCAGACCGGTACGCTCACCCGTTGGACCGAGCAGGTCGGCCATTACAACTTCAAGAATGCCCGCGAGCTCGCCGACATGGCTAAGCGCTACGGCGTGGGCCTGAAGGAGCACAACGCCGACTATCTGGACGACGCGACGCTGCTCGAGCACATCCCGGCACACGTGACCGCCTCCAACGTTGCTCCGCAGTATGGCACCGAGGAGACCCGCGCCTACCTCAAGCTCTGCGCCACCGAGCAGATCCTGGTCGACAACGGTCTGTGCGATGACCCCTCCGACCTGTATCACACCCTGCTGGTCAAGGCTATCAAGACCGAGCGCTGGCGCAAGTGGATGACTGGCGACGACGTCAACCTGCAGGTCGACGACATTCTTGCCGACGATGAGCTCAGCCTGAAGATCCTGGATGTCTCCGGTCACTATGCGTTCAACGATCCCGAGGTCAAGGAGCAGGTCGAGAAGCTCTACCGCAACCTCGCCGCTCAGGACATCGACGGCAAGCGCTTTGTCATCGAGCACATCAAGCGCCCGATCAAGCAGTACGTCGTCGGTCTTAACCTCAAGGGCGTCACGACCCGCATCGAGGCCGCTCTTGCCGAGTAAGTAGCTTTTCCTACGCGACGCCGGGCCTGGGGCATGTCCCAGCCGCAGGCCCGGCACATAGGACAAAGGGACATCCCCTTTGTCCTATTTTTTGAGTTTTGGATTCCTTCGAAGGAGTTTGCACCATGAAGTTCTTTATCGATACCGCCAATCTGGACGAGATCGCCGAGGCCAAGAGCTGGGGCTGCCTGGCCGGTGTTACCACCAACCCGTCCCTGTACGCCAAGACCGGCGGCAAGCTTGCCGACTTTGAGCCGCATATGCTCAAGATTGCCGAGCTCTGCGAGGGCCTGCCCGTTTCCGCCGAGTCTACCGCTACCACTGCCGAGGGTATGATCGAGGAGGGCAAGCGCCTTGCCGCCCTCGCCCCCAACATCGTGGTCAAGCTTCCCGTGTGCGAGGCCGGTCTTGCCGCCTGCCGTGCGCTGGCCGATGCTGGCGTGCGCGTCAACATGACGCTCGTCTTCTCGCCGACGCAGGCCCTTATGGCCGCCAATGCCGGTGCTCGCTACATCAGCCCGTTTGTCGGTCGTTTCGATGACATCGCCGAGGACGGTATCTCGCAGCTCGACAACGTCGTGACCTGCATTAAGAACTACGACTGGACGGGCAAGAACGTCGACGACACCGTCGAGATCATCACCGCCTCGGTTCGTACGCCCAACCACGTGACCCAGGCCGCGCTACTCGGTGCCGATATTGCGACCGTGCCCATGGCCGCTCTCAAGAAGTGCCTGCATCATCCGCTGACCGACCAGGGCCTCGCCTCTTTTGAGGCTGACTGGCAGAAGGTCGTCGCTCAGGCTTAACGAGTGGATTGCCCCGGCATCGCGTCATCCGGTGCCGGGGTTGTTCTCAAGAGAGGAATTCGTATGACCAACCAGGAGCTGGCGAAGGTCGCCAATGAGGTCAGGAAGGGTGTCGTGACTGCGGTTCACGCGGCCAAGTCGGGACACCCGGGTGGATCGCTCGGTGCTGCCGACATCATGGCGTATCTGTACTTTGAGGAAATGAATATCGATCCTGCCGACCCTCACAAGGCCGACCGCGATCGCTTTGTGCTCTCCAAGGGTCACGCGGCGCCGGGCCTGTATTCGGTGTTGGCAAATCGCGGCTATTTTCCCGTCGAAGAGCTCGAGACGCTGCGTCATATTGGCAGCCGACTGCAGGGCCATCCCAACATGAACGACGCCCCTGGCATCGATATGTCCACCGGATCGCTCGGTCAGGGCATCTCCGCCGCGGTTGGAATGGCACTCGCCGCAAAGCACTGGGGTGACAGCTACCGCGTCTACACGTTGCTGGGCGACGGCGAGTGCGAGGAGGGCCAGGTGTGGGAGGCGGCCATGTTTGCCGGCAACCATGCGCTCGACAATCTTGTTGCCGTCGTCGACCACAACGGCTTGCAGATTGACGGCACGATCGATGAAGTTAACTCGGCCATGCCGCTCGCTGACAAGTTCCGCGCCTTTAAGTGGCATGTGATCGAGCTCGCCGACGGTAACGACATGGCGCAGATTGCCGCCGCCTTTGCCGAGGCCCGCAAAGTGAGCGACTCGCCCGTGGCCATTATCGCCGAGACGGTGAAGGGCAAGGGCGTCTCCTTTATGGAAAACCAGGTGGGCTGGCACGGCAAGGCACCCAACGATGAACAGTTTGAGCAGGCCATGGCCGAGCTCGCAGCGGCAGGGGAGGAGCTCTAATGGCAGACGTCAAGAAAGTCGCCACGCGCGTTAGCTATGGCGAGGCACTTGTCGAGCTGGGCAATGAGCGCGATGACTTTGTGGTTCTCGATGCCGACCTGGCCGCCGCCACGCAGACCGGTAAGTTTAAGGCTGCGCACCCTGAGCGCTTCTACGACGCCGGCATTGCCGAGAGCAACCTGATGGGGCTCGCCGCCGGCATCGCGACCACGGGCCACGTCGCCTTTGCGAGCACCTTTGCGATGTTTGCCGCCGGTCGCGCGTACGAACAAGTGCGTAATTCCATTGGCTATCCGCACCTCAACGTCAAAATCGGTGCCACGCATGCGGGTATCTCGGTCGGTGAAGACGGCGCCACGCATCAGTGCTGCGAGGACATCGCGCTCATGCGCACGATCCCGGGTATGACGGTAATCGTTCCCGCCGATGACATCGAGGCTCGCGCTTGCGTGCGCGCCGCCTATGAGTTTGAGGGCCCGGTTTACATGCGCTTCGGCCGCCTGGCAACACCGGTCATCAACGATCACGAGGACTATGAGTTCAAGATTGGTCGCGGCGTGGTCGTGCGCGAGGGGTCCGATGTGACCATCATCGCTTGTGGCCTTATGGTCGCTGAGGCGCTTGAGGCTGCCGAGGCGCTCGCTGCCGATGGTATCGATGCCGAGGTCATCAACATGCACACGATTAAGCCGCTCGATGAGCGCCTGGTAGTTGCCAGCGCCAAGAAGACTGGTCGCGTGGTCACCGCCGAGGAGCATTCGATTATCGGTGGTCTTGGCGAGGCCGTGGCCTCGGTGCTCGCAGAGCAGCATCCGGTGCCGATGCGACGCGTCGGCGTGCGCGATGTGTATGGCGAGTCCGGCCCTGCGGTCGATTTGCTGCACAAGTACGGTTTGGACGCCGACGGCATCGAAGCTGCGGTCAGGTCCGTGTTGTAAGGAAGGTTTCCATGGGATTTGTATCTGCCAACCAAGTGACGATCGGGTATACCGCCGCCTCGCGTGAGGACGCCCTGCATTATTTGTCCGAGCAGGCCGTCGAGCTCGGCTTTGCCGATGACGCATCTGCCGTAGAGGCCGCCTTCATTGCTCGCGAAAACGAGGCCGAGACCGGCCTTGTCGCCGGCTTTGCCGTTCCGCATGCCAAAAGCGACGCGATTCACACGCCGGGCGTTGCCGTGCTTAAACTGGCCGAGCCCGTTGAATGGCCGAGTTTCGATGGCGTGCCCGTCGATGTTGCGCTCGCGCTGTACGTGCCCGCCGGCGAAGCCGGAACCACGCACCTGCGTCTGCTCTCCAAGGCTGCCGTGATGCTGATGGACGCCGGCTTCCGTGACAAGGTGCGCGCGAGCACCGATCCCGTTGAGATCGCGGAGCTTATTAACGCCGGGCTCGAGGGCTAGGTGCACCCCGCCCGCTCAATCAATTGATCCTTCTCCAAGGAAAAGGGCCGCGACGCCATGTAGGTGTCGCGGCCCTGTTTGCGTTTCCCCAGATAAAACCTGCCAAACAAACCTGTCCCTTATCGACAGGTCAGTTAACGCAGCCAAAACGGCGTAACTTAAAGGTTCATGTTGCCGTGGATGTAGGGGGCGACCTTGGGGGAGATATGGCCGCAGCCTAGGTTGTGCAGCGCGGCCTCGATGGCGGCGGGCAGCGGAGTCTTGCCCTCATCGTTGACCGCGGTGCCGCCGAGGGCGGCAATCTTGGCGACGTCTGCCGGCGCGGCCTCGATATGCATGCAGCCGCCGACGAGGCGTGCACGGACTTGTGCCAGGTCAAGATCGTGCAAGTAATCCTCGCAGGCGCGGATTAAATCGACCTTCTCGCGCGTAAGCTCCTCGCCTGTGGGGACGCGCGTGGCAAGGCAGGCTCCCGCCGACAGGTTCCAAACGGGATAGCCCCATGCGCGCAGCAGCTCGCGCTCTTCGTCCTTGGTAAAGCCGACCTCCATGAGAGGGGAGCGTACGCCGAGCTCTTTTGCCGCGCGCATGCCAGGGCGGTAGTCACCACGATCGCTTGCATTGCTGCCATCGATGACGGTGGAAAAGCCGAGTGACTTGGCGTGGTTGACGATAGCGGTAAAGCCGGCGTGCTTGCAGTGGTAGCAGCGGTCGGCATCGTTGCAGGCTACTTGGGGGAGCTGCAGCTGATCGACCGAAAGGTTGAGCACGGGGAGCTTAAAATGCGGCCCCTCACTGGCTTGTCCGTCAACGGATCGCTCAAACGAAGTCTGTTCGGGCGTGCCGATGAGCGGCGTGGTGAGGTGAACGAGAAGCGTGTCGGCAGGCATGATACGGGCGCAGACCGCGGCCAAGAAGCTGCTGTCGACGCCGCCGGAAAAGCCGATGGCGACGCGTCCGTATGCCAGTAGCAACTGCTCGAGCGCTGCGAGTTTGTCCTGAAGCTCCTCTGCAGGTGCGGTGGTGTCTGAAAACATGAAACGATCCTTGCCATTGAGTACTCGGTCGAAAACTATAATCCTACCGGGCTGCTTGTCATAAGATTTCTACCTATGTAACGAAAGTGCAATATGCTATATACGTTATATACAAGTTGTAAAGTGCGGTAAAGTTCGGTGGTACAGCAGAGCGAAGCGATGGGGGACCGATATGATCAAGGCTGTTATTTTTGACATGGACGGAACGCTGGTCGATACCGAGCGTTTGGGCATCAAGGCATGGAAGGCGGGCGCCGCCGAGCTGGGGGTCGCGATTGATGATGCGCTGATCCATCAGTTTATCGGTCGCACGCTGCCCGATGTCATGGACATCCTTGAGGCACATTACGGCAGCAGAGAAACCGCTGAGGCGATCTATCATCGCCACAAGGAGATTCGCGACGAGATGGTCAAGACCGAACTGGAGCTTAAGGCCGGCGCCGCCGAGTGCATAGACGAGCTGCTGGCTGCAGGCTATCACGTGGGCCTGGCGACGTCATCGCGTCATGTCACGGCCGAACGCAACCTTAAGATGGTCGGCCTCTTTGACAAGTTTGAAACGGTGACCTGCGGCGAGGACGTCGTGCATGGCAAGCCCGATCCCGAGATGTATCTGCTCGCCTGCGAGCGCGCGGGCTTTGCCCCCGAGGAATGTGCCGTGGTCGAGGATTCGCGCAACGGCTGCGTCTCGGGTATCACGGCCGGTTGCCACGTCTTTGCCGTTCCCGATATCGTGCCGCTGCCGCAGGACGTGGTAGATGGCTGCGAGGCCGTGCTCGATTCGTTGTTCGATCTGACGGCGGCGGTCAAGGCCGTGCGCTAGACAATTGCGGTGTTGAAACGAGCAATTACCCACGTTTGCGCTTAAGCAAAAGGGGCCCGGCAATGGTCGGACCCCTTTTGCTTAAGCGGCGACTTGGCATACTTGCGGGCGTGCTATAGATACGCGCCTAGGTTGATGGCCGTGGCGTCGGTCTGGGTGCTTGCCTGGGTGCTGGCGCGCTCCAGTAGGAACGGACGCACCAGTTCTTGGCGGTTGATATCCTCGGCGGCGGTGACTGCGGCGACGGTGCGCGCTGCCGAGCCGACGCGTATGTGCTTGGTCTTTGCCGGGGCCTTGTTCTCGATTTGCTCCATCAGCAACTGAACGCCCTTGCGGCCAATCTCGTAGCCCGGAGGCGCTACTGTGGTCAGTGGGACCGACCCGCTCCAGGCGAGCGGATTGCCGTCGCAGCCTGCCACGCGGACCTGCTCAGGGACGGAGATGCCTTTATCGACCAGCGCTGAGATGACTCCCGAGGCCAGTACGTCGGTGAGGCCGATGACAAAATCGGGGCGCTCGTCGCCGGAACGCTCGGCGATTTGGGCACCGATGCTGTAGCCGTCGGCTGCGGTATTCCACTCTCCAGCGTCAATGACCTCAATTTTGATATCGGGATGCAGGGCGAGGGCCTTGTGGATGCCAAGTACGCGCAGGGTGAGCTGCATAAATGCCGCTCTGCCCACAACGGTGATATGGCGTGCGCCACGAGCAACGGCGAGCTCGGCGATAATGCGCCCCTGCGCCTCGTTGTCGGCGGCTACGTAATAACCGGGTTCGGAACAGTGGATGTCCAGATGGACAATCGGCACGGGCATCTTGGTCATAGCGGGGTGCCAGTCGGGGGACGCCATGGGCTGAACCATGACGCCGGACATCTGCGTGCCCATAAAGTAGCGCAGGTAATGGTCCTGGAGAATGCCGTCGTTATCGGCGTTGGCGATAAGTAGATCGTAGCCGTGCTTGCGGGCCTCGTTGTGGGCGCCGCTGGCGATCTGGAGCGAGAAGCCGTGATCGAGGCGGGGGAGGACCAGGCCAAAGGACTTGGTGGTGCCGCCGGCCAGCTGGCGAGCGCTTTGGTTGGGCAGGTAGCCCAGGCGATTGATGGTTTCGTTGATGAGCTTGAGGGTCTCGGGGCGCAGCTTTTCGGGATGATTGAGTGCGTTGGAAACCGTGCCCAACGAAACCCCGGCCTCGCGCGCGACGTCGCTGATTTTAACCTTTGCCATAGCGGCCCCTTTGATGCGTTTCAAGTACAAGCCTGATTGTAGCATCGCCCGCCCCCAGGGTGTCAAAACCTGCCAATTAGGGACAGGTTTATTTTGGCAGGTTTTATCTGGGGAAACGCCGTTGCCGACCAAAACCACCACGAAGGGGACAGGCACCTTTGTGGTGGTTTTTGCTGTCCCGGCTTTCAATTGTCTCGATCTGTAACATCTGGACGGCAAAACCGGCTCTACCTGTTACAGATCGAGACATAGTGCAGGGGCCGAACTGTAATGTCTCGATCTGTAACACTAAGCCGGCTTCCGGAGCCCCAGATGTTACAGATCGAGATCTTTCGCTGGGACAGAGCGCCGCCCCGGTCCAAACCACCACAAAGGTGCCTGTCCCCATTGTGGCGGTTTGGACCGGCTGGACGTGTGTGCATCGGGTGGTATCTAAGTTGAGATACCACTTCTGGTATATCAGCTTGCGTTTGCGTGAGTACAATACTCGAACGTCGTACGTCTCAGCGCCCCTTGTGCGTGGACGTCTTGCAGTCACGCGAACGAAGGGATTTATCCTATGTGCGGAATCGTCGGCTACACCGGCTCTGATATTGCAAAGAGCATCCTGGTCACGGGCCTCAAGCGTATGGAGTATCGCGGCTATGACTCCTCGGGCGTCGCGCTCGAGGTGGGCGAGGGCGCCGCGGCGCACCTCGACGTCATCCGCCGCGTGGGCAAGGTCGCGGGCCTGGAGAGCGAGCTTTCCAACATCGACAGCGACGCTACCTGTGGTATCGGCCACACCCGTTGGGCCACCCACGGCAAGCCCTCCGTCGTTAATGCCCATCCCCACACCAGCTGCGACGGTCGTATCGCCATCGTCCACAACGGCATCATCGAGAACTTCGCCGAGCTGCGCGAAGAGCTGGAGGGCCGCGGCCACCACTTTAAGAGCGAGACCGACACCGAGGTCTTCGCGCATCTGATCGAAGAGGCCTATGCCGAGACGCACGACCTGATGGCCTCTGTGCGCGAGGCTTGCACCCACGTGGTCGGTGCCTATGGTCTGGCCGCCGTGTGCGCTGACGAGCCCGGCGTGATCGCCGTGGCCCGCAAGGATTCCCCGATCGTAGTCGGCGTGGGCGAAACCGGCTCCTATGTTGCATCCGATGTCATCGCGCTCATCGACGCAACCCGCGACGTCGTGGTGCTCGAGGACGGCCAGTTTGCCAAACTCACGCCCGCAGGCGTCGAGTATACCGACGAGGCCGGCAATGTGATTGAGCCCAAGGTTACCCATATCGACTGGGATCTGGACATGGCCGAAAAGGGTGGCTACCCCGACTTTATGCTCAAGGAGATTCATGAGCAGCCGCGCGTCGTGCGCGATACCCTGGTGGGCCGCATGACCCCCGCCGGTGAGCTCGATATCGATGAGCTGGGCCTTTCGCTCGAGGAGCTCAACGACATCGATCGCGTCTACGTGATCGCCTGCGGCACCAGCTACCACGCCGGTCTCATTGCCAAGAACCTTATCGAGGGCTGGGCTCGCATCCCTACCGAGGTTGAGGCGGCGAGCGAGTTCCGCTACCGCAATCCCATCATCACGCCGACGACGCTTGTCGTGGCCGTGTCCCAGTCGGGCGAGACGGCCGACACCCTTGCCGCCATTCGCGACGCGCGCATCAAGGGTGCCAAGGTCTTCGGCATCACCAACGTGGTGGGCAGCCCCGTGGCGCGGGAGAGCGACGGCGTTATCTACACCAAGGCCAACAAGGAGATCGCAGTTGCCTCGACCAAGAGCTTCATCGGCCAGGTCGTGAGCCTGACGCTGTTGGCCCTGCTGCTGGCGCAGGTTAAGTACCGTTTGACCACCAAGCAGGCGCGTATGCTGTTCCGCGAGCTTTCCGATACGGCCGAGCAGATCCAGTGGATTTTGGATACCCAGACCGAGGCCGTGCATGAGGCCGCCCTGCTGTGCAAGGACGCGCAGTCCGCACTGTTCGTGGGTCGCGGCATGGGTGCCGCTATTTCCTACGAGGGCGCGCTCAAGCTCAAAGAGGTCAGCTACCTGCACGCCGAGGCATATGCCGCCGGCGAGATGAAGCACGGCCCCATCGCCCTGATCGATCCGGGCTTCCCCGTCATCGCCGTGGCCACCAAGAGCGCCACCTACGACAAGACCGTGTCGAACCTTATGGAGTGCAAGGCGCGTGGCGCCAAGGTCATCGTCGTTGCTACCGAGGGCGACGAGGAGATCAACAAGATCGCCGACTGCATCATCCGCGTGCCGGCCGTCCGCGACGTATTCAGCCCCATCACGGCGAGCGTCCCGCTGCAGCTGCTCGCTCGCGAGGTCGCCATCCTGCGCGGCTGCGACGTTGACCAACCTCGAAACCTGGCGAAAAGCGTCACGGTCGAATAATCGAGTTCCGTCGTTCTAACAACTAAGGCCCGGCTCCGCATCAAGACGGAGCCGGGCCTTGTTGCATTTGCCCAGATAAAACCTGCCAAAATAAACCTGTCCCTTTTTGGCAGGTTAGCGGAGCTTGCTGGTCTCGAAGTACTCGGGGAACTGGTCCAGAACCTCGGTTTGGTTGCGGAACATCATGTGCAGGTGCTTGCTGACCAAAAAGCTCGCTTCGATGGGGTCGCGACCGGCGATAGCGCGGCGAATCTGCTTGTGCTCGTTCACGATGTCCTGATTGTCGAGAACCTGCGTGGCGGCGCGCAGCCAGCGGAAGCGCTCCAGGTCGGCATTGGTCTCCTCGAGCCACGACCACACGGTGCTGCGACATGCGATGCTAAAAATCATGTGATGCATGAGGTTGTCGCTCAAAAAGAAGCCGATGCGATCCTCTTCGGCCATGGCCTTTTCCTGCAGCGCGATGGCGCGGTCGAGCTGCTCGATGCCTGCCGACGTGGCGCGCGCACAGCACTCCACGATCACCTGCTTTTCCAGATGTTCGCGGATGTAGCAGGCACTCTCGGCAAGGGTGAGGTTGATGGGTGAGACGTAGGTGCCGCTCTGGGGCACGGTGCGCACCAGGCCTTCCTGCGCCAAGCGAACCAAAGCCTCGCGCACGGGCGTGCGACCCATATCCAGGTCGTCGCAAAGTTGCTTGACGCCCAGCTTTTCGCCCGGCTTGTAGTCCAGGTAGACGATTTTGCGTCGAATGGTGTGGTAGGACTGGTCCTGTAGGCTCGTTTCCTGCTCGCCGACGTGCATCGATTCTTCCATAGCGCCTCGCAACTGTTCTATCAAACTCATATGTCAGTTGTTAATTATGCCGCGAATCAGCTCTCCGCGGTGGGTAATTCGGCTGTCGCCCGAGAACTATTGCGGCATCTTAGTCTGTGTTTGCGCAAGGCTGCGCTCAAAGTTGCCGTATCATAAGCCGTCGCAAACGTGAAATAGAAAGAAGGAATCCCATATGCAACTGGCAAATCTCGTACGCGAGCGCTGGAAAGGCGTCTTGTTCTGCCTAATCATCGCCATTCCCGCGACGTTGCTCGGCAAACAAATTGAGGTGGTCGGCGGGCCGGTATTTGCCATCCTCTTTGGCATGGTCCTGGCGCTCGTCTTTCCCAAGAATCGCCGCGAACAGCTCGCCGCCGGTGTCACCTATACGTCTAAAAAAGTCTTGCAGTACGCGGTTATCCTGCTTGGCTTTGGCATGAACCTGTCCCAGATCCTGTCCAAGGGCGCCCAGTCGCTGCCGATTATCGTGGCGACGATCTCGACCTCGCTTGTCATCGCCTTTGTGCTCTGCCGCGTTATGAACGTGCCGAGCAAGATCGCGACGCTTGTGGGTGTGGGTTCGTCGATTTGCGGCGGTTCTGCCATCGCCGCGACCGCGCCCGTCATCGATGCCGACGATCGCGAGATTGCCCAGGCTATTTCGGTCATCTTCCTGTTTAACGTTATCGCGGCGCTCGTGTTTCCGACGCTCGGCGGTATGCTCGGGCTGACCAACGAGGGCTTTGGCCTGTTTGCCGGCACCGCCATCAACGACACCTCGTCCGTAACGGCTGCGGCGAGCGCTTGGGACAGCATGCATCCCGGCGCCAATGTGCTCGAGAGCGCCACGGTGGTCAAGCTCACCAGGACACTGGCCATTATTCCCATCACGTTGGTCCTCGCATGCTGGCAGATGCATCTGGCGCGCAAGGCCGGCGGCGACGCCAAAAGCACGTTCTCGCTTAAACGCGCGTTTCCCATGTTTGTGCTGTTCTTTGTGCTGGCGAGCGTAATCACCACGGTGCTTCAGCTTCCCGTGTCCATCACGGCGCCCATCAAGGAGCTGTCGAAGTTCTTTATCGTGATGGCCATGGCGGCTATTGGCTTTAATACCGATATCGTCGAGCTGGTCAAAAAGGGCGGCAAGCCCATCGCGCTGGGCTTTTGCTGCTGGATTGGCATTGCGTGCATGAGTTTGGGAATGCAGCACGTGCTGGGAATCTGGTAGAGAAGTAGCTTATTCGCGTGCTGGTTGCTGGTTGCTGGTGAGCGCAAGCCTGCGGTGGAGCGATAGGAGCTCTTGCGGGTATGGCTTGTCCGCAGGTTTATAAGTCCCGAAGAGCTCTTATCGCCCCGCCAGGATGGCGATGCGGGGCAACACCTATACTCGCAGGACGGCGCTTTCTGCCCTATAGTGTTTGGTGAGCAATATCGTTCAATTTTGAAACACTCGGTCGTGCGACCGTCGGCGGTTGCGCGTCGCCGCGGACAGGGGCAAATCATGAATAGCGATGCCAAGCTGAACATCTTGACCGAGGCCCTGGCTGCTGCCGGGGCCTCGGCATTGGCAATCGATGCGCGTGGGGACGTCGCGATTTCGACCATGAATGACGCGGCGCTTGAGCGGGATGTGGCGGCTTTTGTCGCTGAGCGCCTCGACCGTATAGGAGACGGCGCGCGTCTGGTTATGGGGCGTGCGGGTACGCGCCTGAGCCTGACCGTTCGCCCCACCGACAAAGAGGGCGGGGGCCTTTGGGTCGTCGTGGTCCGCGAGGTGCGCGGCGCCGCGGCACATGCGGGCATCGAGTGGCTCAACGCCGACGAAGTTGAGGCCCGCTACGAATCGAGCGCGTACGGCATCGTTGAGGGGGCGGCCTCGGTGGCTGCGCCGGTCGCCGAGAGCTACGCGCGCGGTGTGCCCCTTATGCTCGAGGGCGAGCTGGGCGCGGGCCAGGTCGAGATTGCCAAGCGCCTCTATCTGGATGGCCCTTTTGCCGATCAGCCCTTTGTTGCCGTTGCGCTCGATGAGCTCACCGATCGCGGCTGGCGCCACGTGCTCAAAAGCGCCGAATCGCCGCTGTTCCAAACGGGGCTGACACTTTGCATTGCGGGCTGGAATGCGGTTGGCCCCCAGCGCCTTCGCGAGCTCGTTTCCACGATGGCCGACACCGCGTTGGCGACGCGCTGCCATGTGGTGCTGACGGCGAATGACATGCCGGGTGGCAGCGAAAGTGATCAAGCCGCCTTTGTGACCGAGCGCTTCGCCTGTGCGGTGGGCGTGGCGCCGGCAATCGCCGAGCAGGGAGCCGCGTCGACGAAGGTTGCGCGCTATTTGGAATATCTCGCCGATGCATTTGGGACGGCAGCGCCCACGCTGTCTGCCGCGGCGACGAAGGCGCTCGATGCTTACCGCTGGCCGCGCAATTATCTGCAGCTCCGCGAGGTCTCGGAACGACTGTATATATTGGTGGGGGCGGGCACGGTGGACCGCGCTGTGGCGGAGGAAGTGCTCGCCCAAGAGGACGTGATTAAGACCGCAACCTTTGGCGCCCCGACACTCGAAAGCGACCTGTATATCCTGCGACCGCTGGCCGATACCGAGCGAGATATCGCACATCTGGTTGTAGATCATCTCCACGGCAACCGAACCCGTGCGGCGGAGGTGCTGGACATAAGCCGAACAACGCTGTGGCGCTTGCTGAAGGACGATGACCGTTGAGCGAGGCGCCCGTGACCGCGCGCGACGCGTGTGCTACAGTCCAAAGCGTTATTGTTTCGATTTGGTTACGGCGTGCGGGGGCGTATGGCTGAGACTACAAAACCGAGCCGCAGAAGGCGGAGTGCCGCGCCGGTCAACCGACGCACAACATCGGTGACGTGGGGCAAACACGCCTCGGGGTTTGATGGCTCGTTCAAACGCACTAAATACGGCTATCCTTCGGCAAGCGCCCGCTTGGCCATGCAGGCAGAGTCCTCGTTGTGGGGCCGCAAACGCGTGGTGGGCTCAAAGCTCAAGCACGACGGAACGCTCGGTTACATCAGCCGCGGGGCGGCTCGTCGCAGCGGACTCAATCCGGCTGGTTGGCATCGTTATGTTCCGATCGCGGTCATCGTTGCAGTGATCGTCATCGCACTCGCTGCGCTTGGCTACGCCGGCGGCGGCGCCAACTTGGACGCAGTGTTTAAATCGCCCGAGCTCGCGCATGCAGGCACAGAAGTTGTCGAGGGCGCTCAGACCCAGACGGGCGTCGCGCCCCAGCGCGGTATCGTTGCGGCGGCCTCCACCATCGCCGATGCGCAAAAGGACGAGGGTGAACAGGGCGACGACGCCGAAACGACTCAAACGAACGAAACGACGACAACTCCATCGGCAAGATAAGTTGCGAGCGGGTCCGCCGTTCGTTAGAACGGCGGAACTAATTACTTTACATACACCACGTTGTCGCGGCGGGGTTTGGGCTCGGGTAGCGTGTCCTCGGCATAGCCCAGAATGCAGTGACCGACACCGCGCAGGCTGCCGTCGGCGGGCAGGCCCCAGCTGGCCAGCAGCTCCAGGCCCTCGGGCGAGTCAAAGACCTCATGCGCGCGGTGAATCCAGCACGAATCGACACCCAGTGCATAGGCGGCGTTGAGCAAATTGCCCATGGCGAGCGAGCCGTCTTCCAGATGCGTGGGCACGCTGCGGTCAACCAGCACCACCACAACGGTCTTGGCGCCATAGAAGGGGTCACTGTTGCCGCCCATGACCTGGGCGTTGAGCTGTGAGAGACGCTCGACGGTCGCGGGGTCGGTGACGGCGACAAACGTCACCGGCTGGCGGCCCATGCCGCTCGGTGCATATTGGCCGGCTTCGATAATACGTGCAAGCTTTTCGGCCTCGACGGGACGATCGCTGTATTTGCGGCAGCTGCGGCGGTGGATGAGCGCTTCGATAGTCTCCATGGTGTCTCCTTGCGGTGGCGTTGCAGATGCCCCGTTCATACCCGTCGGGCTCAAACGATAGACGGTCAATTGCCCGGCCAAAAGGATAGATTCCAATTGGGAAAGTAGGTTTGCATAAAAGTACCTTCAGAATGTGACAAACAAATGGGATGGTTAAACGTTTTATCCCGTCTACCCTGCGGTTTTTTACCACTTGCCTAAATGACGAACGCATAACCTCTGATAAAGGTTTTACTAAAGGAGTGCCAACGTTTATCAATGCGCCGTGGTGGCGCCGGGCCAGGAGGTAACATCATGTTCCAGGCTGGAGATGTCGTCGAGACCGACTTCGAAGGATTTCTGAAGCTGCTGCGTTCTAAGACGCGCGCTTTTGTGACGATTGACGATCACGAGTACTACATCACGCACACCGATGGCTATTGGCGTGTTCAGGATTGCGAGGCCCTCAACGACAAGGGCCACTTTACTGACTGCTCCGAGCTGGTCAACACGGTCTGCGAGGTTGTCGAGCTGCCGTGGATTGCCGGCAAGAGCCTGCATGACAGCTTCTCGGGCGCTACGGTCTATGAGGCCGTCGCCGCCTAACAGGCAATAAAACCCGATTTTCACGTGACCGCTGGCGCCGCCCCCGCGCCGGCGGTCTTTTTCTGCCGATAGGCCATAAAAGTGCAGGCATTTGCGGAGAGCCTGTTGACGATAGTCAAAACTCGGACTAATCTAGAGACACAAAATTGGTCAAAAATCGGACAATCGAATGGTGGGATAGATGAATAGTGCGGTTACGCTGGTCGACTTCGACCGGTTGCTCAATGGACTCGACCATATCTATTCGGAGTTCTCGCGCGCCTGCGGTCTTTCGGACTGCGCTTACTGGATGCTCGTCGATACCAGCACGGCGGGCGGCAGTATTGCCGTAAGCCGCCTGACGAGCGAATGGTTCTACAGCAAGCAGACCATCAACTCGGCCATTAAAACCTTGACGGCGCGGGACTTTGCAACGTTGGAGTTTGCCGAAGGCAGCCGTAAGAACAAGGTTGTGCGTTTGACCGAAGCGGGCATGCGGTTTGCCGAGCGTTATGCGCTGCCGGCACTCAAGGCCGAGCAGCGAGCCTTTGGCGCGCTTGAGCCGTGTGAGCAACGCGAAATCATGCGCCTAATCGGAAAATTTTCCCATGCGCTCGGCGATGAGTGCGATGCCTTTAAGCAGCATATCGCTGCCGAGAGCCAGGCCGAGAATCAAGGTGAGGGGGAGTCGTGCGACTCTTAATGAGGTTTATGAAGCCGTATCGCAGGCTTGTCGCGGTGACGTTGTTGGTGCTGCTAATCGACAACGTTGGCACACTGCTGGTACCCACGATGTTGGCGAACATGGTCAACACCGGTATCACCACGGGCGATGTCGACTACATTTTGCGCAACGGTCTCTACATGCTTATCGCGACCGGCATGGCCAGCGGCGGCGCGGTGTTGGGCTGCTATCTTTCGGCGCGCCTGGCCGCCAACGTGGCCTGCGATATCCGCAATGCCGTCTACGACAAGTCGCTCGAGCTGTCTGCCAGTGACTTTGAGCGCTTTGGCACGGGTTCGATGATCACGCGCTCGCTCAACGACATCAACGTGATTCAGCAGGCGATTCTGCAGACCATTCAGCTGGTGCTGCCGGTGCCGTTCCTGGCGGTGGCAGGCATCATCTTCGCCTGGTTCATCGATCCGGCCATGGGCATGCTTCTGGGCGTCGTGGTTGCGATCGTGCTGGTTGCGGCGGTCTTTACGGTTGCCAACGCGGCTCCGATTTTTATGCGCTTGCAGAGCTTTATCGACCGCATGAACGTGGTGCTGCGCGAAAACATCGTGGGCGTGCGCGTCATCCGTGCGTTTAACAAGGAGCGTCGTGAGGAACAGCGCCTGGACGAGGTGTTTAGCGACTACGCCGCCAACGCCATCAAAGTCAACCATCTGTTTGTGGGCCTCGACAGCTCCACCTTCTTTCTGATGAATATCGCCGAGGTGGCGGTACTGTGGGTGGGCGGCAACCGCGTGGGCGCCCACGCCATGCAGATCGCGAGCATCTCGGCGGTGCTGGAGTACGCGCTTCTGATCCTGTTCTTTGTGATGATGGCCCAGATGGTGGTGCTGACGCTTCCGCGTGCCGCCGCATGTCTGAACCGCGCACAGCAGGTGCTGGAGATTAAGCCGAGCATCGTCGATGGCCAGCGTACGCTCGATGCGGCCGCGTCCGACTCAAAGGACGGGGCCGATGCGGTCGCCGTGTTCGATCACATGTCGTTTCGCTTTGACGATGCCGACGAGGACACCCTGTGCGATCTGAGCTTTGCCTGTCGTCGCGGGCAGACCACCGCGATCGTGGGCTCGACCGGTTCGGGTAAGTCGACGGTGGCAAAGCTCTTGCTGCGTTTTCACGATGCCACGAAGGGCGCCATTCGCCTGGACGGTGTTGACCTGCGCGACCTTTCGCAAGACGAGATTCGCGGGCGCATCGCCTATGTGCCGCAGAAGGCGTGGCTGTTCTCGGGTACCGTGGCAAGCAATCTGCGCTTTGGCAACGAGGACGCGACCGAGGCGGACATGCTCCATGCGCTGCAGGTTGCCCAGAGCACCTTTGTGCTCGATCAGCCGCAGGGGCTCGATACCCCGGTTGCCCAGGGCGGTACGAACTTTTCGGGCGGCCAGCGCCAGCGCCTGGCCATTGCTCGCGCGCTCATGAAGCGCGCCGACCTGTATATCTTCGACGACAGTTTTTCTGCTCTGGACTTTAAGACCGATGCCGCCCTGCGCCATGCGCTGCAGGACGAGACGCGCGACGCCGCGGTGCTCATCATCGCGCAGCGCATCTCGACGATTCTGCACGCCGACCAGATTGTCGTGCTCAAGGATGGCGAGGTCGTGGGCCTGGGCACGCATGGCGAGCTTATGGAAACCTGCGAGGTGTACCGCGCCATCGCGGAGTCGCAGATGAAGGGAGGTGAGTAGCATGACCGAGGAGCTCGAGAAGCAGGGCGGCGTTGATGACGCCGTTGCCGCGGGGCTGGTCGAGGAAACGGCTGTCACGTCGACCGAGCTGGATGACGCCGCCAAGGCGGCGGCCGGGCGCGAGGCTCGTCGTCAAGCGCTTTACGAGGAAAACGAGCGTGCCGAGGACGAGCGTGCCCGCGCCGAGGCAGAGCGTATGCGCGACGTGGACGACGAAGAAGAGGACGAGACGCCCCGGGATACCTGGGCGACGGTGCGCCGCCTGTGGAGCGAGGCCGTCGGCGACCATTGGCGCTTCTATATCGTGTTCGCGAGCATTGTGTTCTATGTCATCTTTAACACCGCCGCGCCGGCATATAGCGCCCGCGTGATCGATGAGCTGTGGGGCCACATTCAGGTGGCGTTTGCCAACGGAACCACCTTCAACATCACCTGGGAGAACTGCGGCAAGACCATCTTCGTCTACTTTATGATCTGGACTGCCGCTGCCTCGTTCTATGCGCTCCAGAGCTTTTTGATGTCGAGCGTGGCCGAACGCCTCAACCTGCGTCTACGCAACCGCATCGCACAAAAGCTCAACCGTCTGCCGCTTGCCTTCTTTGACGCGCATCGTCCCGGTGAGGTCGTCAGCCGTGCGACCAACGACTTGGACAAGATGTCCGAGAGCATGCAGCGCGGATTGCTGCAGCTGCTTGTGTCGATCGGCACCGTGGTGGGCGCCGTGGGCGTGATGTTCGTGTTTAGCGTGCCGCTCACACTCGTCTTTTTGTTCTTTACGGCGTTGTCGCTGCTGGTGACCAAGGTGGTTTCGCGCCGTACGCATGATGTGACGGGCGAGCGTCAGGAGTGGGTGTCCAAAATCACGAGCGCGGTCGAGGAAGGCTATTCGGGCCGTTTGGTGATTCGCGCATTCAACCGCGAGCACCAGAGCTCTGCCGAGGTGCACGAGGCCTCGGGCGAGCTGGCGCGCGTGAGCACCAAGGCCGACTTTATGATCAACGCCGTCGGACCCGCGGTTCGCTTTATCGGTCGCCTGGCGCAGATTGTGATTGCGCTCGTGGGCTGCAGCATGCTGGTCGCCGGTCACATGACCGTCGGCGTGTTCCAGGCGTTCTTCCAGTTTATCTACGAGGCGTCCGAACCCATGACGCAGCTGTCGTTCACTTTTAACTCGCTGCAGAGCGCGCTGGTGAGTGCGGAGCGCGTGTTCGACCTGCTTGATGAGCCCGAGATGGAGGCCGATCCGCTGCCGGACGAGGCCGCCAAGCTGCCGGGTCGCATTGAGGGCCGCGTCGCTTTTGAGCACGTGCGCTTTGGCTATGTGCCCGACAAGCCGCTCATGCGCGACGTGTCGTTTACCGCCGAGCCGGGCCAGAAGATTGCCGTGGTGGGAACCACGGGCGCAGGCAAGACGACGCTCATCAACCTGCTCATGCGCTTCTACGAGATTGACGGCGGGCGTATTACGCTCGACGGCGTGGATACGAGCCGCATGGATCGCGGCGAGCTGCGACAGCAGTTTGGCATGGTGCTACAGGACGCCTGGCTGTTCGACGGCACGATTGCCGAGAACATCGCCTACGGCTGCCCCGAGGCAACGCGCGAGGAGATTGTTGCGGCCGCTCGCGCCGCCCAGGTCGACTTCTTTGTGCGCACCATGCCTCAGGGCTACGACACGCGCGTAGCCAACGATGCCGAAAGCATCAGCCAGGGCCAGCGTCAGCTGCTAACCATCGCACGCGTGCTGCTCAACAACCCGGCGATTCTCATCCTGGACGAGGCGACCTCAAGTGTGGACACGCGCACCGAGCTTGCTATCGGCCGCGCCATGGACGCGCTCATGCGCGGGCGCACGAGCTTTGTGATCGCGCATCGCCTGTCGACGATCGTGGACGCCGACCTGATCTTGGTCATGGACCACGGCAATATCATCGAGCAGGGTACGCACAAGGAACTGCTGGCTGCCGAGGGTGCTTACGCCGACCTCTATCTGAGTCAGTTCGCATAATGTGACAAAGGGACAGTCCCGCATGTCACATCAAAAGGAATGGCGCGCCGGGGATTGATTCCCTGGCGCGCCTTTTGCGTCGGTGCCGATATTGTTTTGTACCGCTTGCGTTCCTAACGTTCGTCCATGAGCTTGGCGACGAGGGCCTTGAGCTCGGCCACCTCTCGCTCGAGTTCTTTGACGCGGCGGGCATTCTCGGTGATACCCTGGCGGTTGAGGGCGGACTGCTCGGCGGCGTCATCGGGCATGTACTCGCGATGCTGCTTGGCGTCGAAACTCTCCTCGAACACACGGCAGCCGTTGCGCTTGATGATGCGTCCCGGCACGCCCACGACGGTGCAGTTGTCGGGCACGTCCTTGACGACAACCGAGTTGCCGCCGATTTTGACGTTGTTGCCGATGCGGATGTTGCCGAGCACCTTGGCGCCCGTGCCCACGGTGACGTTATCGCCGAGCGTTGGGTGGCGTTTGCCGGTCTCGTTGCCGGTACCGCCGAGCGTGACGCCCTGGTAGAGCACGCAGTTGTCGCCCACGATGGTGGTCTCGCCGATGACGACGCCCATGGCATGGTCGATAAAGAAGTGCTTGCCGATCTGTGCGGCGGGATGAATCTCGACGCCGGTGATGTGGCGGGTGATTTGCGAGAGCACGCGGGCGAGCGAGCGATGACCGTGCTCCCAGAGCCAGTGCTCGGGTACGTGGTTCCACTTGGCATGCAGACCGGGGTACGAAAGGAAAATGACCAGGCCGTTTTGCGCGGCGGGGTCCTGCGCCTGGACGGTCTTGATGTCCTCGCGAATGGTATTGATAAAGCTCACCGGCCGCCCTCCCTTAGCGCCATGGCAATGCGATTCAATAAAGTATAGCGATTCGCTAGGGATTAGGAAGAGCAATCTTTCACGGCTTTGCGTGACAGGTGTCAGTTATGCAAACTTGCTGGTAATGGAGTCATGCTTTTGTGCGGTCGCGTGCATGGTCGCGCCGCAACCGTATACTGGTCAACTTGGACGTGTCCGCGCCCACAACTGAGAGGTTTTACTTCATGGGTTTCATCAATTTCATTGCCGAGCTGCTTAAGGACCCGCGCACCGCGATCGCCAGTTGGATTGCCGCCGGCCCGCTTATGGCCTACGGCTGCGTGTTCCTGATCATCTTCATTGAGACAGGCGTGGTGTTCTTCCCGTTCCTTCCCGGCGATTCGCTGCTGTTTGCCTCGGGCTTCTTTGCCCACAACGGCGGCTTTAACATCGTGGCGCTTCTGGCCACCGCATGGGCGGCTGCCATTTTGGGTGATCAGTGCAACTTTATGATCGGTCACTTCTTTGGCAAAAAGATTATCGCTTCGGGCAAGGTCAAGGCCATGACGCCCGAGCGTATTAAAAAGTCCGAGGACTTCTTGGACAAGTGGGGCCACCTGGCCATCTTCCTGGGCCGCTTCTTTCCGTTTATCCGCACCTTTGTGCCCTTTATCGCCGGCATGGGCGGCATGCACTGGCGCAACTTTGTCATCTTTAACGTGCTGGGCGGCATTACCTGGTCGACGGTCTTTACGCTGCTGGGCTACTTCTTTGGCGGCATTCCCTTTGTGCAGGAGCACTTTGAGCTGCTGATTATCGGCATCGTCGCCGTGTCGATCATCCCGACCGTGGTCGGTCTGGTTAAGGCTAAGCTGGGCAAAAAGAACGCTTAGCTCGAGCCAGCGCGCAAACCGTGCAGTTGAGGCCCGTCACCGCTTACGGTGGCGGGCCTTTTTGCTTCGGTCAAATGAAAATACTTTAGTTAGTTAAAGAAAAACGTTTTATCCAACGCATGTGGGGAGTACAATCTCGTGCATGCGAATCGACGTGCCATCGGCTTTGATGCTGTCCGCGTGTCCCGTCCGGCTCTACGCTCCGGGCGTGCGACGTTGCGACGCGGTCGGCCCCGGTCCTTGCGTGCGGGTTCGCGAGTATGCAACTGTGTATGTAAGGAGCGACATATGACTGTCGAGAAGAAGGATATCGATTGGGGTAGCCTCGGCTTTGGCTACATGAAGACCGATTACAGCTACGAGGCTCATTGGAAGGATGGCGAGTGGGACGAGGGCGGCCTGACTACCGACCACACCCTGCATGTCTCCGAGTGCGGTGGCATCTTCCATTACTGCCAGGAGGTCTTTGAGGGCCTGAAGGCCTACACCGCCGAGGACGGCAGCATCGTTTGCTTCCGTCCCGACATGAACGCCGAGCGTATGTACAACTCTGCGCAGCGCCTCGAGATGCCCCCGTTCCCCAAGGACAAGTTCGTTGAGGCCGTCAAGCAGGTCGTTTCTGCCAACGCCGCCTGGGTTCCGCCCTTCGGTTCCGGTGCGACCCTGTACGTGCGTCCGTTTATGATCGGCTCCGGTGACGTGATCGGCGTGGCTCCCGCTCCTGAGTACACGTTCCGCATTCTCGTGACCCCGGTCGGTCCGTACTTTAAGGGTGGCCTTAAGCCCGTCAAGCTGCGCGTTTCCGAGTATGACCGTGCGGCACCGCACGGCACCGGCAACATCAAGGCCGGCCTCAACTACGCCATGTCCCTCAAGCCCACGATGGAGGCCCATCGCGAGGGCTATGCCGAGAACCTGTATCTCGACTCCGAGTCCCGCACCTATGTCGAGGAGACCGGTGGCGCCAACGTCCTGTTCGTGAAGGAGGACGGCACGCTCGTCGTTCCTCAGTCGCACACCGACTCCATCCTGCCCTCCATCACCCGCCGTTCGCTCGTTCAGGTTGCTCAGGACCTGGGCATCACCGTCGACGAGCGTCCCGTCGAGTGGGCCGAGGTTAAGGCCGGCACCTTCGTCGAGTGCGGTCTGTGCGGCACCGCTGCCGTCATCTCCCCGGTGGGCGAGATCGACAACAAGGTTTACGGTGCCGACGAGACCGTGACCTTCCCGGCTGGCTGCACCGAGATCGGCCCCGTGATGAAGAAGCTTCGCGAGACCCTGACCGGTATCCAGTCTGGTGCTGTTGAGGATAAGCACAACTGGGTCTATACCGTCGCGTAAGCTGCCATAGCTGTTCGGCCCGAGGGCAACCTTCCTTTCCGGCGCGTCCTCGGACATGAAAGAACCTCCACTGCGCACTTCGTGCGGCGGAGGTTCTTTCGTCCTGCGGAGTGCGCCGGAAAGGAAGGTTGCCCTCGGGCCTGCGTTACCTCGGCGCTGCCGTTACGGGCAATATAGATCTAAATTAAAGATGGCGCGCGGCCTTTTAGGCCGCGCTTTTGTTTTGCTTCGCGCCATGTGGGGGTGGTGGCGACGTGCATTTTTGCGAGTATTCTGCAATCGAAGGCCCCTGCATACCGACGTTCGGGCAAAAACCCGTGCTCGTCGATGCTTTTCGCGAATAATAGGCGGGGTTATGGGCCGACAGCGGGTGATTTGCAGGGATATTCGCGGTCTTTGGCCTTTGTCGTGGCGCCCGATGCTCTTGGTTATGTTGAATACTCCCAAAAATGCACGGCGCTTAGAGGGGGACCTACGCGAAAAAGGAAACCGCCCCGTCGAAGTATGCATTCGACGGGGCGGTTTATGCATATACCCGATTAAGACTCGGCCGTGATTGTTAGAACTTGACGGTCGGGGCCTGGCGGGCGGCTTCGGCGGCCTCGAAGCCCTGGCGCTCCTTAAACTGGAAGATGCCGGCAAAGATGACAGCCGGGAACGTCTGAATGGCGTTGTTGTAGCTGAGCACGCAATCGTTGTAGCTCTGGCGTGCATAGCTAATCTTGTTCTCGGTATCCTCGAGCGATGCCTGCAGCTGCGTAAAGTTGGTGTTTGCCTTAAGATCGGGATAGGCCTCGGCTACGGCGAAGAGCTGACGCAGCGCACCGGTCAGCACGTTGTCGGCTTCCATCTTGGCCTCGGGCGTGGTGGCCTTGACGGCGGTGTTACGCGCGCTGATCACGGCGGAGAGCGTCTCCTGCTCGTGCTTGGCGTAGCCCTTGACGGTCTCGACCAGGTTGGGGATCAGGTCGTTGCGACGCTGCAGCTGCGTATCGATGTTCTGCCAGGCGTTATCGATGCGGTTACGCTTGGTGACCATGTTGTTGTAGATGCCGGCGATGGCGCAGACAATCACAATGACAACAACGATGCCGATGATGACGGTAATCATGATGTCTCCGTTTCGAATGGCCGCGGCGGCATGCGCCAGCTGCCGTTGGTATAACGCTACTAGTATACCCGCAACGTTTTGCCGTGCCGAACTTTCCGGTAAGCGTTATGTTTTCGGTGGGGTTGGCACTGGGGCAAAGCGTGCGAGGTACAGGTGTAAGATATGCGACAGATTGACGAGTGTTGTCTTTGCCCTGAGGATGGCGATACCAGTGGACCTTCGCATCAAGAAAACCTACCGCGCCCTGTTCGATGCTTTCACCGAGCTTCTCGAGGAGCATCGTTTTGAGGACCTGACGGTTGCCATGCTGTGCGACCGCGCCATGATTCGCCGCACGACGTTCTACAAGCACTTTCGCGACAAGAACGATTACTTTGCCTTTTATATCGATGAGCTTATGTCGGGTTTGCCGCAAAAACAGCCCGATGAGGCCGGCACAGTGTCTGCCGAGGACGTGCGCGCGCTTCGGCACGCGATTTTGGACGATGCCATGGATTTGATTCTGGCGCACGAGCAGCTCATGGATAACATTTTGGCAAGCAGCATGTCGGGCATGTTGACCAACGTTATTTGCGACCGCATTGCCCGCTCTATCCGCGAGCGTGTGATGAACGTGCTTGCCGAGGATGCCCTGGCCCCCGTGTCGCTCGAGACGACGTCTGAGTTTGTCGCCGGCGGTATTATTCGACTTTTCACGATATGGTGGGAATCGGGCCACGATCTTGAGCGTCGACCCGAGATGGCCGACGTGGTCGATGCGCTGTTTGAGCGGACCATGACGCCGGTGCATCACTAAAAGTGGCGGAGAGAGGGGGATTCGAACCCCCGGAACGCTCTCGCGCTCAACGGTTTTCAAGACCGCCGCATTCAACCGCTCTGCCATCTCTCCGTGAGTCGTAATGATAGCATCGTTTTGGATTTGCAACAGGGAAGGCGAACGATGACGATCACCGAAATCGATGAGAAGTTCATGAGCGAGGCGCTGGCGGAGGCGCGTGCCGCCGCGGCGGTGGGCGAGGTGCCGATCGGTGCTGTAGTGGTGCGCGCGGGCGAGATCGTCGCGAGGGCGCATAATCGCCGCGAGCTCGACCAAGATCCTTCGGCGCATGCCGAGTTTGCGGCCCTATGCGCCGCCGCTCAGTCGCTTGGACGCTGGCGCCTTTCCGATTGCACGGTCTACGTGACGCTCGAGCCCTGCTGCATGTGCGCGGGGCTTATGGTTAACGCGCGCGTGGGGCGCTGCGTGTACGGCGCGGCTGATGCTAAAGCGGGCGCTCTGGGATCGCTATACGACCTCAATGCCGATTCGCGCCTGAATCATCGGTTTAATGTGACCGCCGGCGTCCTGGCAGACGAGTGTCGCGCGGTGCTAAGTGGTTATTTTAGTGGGCTGCGTGGCGCCGATGGTGCCGGCTGCGGTTGTGGGGCCGATCTTGAGGCGCATGCCGCTCATGCCGAGGCGCTCGCGTGTGTCGAAGATACTGCCGTTGAGGCGGTCGATTTTGGTGCCGCGTGCCGCCGGCCTCGCCGTGCGCTGCTGGCGATTGACTCCTTTAAAGGCAGTGTGTCGAGCTCGCAGGCAGAGTCGGCAGTTGCCGAAGGCGTGCGCCGTGTGTGGCCCGATGCCGAGCTGAGCGCTTTGCCGCTGGCGGATGGTGGCGAGGGAACGCTCGACGCCATCGCCGTGCGCAGTGGCGAGCTCTCGACCTGCGAGGTTACAGGCCCCTTGGGCGACCGTGTGTCTGCCAGGATGCTGGTGGACGGCGAGTGCGAGTCGGCTGTTATTGAGATGGCCGAGGCGGCGGGTATTGGGTATTCGCCCTGCACGGAATCGGCGGCGTTGGCGGCCACAACCTATGGCGTGGGTGAGCTGATGCTCCGTGTGGTTCGTGGCGGGGCAAAGACTATCTATATTGGCTTGGGCGGCAGCGCCACCAACGACGGCGGCGCCGGCATGCTGCAAGCGCTGGGCGCGCGTCTTGTCGATGACCGTGGCTGCAATATCGCCCCCGGTCTCGCGGGCCTTGAACACGTGGCGAGTATCGATTTGGTACCGGCGCTTCGGGTGCTGGGCGGCGCACGCATCGTCGTGCTGTCCGATGTCGAGAATCCGCTTGTGGGGCGCCGAGGTGCCCTGGCGGTGTTTGGCGGGCAGAAGGGCTTGCCGACGGATGACGACGAGGTGTTGCGCAGGTACGACAGCTGGATGGTCGGCTATGGTCGCCTGCTCGATGCAGCAATTACCGGGGCGCGGGCTCAGGGGTTGTTGCGCATGCCCGAGGGTGCGCGGACGTTTGGCTCGGTGCTCGGTGTGCCCGGCGCCGGTGCTGCCGGCGGTCTGGGTGCCGCGCTGTTGGCACTTGGTGCCGAGTTGCGTTCGGGCGTTGAGACGGTGCTCGACCTCGTTGGGTTTGACGAGCGCGTGCGCGATGTCGACCTGGTCATAACGGGCGAGGGCAATATGGACGAGCAATCCGCCGCCGGTAAGGCGCCGGTGGGCGTGGCCAGCCGTGCCAAGCGCTATGGCAAGCCGGTTGTTGCCGTCGTGGGCGGTCGTGCTGACAACCTGGATGCGGTGTATGGGCGGGGTATTGACTTGGTTTTGCCGATCTGCCGCAAGCCCATGGACCTGGAGCGGGCAATCGATCTGCAAGAAGCCAAAACCAACCTCATCTGCGCCGGTGAAGCGGCAGCCCAAGCCTACGACCTTGGCCGCATCTAAAAGTAGTCAAAAAAGCTCCATCCCAAATTAGCTACCTTGCCCCATCGGGCGGGAGCGGGTAAGATATATCGAGCGCCTAGCGCGTTCGATGGGTTCGGATGACGACATGTTCCGAATCTGGTCAGGTCCGGAAGGAAGCAGCCATAAGGAGCCTCTGTCGGGCATCCGGATCCATCGAGCGCACGGGCTTTCTTTTTGCGCGGTTTTACCAAACCGCGCAATGCTCGACGCTGCGCGCCACCCAGAGCGACAATTTGTCATTCAAAAGGCAAGGCATGACCAGAAGGTCTATGCCTTGCCTTTTTCATGCCAACTTGTTCGCTCTGGGTGGCGCTCGCTGGCTGCGCCAATATGTCTACCTCGGTTTCGGTCTGTTAGTTCTTAAGCAGTGCATCAATAAGCGAGCCACCAATAAGGAGCGATCTCTTCAGGATGATGTCGTTGACGGTTATGAAATTCTTTTGGGATAGCGCGGCGGTGGCGGCGGCAAGGTCATCCCTTGTGGGGTAGAGAGAATCGACAATGAGCTCATCGAACTCCCCGTAGTCGTTCACCTGGTAAAGGTTCTTCTCCTTCTTCTTGTTGTTTTGAAGTTTGGGGAGATACATGCAGTTGCCGATGGAACCGCCATGGACCGCTCGTCTGCCCGGGTTGTCACTTGCATTGATGAGCTTCTTTGCAATGATGTGCTCGAGTTCGAAATCCATGGCGTACGGAACGGCAGCGGCGAGGTAGGTCAGGTTGGCATGGATGGTTACCAGTGCTTTGATCTCTCCAGAGAAGAGGATGTTCGGAGTATCATCGCTCAGCCATTGGCGGAATGCGTCGATAAATTTGTCTCGAGGGACAGGGGTAAGGTAATCCCTGCGCTTGATCTTGGGGTAGTACTCGTAGAGTCGTTGATCGCCGTGCGAAGACCAGGCTTTTGTAAGGGCGTCGTAGACGTAGCTGCTCTTGATGTTGATCAGAGAGTTCTGGTATTCGATGGAACTTGGATCGAGGTCCCAAAGAGCTGCAAAGTAGGAGAGCGTCTTGAAAGTTGTTGAGATGCCCTGAGCATATTCGTCATTCTTTTTTGCTTTGAATACCTTCAGGATCTTCGAGAACACGCCGTGAAGGTTCGTGCAGATACGAGCGATGTGCTCAAGATCGGATTGGAGGTTTCTATTGATGTCGTCCAGCGAGCTGTTCAATTCACCAAGTCGCTTGTTGTCTATGCCGGCTGCAATGCCGAGAACGCCAAAGCCGATTTCGGATGCCGAGGATGCGGTCTTTGGGACAAGCGAGGAGAGATGTTTCTGAATGAACATGCCGAGCGCTGTTCCATATTCAGAAAGGTTGATGACGCGATTCTTTGTGAGCTCGTCTTCTGAGAATCCTTCGAGCTCAAATTCCGTACTGTTCTCCATTTCCGCATAGTAGTCTTTAACGTTTTGCAGAATCTCGTCCTGCAAATCAGACTCACCATGCGGAAGGAGCGGAATCTCCGTGTGAATCCATGCCGCGCTGTAGATTTCGTATTTGGAGAGGGGGATGCCGCCGCGGTTGAGGTTCGAGAATACGGCGGCGATTCGATCTTTGCTTCCGAAGTACCTGATGGCGGGGATCTTCAAACTATCAGGATCGATGTAGCTATCAAGTTTGGTGCGCAAGTTGAGTATTAGGGACTTGATGGCCTCGCGGTCGTCCTCTTGAGATGCGGTCGCATAGAGCCAGTCGTAGTATTTGTTTATGTCGTACCCGAGTATTTCGTCAAAATCCTTGGGACTCAGCTGGGTGTCTTCGGAAAGATGCTGGTTTACGCTGTCGAGACATTCTTTGTAGGCGGATTCATTGAGCGGCTTCCAGAAGAGTAACGGGTGCTCTTGGAATTCCCTAATGGTGGAGAGGCGCTGCTGCCCATCAAGGATAAGAAGCGTCGAATCGGGTTCATTGTTCATCGGGTAGACAAGGATCGCTCCGAACGGTAGGCCTTCATGCAGCGTCTCGATGAACTGGTCCTTCTTTTGTTTATTCCAGACGAGTTTTCGCTGGAACTGCGGAAGCTTGATGCGGTCAAGATCGGAAATGCTAAGGCTAATGACTTCATACTGTGCAGCAGACATGGCGGCTCCTTAATCCGTTGCGCTTATGATCTCACAACATGATCGCTTTGGGGCAAACATCTGATCGCGTGCATTTGATAAGGGGCACCATTTAGCGCATGGGAAACATTGGATTTATCCGTTGAGTAGGAAGTGGAAGGCATGAAAGTCCAGTTTAGTTCGGCTCCGTGGGCAGAGGTTCCTTTTACTTCCGGGCTCCATGAGGCGTCTCAGATCTTCTCCGGCATCGTTTGGGAGGAAGCATCGGCTAAGTACCGCTTCGAGTGCGACACGAAGATCGCTGCAGGATTGAAGCCTCCCAAGGGTGTGCATGCTTCGCTCAATTCGATCATCGATGCCAAGTTTAAGGATGATGAGCGGCAAGGTTGCAACGGGTATTTCCGCAAAGGGCGTTCCAGGGTTCGCGTTACATTTCGTCATAAAATGAGCTTGGGTTCTGACATCTACAGCGCTCTCAAGGTGTGTAAGAAAGAGGGCGTCGAAGTCGTGATCATTATCGTTGCCGATAAGGATACGCTGCATTTAATATCACCGGAGGATGCTAATTCGATGATGTCGTTCGAGGACCTTCAGGGCGAAGTCCAAGGCTTAACCGGAGTCATAGATATTCCGTTGCTTATCGGACGGCTTGTGCAATGGGCCTAGGTGCAATTGCACTGCAGGCTTGGTGGAGGAGCCAATCTCCTTTCGATAGCCGGCCCTAATCCTTCTCGGACCGGCTGCGGGTCGTTCCATCGACATCTCCTGAAAATCTTTCTTGACCCTGCCCTTGGGGCGGGGGATATGCTGCAATCGTTAGCGAGAAAGGAGGGGCGTTCATGATGGATGGTTCTGGGTTCGACGGAGATGCTTCGACTACGCGCCTTCGGCGCTCCGATGCTCAGCATGACAACGCGGCCCCTGACACCCCCGCGCCCATCACCCATTCCATCTCCTAGGTGGCGCACATCGCCGGCACTACGGTGAGGGCACTGCGCGCGTACGACGAGCGCGGGCTGCTCGTGCCAGCCCGCACCGCCATTGGGTACCGCGCGTACACGGACGCGGACCTGGACCGGCTGCAGCTCATTCTGCTCTACCGCATGAACGGCCTTTCGCTCGGCGCCATATCTACGCTACCGCACGATCCGGACGCCAGCGCCGCCGACCAGCTGCGCGCGCAACTCTCCTTGCTACGTAAATAGAAATCGCGGGTAGAGCAGGCTATATCCACGGTGGTGGCCATGCTCGCCTCGCTTGAGGAAGGAGTGTCCATGGCACGCAAGAATAAGTCCCGCGGGCTCACCTCCGCGCAGGCCGTGGAGGAAAACGAGTGCGAGCACGGAACCGAGGTGCGCGAGCGTTGGGGCAACGAGGTCGCGGATGCATCCAACAAAAAGGTCGCCGGCATGTCTGCCACGCAGTGGGAGGCCGCCCGGCAGCTGCAGGCGGACATCCTCACGCAGCTGGGCGTGGCGCTGGCTATCGGCGACCCCGCCGGTCCGGAGGCGCAGCAGCTGGTGGACATGCACGCGCGCTGGCTCAAGCTGTTCTGCCCCGAGGGGCTCTACTGCCTCGAGCGCCATTGCGGCCTGGTAGACATGTACCTGGTAGACGAGCGCTTCTGCGCGAACTACGACGTGGTCTCGCCCGACGCGTGCCAGTTTTTTGGCCGACGCCGTGCACGCCAAACTTTTGCGCGGTTTTTTTATTACTGCTTGAAGCACTTCTGTGATGCGTTGTTTACGCATCTCTTTGGTTCGCCGTACTATCATGAATCAGATTGAATTGAGATGATGATAGGGAGCGCCTATACATGATTGAGCTGCTCAGGCGTTTTGGTGGTAAGTATCGCCGGTATATGGTGATTGGCCCTGCGTGCAAGTTGATCGAAGTGATCTTTGACCTGATGACGCCGCTGGTGATTGCCCAGATGATCGATAAGGGCATCGGCGCGCACGATGTGAACGCCGTCGTCCGTTACGGCGTGGTGCTCGCCGCCATGGCTGTGATCGGCATCTCGTTTACGCTCGTCTGCCAAAAGATGGCGGCGCTCACCTCGCAGGGCATGGGCACCGACATCCGCGGCGCGCTCTACGAGCACATCAATAAGCTGAGCTACGCCGAGCTCGACCGCTTTGGCACGCCGTCGCTTATCACCCGCATCACCAACGACGTCAACCAGGTGCAGCTTGCCGTGGCGCTGGGCGTGCGCATGCTCATCCGTTGGCCCTTCTTGGCCGTGGGTTCCATGGTCGCGGCCCTTGCCATCGACCTTAAGCTCGGCATCATCTTTTTGATTTGCACGCCCGCCATCGGCCTGGTGTTTTGGTTTGTCATGGCGCGCTGCATTCCCTATTACAAGCAGTTGCAGGCGAAGCTCGACCGCATTGCGCTCATTTGCCGCGAGGGGCTTTCGGGCGCCCGCGTGGTTCGCGCCTTTGTGCGTGAGGACCACGAGCGCGAGCGCTTTGCCCAGGCCGCCGATGATCAGGCCAATACTGCCATCGCGGTGGGCAAGCTCTCGTCGATTCTCAACCCCGTCACGTTTCTTGTGATGAACCTGGGCGTGTGCGCCATCCTGTGGGTGGGCGGCATCCAGGTCAACGTGGGCGAGCTCACGCAGGGTCAGGTCATGGCGTTTGTGAACTACATGACGCAGACCCTCACCTCTATCGTGTACGTTGCCAACCTGGTCGTGGTCTTTACCAAGGCGAGCGCCAGCGCGTCGCGTATCAACGAGGTGCTCAATTGCGTGCCGAGCATCACCGACGAGGACAACCAGCCGGTCGCGCTGCCCAAGCCGAATGATCTGGCGGGTGGCGCTGTTCCGGTCTCCGCGCTGAGCTTTGACCATGCGAGTTTTTCGTTTGGCGCGGGCGCGGCAAATGCCGTGAGCGATGTGACCCTGGAGCTGCCGCTGGGCAAGACGCTCGGTATTATCGGCGGCACGGGCAGCGGCAAGTCCACGCTCGTTTCGCTTATCCCGCGCCTGTACGATGCGAGCGCTGGCAGCGTGAGCGTGATGGGCGCCGACGTGCGCACCTGGCCGCTCGATCAGCTGCGCCACGTGGTCGCGACCGTTCCGCAGCGAGCGTCGCTGGTGAGCGGCACTATCCGCAGCAACCTGACCTGGCGTGACGAGTCGGCGACCGACGAGGAGCTCTGGGCGGCGCTCGACATGGCGCAGGCGAGCGAGTTCGTGCGCAACAAGCCCCAAGGCCTGGATGTCCCGGTCGAGGCGGGCGGCAAGAACTTTAGCGGCGGTCAGCGCCAGCGCCTGACTATCGCGCGCGCCTTAGTGGGCTCGCCGCAGATTCTGGTCATGGATGACTCCGCCTCGGCGCTCGACTTTAAGACCGACGCGGCGCTTCGCCACGCCATCCGCGAGCGCAGCGTGCGCGGTGCCGCCGAGGGCGGGCTGCCGCTGACGACCGTCATCGTGAGCCAGCGCGTCTCGACCGTGCGCGACGCCGACATGATTTGCGTGCTCGATCACGGTTCGGTCGCGGGCCTGGGCACGCACGATGAGCTGTACGCGACCTGCCAGCTCTATCGCGAGATTTGCCAGTCGCAGCTGCGCCGCGAGGAACTTGAGGGCCAGCAGGGGAGCACGATGCCCGCGCCCGCCTCGACTGCCTCCGCATCCGCCCGCGCAAAGGAGGGCTGCTAAATGAATCCGTATACTTCTTCCGGTTCGGTCGCCACGATGACGGCCAACGTGTCCGGTAACGATAACCTCAACGACCTGGGCGACGGTTCGCGCCAGCCCGGCGACCCCGAGCGCTATCCCGTGGGTGCGGTGACCCGCCGCCTGATGGGCTACGTCCGTCCGCACCGCATTTCGTTTGTAGCATCGTTTGTGAGCGCCGCCATCTCGGTGATTCTGCAGCTCTACACGCCTATCCTTATCGGCGAGGGCATCGACCTGATCGTTGCCGCGTGCCAGGTGGATTTCGATGCACTGCTGCCGCTCGTTACCAAACTCGCGCTCGTCGTGGTAGGTGCCGCGGCTTTCCAGTGGCTGCAGGGCTACTGCGTTAACCGCCTGTCCTACGAAACGGTGCGCGACATGCGCGTGGAGGCGAGCGACAAGCTCGGCCGCATGCCGCTCAGCTTTATCGACAGCCACGCCCACGGCGACCTTATGAGCCGCGTGGTCAACGACGTCGACCAAGTGGGCGACGGCCTGCTGCAGGGCTTTACGCAGCTCTTTACCGGCGTCATCACCATCGTTGGCACGCTCGCGTTTATGCTCTCCATTAACCTGACCATGACGCTCGTGGTGGTGCTCGTCACGCCGCTTTCCATTTTTGCAGCCGGTGCCATCGCCAAGCTTTCCAACAAGAGTTTTACGGCCCAGCAGCGTATCCAAGGCCAGCTTGGCGGTCATATTGAGGAGTACGTGGGCGAGCAGAAGCTCGTGGACGCGTTTGCCTATGGCTCGAGTGCTCAGCAGCGCTTCGATGCCCTCAACGCTGAGCTCTACACCGCGGGCGAGCGCGCGCAGTTTATGGGCTCGCTCTCCAACCCCGGCACGCGCTTTATCAATAACATCATTTATGCCGTGGTCGCTGTGATCGGCTGCGTGGGCGTGATCACGGGCGTGCCTGCGGCGCTCACGGTGGGCGGCGTGCAGATCTTCCTGTCCTACGCCAACCAGTACACCAAGCCGTTCAACGAGGTCACCAACGTCATCACGCAGATCCAGACGGCCTATGCCTCGGCGCGCCGCATGTTTGCGCTGCTCGATGCGCGCGAGCAGGAGCCCGATGCGGCGGACGCCGTGGAACTTGCCGCGCCGCAGGGCGAGGTCGCCTTTGAGCATGTTGACTTTAGCTACGTGCCCGACCGCAAGCTGCTGCAGGATATCTGCATCGAGGCTAAGCCCGGCATGCGCTTTGCCCTCGTTGGCCCCACGGGCTGCGGAAAGACAACGCTCATCAATTTGCTGCTGCGTTTTTACGATATCGATGCCGGTCGCATTGCGGTCGATGGCCGTTCCTCGCGTGACTACACGCGCGCAAGTCTGCGCCGCGCCTTTGGCATGGTGCTGCAGGACACTTGGCTGTTCGAGGGTACCGTGGCCGAAAACATCGCCTACGGTTGTCCGGGAGCCACGCGCGAGCAGGTTATCGAAGCCGCCAAGCGCGCGCACGCGCACAAGTTTATCGTGCAGCTGCCAGGCGGCTATGATACGGTCATCGGCGAGGACGGCGGCACGTTTAGCCAGGGTCAAAAGCAGCTGCTGTGCATCGCGCGCGTCATGCTCACCGACCCGGCGATTTTGCTGCTGGACGAGGCGACTTCGAGCATCGATACCCGCACCGAGCTGCAGGTGCAGGCGGCGTTCGACGAGCTCATGGCCGGTCGTACGAGCTTTGTCGTGGCGCACCGCCTGTCGACGATCCGTAACGCCGACTGCATCCTGGTCATGCGAGACGGCGAGATTATCGAGCGCGGCACGCACGACGAGCTGCTGGCGGCGGACGGCTTCTATGCCGAGCTCTACCGTAGCCAGTTTGCCCAGTGAGCAAGCCCGTGGGGCATGTAATGCAGCGCTAGGGCGCGAGTGTGTCAACGGGGGCAACGATAATGCCCTCGGGCGTTGTATGGGCTGGCATACCGAACCCGATGACGATGAGCTTGGCCGCGGGTGGTCTCTCGCCACGCTCGACAAGTTTGCGTTCGAGTCGAAGCAGGTTTGCAGATGCCTCGGGGATCTGCGGACTTCCGAGTTTTACTTCCACGGCAATCCAAGTTCCATCGCGCCTGCGTATAACGGCATCGACCTCGAGATCGTCGGCGTCATGGTAGTGGGACACCGATGAGTCATTTGCGGCTGCATAGACCTTAAGGTCGTGCAGGACGAGGGATTCGAAGAGCAGTCCCAGCGTCTTCGGGTCGGATGCCAATGACTCCGGATTTGCTCCGAGCAGTGCGACGGCAAGCGAAGGGTCGGCGAGGTGCCTTTTCGCACTCTGCCGCAGCTTTACCGGAGACCTGAGCGCCGGATGCCAAGCCGGGATATCATCGATGATATGTATCCTGCGCAAGGCATCCGTATAGCGCCGCAGCGTACTTCTCGATACATCACCGCCGAGGTCTTTCTCAAGAGACTTTTCGCCGGCAAGAGTGGATTCGTTGCGCGCAAGCGAAGACAGAAGAGCCCTGACTTTCTCCGGGTCACGCTTCACGCCGTCAACCCTCGAAACATCCGATTCGCAGACACCGTCGATGTAGGCAGCGGATATACGCATTGCATCGGCAGTCGTCTTGCCAACCGCCTGAGGCCAACCACCACGACATAGCAAATCGGCGATATCGGCGATGCCGTTGATGGATCCAAGTGCCGCTTTGATGGGGCATCCGTTAAGCAGCGATTCGAGCGAGACCGCCCCTGAGGAAACTCCGAGCTCGGCCAGAGTCATTGTTTCCATGCGTAAGCGTGATATGCGCCCGATGCCGCTGTGCATCGGTTGGTCGGCGTCGTTTGGTGTTGCTGACCCCGTAAGCAAAAACTGCCCTGGCTTACCGGCCCGACGATCGCATTCGAAACGTATTGCGTCCCACAGTTTTGGCTCTTCCTGCCACTCATCGATGAGTCTCGGCGTTGCGCCGACTATTGCTTGAGCTGGGTCGATCCTGGCAAGCTGCAGTGCGGCAAAGTCTCCGGCAGGGTCGGAGAGAGACAGCGATGATTCTGCGAATCGCTGGGCCGTAGTCGTCTTTCCGCACCACTTCGGTCCCTGAATGAGCACGGCACCAAAAATGCCAAGATCGCGTTCGATTGAGCGATCGATACATCTACTCATATACCTAGTCATCGTACTTCCTGCCATTCAGAGAAACATTTTGTTTTATATCATCTTACCAGCGCGTAAAACATTTTGACGAAAAACCATGACACAATTTGACGGTATTTCGTGAAACAAATTGACGATATTATATGAAACAATTTGACGGCGTTTTGTGAAACATTTTTTCGGCCATTCGTGAAACGTTCTGCGGCGGTTTCAATCCGAAGTACATACTGTTCGAAATCTGTCCAAAGATGTCGTCTGCGTCGCCAATCGACAGACGGTGGTTTACATCTGTCACGTTAGTACTAAGATATTCATCTAATAAATTGCATTAGTGGCTTTAGTTCTGGGGGAAACGAGGCAACGTGACTATGACGTGCTCTTTGGTGGTTAACAGCAAGAGCGGTAATACCAGGATGGTTTCGGGTGCGATCAAGCGCGCTCTGCAGGCTGCGGGCGTTGAGTTTGTCCATGCCGCGGCGTTGAGTGACGATGCGGATGCAGATCAGGTTGCGCTCGAGGCGCAGGGGGCCTGCGCGGCCGACATGGTGCTCGTCGGTTTTTGGTGCGACAAGGGCGCGTGCACGCCTTCGGTCGCGGCGTTGCTCTCCGCCTTGCACGGCAAGCGCGTGTTCCTGTTTGGCACCTGCGGTTTTGGCGCCGACCAGAGCTATTACCAGCAGATTATCGATCGCGTAACTTCCAATTTGGCCGATGATGCCGAGCTGGTGGGCTGGGCAATGTGCCAGGGCAAGATGGGCCCTGCGGTCAAGCAGCGCTACGAGGCCATGCTCGAGCAAGATCCCGACAACGCCCGATTTAAGATGCTGCTCGACAACTGGGTTGCCGCGAAGGATCATCCCACCAAGGAGGATCTGGACAACATGGCTGCAGCCGCCAAAAAGGCCGTGTTGGGGGAGTAGCTCCCATCGCTGACGGCGGTCGGCCCATCTTTCTAAATGTAACGTCCTCCCGGGCGTCGGGGCACGAAGTTCCCTGCTCTACAGTCCTGCGCAAGACGAAGGCCACATTAAGTGGCCTTCTTTGCGTGCGGAACTCGCGATGAACTTCGTGCCCCGCCGTCCGGGAGGACGCCTCTTTATTGATGGGAGGCCTGATAGGTCGATGGTTCCGTGCCCGGATGCGTCCAAAGTGGGACGGGCTTTCCGGATGGGCAGGCTTTCGGAAAATGCGTCCCGGAATTTGCCTTTGGAATGGGACGTAGTTTCCCGTTGAGGCGCTTTGCGGAAAGTGCGTCCCACTTTGGGCGTTCGAAGTGGGACACGCTTTCCCAAAGGCGCGCCAACGGGAAAATGCATCCCGGAATTTGCGCTCAAAGTGGGATGCGGTTTCCGGTTGAGGGTCTAAGGGGAAAGTGCGTCCCAGAATCGACGCTTGAAATGGGATGCAGTTTCCCGATGAGGCACTCGACGGAAAATACATCCCAGAAATGGCCTTTGAGCTGGGATAAGATTTCCGCGGCATCTCGGATTCTCAAAAATGAGACACGCCGTTGGCGAAAATGAGACACGTGATATCGGGC
>JAIIWC010000035.1 GCA_022745215.1 Collinsella sp. | reverse complement strand
ACGGAAAAGAGCCGCCCTTTCGGACGACTCAAACTGTAATGGGGATTAAAAAATCATTAGGTACACAATGATTTTTTAATCCCCGTCCCAGAAAAATCACCTCAGAGCGTTCCCTCAACATGGGGTAGCTAAAATGGCCCCGTCCCAAATTGACTGCTCGCTCTGAGAGTGGGACACGGTTTCCCGATGACCACCCAAGCGGAAACCGCATCCCAGAATCCTCGCTCAAAACGGGACACGCCTTCCGCTCCACCTCATCAACTCCAAAACCCATGCGCCCTCCATCCCAAAACTGGGTAGAAGAAAGCCAAAACGCAATCGCAGGAGGTCAATATGACTGCAGAAGATAAGGCAAAGAACGCCGGCAAGGTTGCGCTCGTCCTGGAGGGCGGCAGCTTCCGCGGGCAGTTTACCGCCGGCGTGCTCGACGTCCTCATGGAGGCCGGTGTCGAAATTCCGGCGGTGTACGGCGTATCGGCCGGTGCGCTCAACGGCGTCAACTACAAGTCGCACCAGATCGGCCGTGCCAACCGCATCAACCTGGCTTTCTGCAACGACAATCGCTTCATGGGCGCCGCATCGTTTGCGTCCACGGGTTCCATCGTCGGCTACGACTTTATTTTCAACGACGTGCAGGACCGCCTAGACCCCTTCGATAACGAGACCTTCGACGCGAGCCCCATCGAAATGTATGCTGTCGCGACGGACATGTTATTTGGCACCGCTGCCTACCTGCCCATCAAAAACGCCATGCTCGATATCGATTGCGTGCGTGCCTCGACCTCGTTGCCGCTGGTGACGCCGCCGGTCGAGATTGATGGTCACAAGTACGTCGACGGCGGTGTGGCAGATTCGGTGCCTGTCGAGCACGTGCTGGAAGAGGCCGGATACGATCGCGCGGTCGTCGTGCTTACGCAGGACCGCTCGTACGAAAAAGCGCCCTACGAGTTTATGCCGGCCGCGCGTGCGCGCTATGGCGACTATCCTTATCTGCTCGAGGCTATCGAGACGCGCCACGACCGTTACAACATCCAGCGCATGCACCTGTGGAAGTATGAGCGCGAGGGCCGCGCGCTGGTCATCGCTCCGCAAAAGCCGGTCGAGGTCGGCCATGTTGAGCATGATCCGGCAAAGCTTTTGGACCTGTATATTCAGGGTCGCCAGGAGGCAAAGCGCCTGCTCGCGGAAATCCAAGAGTTCGTTGAGCGCTAGCGCTGCAACGTCACGGCTCGTGGATGACATGTGCAGAAACTCTGGTCGGAGCCAAAATACCTGTTGACTCGTACGGCGAGCGGGGTAATATGGACGGGTTACTTGCAGAGCCCCGTGAATCTCTGTAACAACACGTACTGTACATGGAGGAGTCTAAGTGATTTCGAAATCGACTCACTACGCCAAGCAGGGCGAGGTCCAGCGCAACTGGGTTCTCGTCGACGCCGATGGTGCTGTCCTGGGCCGTCTTGCCACCCAGATCGCAATGATCCTGCGCGGTAAGAACAAGCCCCAGTTCACGCCCAACAGCGACTGCGGCGACTTCGTTGTCGTCATCAACGCCGATAAGGTCCAGCTTACCGGTAACAAGGCCGACACGAAGACCTATTATCGCCACAGCGGCTACAACGGCGGCCTCAAGGCTGAGAGCTTCCGCCAGGCTATGGAGAAGCACCCGGAGAAGGTCATCGAGCGCGCCGTTCGCGGTATGCTGCCCAAGACCACCCTCGGCCGTGCCCAGATGACCAAGCTTAAGGTCTACGCTGGTGCCGAGCATCCGCATGCTGCCCAGAACCCCACGAAGATTGAGCTGGAGGCTTAAAGATGGCTGAGAACACCGTTGTCTACCAGGGTACCGGCCGTCGTAAGAACGCCGTCGCCCGCGTCCGTCTCGTCCCCGGCACCGGCAAGGTGACCATCAACAAGCGTGACGCCGAGCAGTATTTCGGCCGTCATCAGCTCGTTGAGAACGCCCTTGCTCCCTTCAAGGTGACCGACACCGCCGGTCAGTTCGACGTTATCGCTCTGTGCGATGGCGGCGGCATCTCCGGTCAGTCCGGCGCTCTGCGCCTGGGCATCGCTCGCGCTCTTCTGAACGCTGGCGATTACCGTGCTGACCTCAAGAAGGCCGGTTTCCTTACGCGCGATGCTCGCGTGGTCGAGCGCAAGAAGTACGGCCTCAAGAAGGCCCGCCGCGCTCCCCAGTTCTCCAAGCGCTAAGGTTTTATCTCCTTTCGAGATACAATGTACAAGCGGGGCCTACCGATTGCTCGGTGGGTCCCGCTTTTCTTTTCGACTAGGGTGGGCGGCTTCGTTTTGCCCACTTGGGAAGGAGCGATCCTATGCCCCAGAACATCTTCGGCACCGATGGAGTCCGTGGCGTCGCCAACGCCGATCTTTCGTGCGACCTCGCGTTTCGCCTGGGTCGCGCGGCGACCAAGTTTCTTGGTCCGGACATCTGCATCGGCCGTGACACGCGCCTTTCGGGCACCATGCTCGAGAGTGCTCTGACCGCCGGCATTATGGCCGAGGGCGGCCGCCCGCATTGCTGCGGCGTTATCCCCACGCCCGCCGTGGCACTGCTCACCGTCCAAAACGAGCTTGACGGCGGCATCGTCATCTCCGCTTCGCACAATCCGCCGGAGTTCAACGGCATCAAGTTCTTTAGTCGCAAGGGCATGAAGCTTCCCGATGCTGTCGAGGAAGAGATCAGCGCCTGGGTCATGTCCGAGGAGGCCATGGCTGCCGACACGCTGCCGACCGGTGCCGGCGTGGGCCACATCATCAAGATGAAGGACGCCCGCAAGGCATATGTCGACCACGCCATCGATACGCTTGATGGCCTGAGGCTCGATGGCCTGGTCGTTGCCGTCGACTGCGGTCATGGTGCTTCTTGCCAGACCACGCCCGCCGCGCTGCAGCGCCTGGGTGCCACGGTCCATGCCATCAACACCGATTACTGTGGCACTGACATTAACGTTGAGTGCGGCTCCACTCACCTTGAGCCCCTGCGCGAGCTCGTGCTGCGCACCCACGCCGATATCGGCCTGGCCCACGACGGCGACGCCGACCGCGTACTGTTCGTGGACAGCGAGGGCAATGAGATCGACGGTGACTACATCCTGGCTATCTGCGGTTCTGACCTCGCCGCCCGCGGCAAGCTCGCCAACTCCGAGATCGTCTCGACCGTCATGTGCAACCTGGGCTTCTCCATCGCTATGAAGGAGCAGGGCTTCGAGATGGTTCAGACCGCCGTGGGCGATCGCTACGTTCTGGAGCGTATGCTCGCGGATGGCGCCGTCATCGGCGGCGAGCAGTCCGGCCACATCATCTTCCTGGAGCACAACACCACCGGTGACGGTCTGGTGACGGCTCTGCAGCTGCTGGCCGTGCTCAAGCGCACCGGTCGTACCCTCACCGATCTTGCCGGCATCATGAAGAAGTACCCGCAGGTACTCGTCAACGTGCATTCCGACAACAAGGCCGGCCTGGACGATTGCCAGCCCATCTGGGATGCCGTCGCTGCCGCCGAGAAGGAACTTGACGGCCGCGGTCGCATTCTGGTGCGTCCGAGCGGTACCGAGCCGCTGGTCCGCGTTATGGCCGAGGCCGAGACGCACGAGCTGACCCAGCGCGTTGTCGACGACATCGTCGAGGTTGTCAAGCGCGAACTTCCCTAATGGTCAAAAACGAGTGCCAAGTGGTAAACTGTTAAGGCTATTTTGGTCGATTGGTATGTCCGAGGGGGAGCATGTTCACTAAAGTCCTAAGGTCTTTTGGTATGCGTGGTCGAGTCCTTACGCTGGATGCTCCCATCTCGGGCGACGTCATTCCGCTTTCCGAGGTAAACGACCAGACATTTGCCACCGGGCTTTTGGGCCAGGGCGTGGCGATTCAGCCTACCGGCACGCGTGTGATTGCACCGGCTGATGCCAAGGTCGAGGCCATTTTTCCCACGGGTCACGCCGTTGCGCTCAACACGGTCGATGGCTTGGACGTGCTCATCCACGTTGGTTTGGACACTGTTCAGCTTGAGGGCAAGCACTTTACCGTACATGCGCAAGTGGGTGACATCGTCCATAAGGGCGATGTGCTCATTGAGTTCGATCGCGAGGCAATTGCTGCCGAGGGCTATGATGTGACGGTTCCCATCTTGGTGTGCAACTCCGTTGAGTTCTCGAGCATCAAGGGCTCCGTTGGCGTGCATGTCGAGGAGATGGACCAGCTCATCGTCGCGCGTGAGCGCTAGGCGCTCCGCTTGGCCTTTAGCCTACAATTCAATCACGTTTACGGAGGGCGCCCTTGAAAGAGGGCGCCCTCCGTGGCAAGATGGAAAACGTCCGAAGCTAAACAGCTTTGGGTCACCGTGGACGGGCAGGGGCCTCGACGCGGCTAGACACGAGACACATACATTACGCGACCTCGCCCTGGTGGCCGCACACGTTGGTTGCGGCCGACGCGGGCCGCGGGCAAGTGCTTGTAAGGGGAGCCTTGCCTCTCTTGTACGAGAAAGGACGCGTAATGAAGATTATTAAAGCTAAAGACTACGAGGATATGAGCCGCAAGGCCGCCAATATCATCTCGGCCCAGGTTATCCTCAAGCCCGATTGCGTGCTGGGCCTTGCCACCGGCTCCACCCCGATTGGCGCCTACAAGCAGCTCGCTGCTTGGTACAAGAAGGGCGATATCGACTTCTCCGAGGTCAGCACCTATAACCTGGACGAGTATCGCGGCCTTTCGCACGACGATCCCCAGAGCTATCACTACTTTATGCGCGAGAACTTCTTCGATCACATCAATATCGATCTGAACAACACGCACGTGCCCGATGGCTCCAACCCCGACGCCGCTGCTGCCTGCTCCGAGTACGATAAGATCGTCGCAGCCGCCGGTTACCCGGATCTGCAGCTGCTCGGCATTGGTAATAACGGTCATATTGGCTTTAACGAGCCCGATGATCACTTCTCCAAGGGTACGCATTGCGTCGACCTCACCGAGAGCACCATTCAGGCCAACAGCCGCCTGTTCGACAGCATCGATGACGTGCCCCGTCAGGCCTACACCATGGGTACCCAGACCATCATGTATGCTCGCATGATCCTGGTCGTCGCCAACGGCGAGGCCAAGGCCCAGGCCGTGCACGACATGTGCTATGGTCCGGTTACGCCCGAGTGCCCGGCTTCGATCCTGCAGCTGCACACCAACTGCGTCGTGGTCGCCGACGAGGCTGCCCTTTCGCTCTGCGAGTAGCGCGAATCCTGCACCTCGACATAGCCTTGCCTAAGGCCTCCGCTTTGCGGGGGCCTTTTTGCTATCCCTTTCCACCCGCTTGACCAAAATCTTGCCGCAAGCTTGGCGAATGCCGGATGTCAAACAGCTTGATTCATTCCATACCAGATTCTATGCAAAAATGCCACTAAAAGGTCGTAGACGGTAGCGGGTGCTAGGCGAGTTGAATGACATGGCTGAACCTTGTTCATTTGCGTTACACTGCCGCTTAGATGGGACAAGCTGACAAGCCGTTTACCTGCTTAAAGACCGATTAGTCGGGGGATTAATAACAATCGGCCCTCGCTGTACAAAAACTTGCCGCTTGCGTACCAAAAGACAACCTAAAACACAAGGTCGCTCTATTCATAGCGCGGCTTGTATGGTCTTGCGGTTACAGTGTCCATACGGTCGAGTTGAGGAGCGGGCATGGTAAACGATTTGGGCAGTATAGACGACCTCGAGCTGATGCCGCTGGGCGGAGGCTATATGGTGCGACGCGAACGCTTGATGAATGAGCTTATCGCCAAGGGCCGAAAGGCCGGCATTGTGGTTCTTTATGCGCCCGACGGGTTTGGGAAGACCTCGGTACTGCTGCAGTACACCCATGAGGTTAAATGCGACCCGACGCGAGGCCCCGTGCGGATTATCGAGGCCGATCGCGCCACTGGGCGCGAGGTGTTTATGCAGCTCGAGGTGGTTACCGAAGAACTCAAAGACAAACCGCACTCCCTTATCGCGATTGATAATGTGCCAAACCTCGATCAGCACGATACCGAAGACCTCATCGACAGGATTCGCGGCCTGCGCGCTATGGGGGTAGGGGTCTTTATCTCCTGCCGTCCTTCAAATCGTCAACTGATTCATGGGCTGGGCGATTCGGTTAAGATCAATGCGCAGATGCTCAAGGTGCATGCCTATGAGTATTCGGCGTGGGCATCGGCGTTTTCGATCAGCACATCGCTCGACTTTTATCAGCTCACGCAGGGTGTGCCCGAGCTCGTCTCGGCATTGCAGACGGGTCTGTATGGCCAAGGCGACGTAGCCGGTCTGCTCGAAAACGAGATTGTCAACGTATATGGCGCGGCACTTGTCGATCTGGCTTCGCTCGACAATAATGCGCTGTTTTGCGTGGCATGTCTCATGATTTTGATGGGCGAGGGCAATATCGCAGAACTCGAGGCTTGTGGGGTGAGGCTGTCGATGGTCGACCAGTCCTACTTTGTACGCGACTACCCGATCTTTGGCTTGGACCCCGCCGAGCGGAGTTTTACGTGTCTGGGCACGGAGGATAACGGACGCTTGCGCTTGCGCAAGTTGGTGGCCGAGGTTCGCCCCGAACTTGTTCCGAGGGCGGCCCGGATTTTGCTTAAGGCGGGTAGATGCGATGTGGCGATGGGCCTGGCGGACGCCTTTTTGGACCGTGATGCGGTCCTTGAACTTGCTGGGCAGTATGGGGTCGATCTGGCTCTGACGGGGCACGGGGCCGATATCTGCCGAGCAGCGCTGGGCACGATCGATGCCGAGGATCCGGCTCCAGAGCCAACGCCTGCCGAGGCGCTTGGCGTATATCTGGCAGCGGTCAGCGTGTCCAATACAAAGCTCGCTCGCTATATGGCATCGGTTATCGAGCGCGGGGGCGAACGGGCGGCCTGCGAAATAGACCCTGTTTCATGGAGGGTGGCCCAGACACTGACGGCTGTTTGCTATGGGGACAACGGGCTTGGGCTTCCTACGAACCTGGCCGTGCCAGAAATCGAGACATCCCATACCGCACTCGATATGTTGTCCGCACATATCGAGGTCAAGCGCTGCCTAACCGAGCGGGGAGATGACGGCGGCGTTCTACAGCAACTCAAAACGAGCAAGGCCTACGACTGCGAGCTCGACATCGCGGGGATTGTTATGCGGGCCGATAGCATGCTGGTGGAGCTCTTTGACGGGTCGTTTGCGGGAACCGACGAGCGCGACGACGAGATGACGGTGGTGCGGGAGGCGCTCGACGTACGTGGGCTTAAGGCGATGGCTATCTGGGTGCGCATGGTGTTGGCGGCACGGCGGCTCCTTTCCGGCCTGCCGGTAACCGACGACGCGGCGTTCAACGAGCTCGATCGTTTTGCCGTGCGCATGCGCGACAACCAGATTCAGCTGTTTGGCCTGTTGCTAGAAGGCTGGCAGTCGCTGGCAGAGGGACGGCCGGTTAATGCAAAGTTCCGTGCGGTCCAAGTGCTCAAACTTGCCGAGGAGTCGATTGCGTACATGCGCGATAATGCGTTACTGCTGGAGCGCGCGGCATATCTGCGTAACACCTCGATGGTTTCGGTACGCGAGGAAGCGGAGTTGCTCGATATAAGCCAGACGCAGGTTGGTGGCGCAGAAGCCTGGATGGTGGCGCTGCATTTGGCCTGTGCGGGCCGAGACAGCGACCTTGCAGCCTGGATGTCCATGAATCGCGCGGGGATTCTAGAGCCATCGTATCGGCTCTTTGCGCGCCTTGCCATGCATTGTCTGGGCGAGCCGGCGACCAGGATTCGCAAGAAGCTTCCCGTGCGCGAGCTGTCGCGGTACTCGCTGCGCGACGATTTGGAAGGGGAGGGCGAGCGCCTGTTCCAGGCCGGCGAGGTTGAAGCCGTTGATACCATCGACCATATCGAGATTCGCATGTTTGGTGCGTTTCGCGCCGAGCGCGACGGGTTTCCCATCACGGACAAAATGTGGCGCCGCAAGAAGGCGGCGACACTTGCCGAGCGGCTTGCGCTGGGCATGGATGCGCTCGTCGATCGTGAGACGCTGGCCATGGAGTTGTGGCCCCATGCCGAGTTCAATAGCGCCCGCAACAACCTGTACTCGACGATATCGCGCTTGCGGTCGGCTTTGGGACCGACGCCGGATGGCAAGTCGTGTGTGCTCATCCAAAATGAATGCATCGGACTCAACGGCGACTACGTCAAGACCGATGTACGGCTGTTTGACCAGATAAGCCGCGAGGTTTTGGGAAATCGCACGGGTGCGCGCGGGCCCCATTTAGTTGAGCTGTGCCTTAAGATTGAGCAGCTTTATGCCGGACCGCTGTATGTTCCCAATGGCTGTAATCCCACCTACTTTTTGCGTATGCGACGCATTATGCAGTCAAAGTATATCGATTGCATGATTAAGGGAGCAAATGCCGCTCTAGAAGAAAACGATTTGCAGTCGGCGATTTGGCTGGCGGAGTCGGGTCTTCGACAGGAAACGGCGCGTGAGGATATGGTGCGCTGCGCCATGCGTGTCTACAGTGCGGCGGGGCGGAGGCGCGATATCGTCGAGCTGTACAGCGGGCATATGCACCACCTGAGGGAGCAGGTCAATGGCGTGCCCGAGCCCGAGACGCGGCGTCTATACGAGCGCTTGGTGGAGGGGCGGCTCAACCGCGTGCTGGTCGAGCGATAAAAAACGGGCGCCCGAAGTACTTGGGCACCCGTAAGCTTGCTATGTGTTGGCTCGCCGGATCATTGGCTCTTAGACGAGCTTGATCTTCTCGATATCCTTGCGCGAGGACTCGCGATACAGCGAGAACTTGCGGCCGATGACCTGGACGACCTCGGCGTGGCAGCGCTCGGCGAGCTCTTCGGCGGCTTCGCGGGCGGAAAGACTGGAGCCATCGAGCACGGAGCACTTAACGAGTTCGTGCTTCTCCAGGTAGGCGACCGTCTGCTCGACGGTGCCCTCGTTGACATCGGACTTACCGATGATGATGGCGGGGTTGAGATGATGGGCCATGCTGCGAAGTTGCTTGACCTGGGCTCCTGTCAGTGCCATGGGTTCTCGCTTTCTATGTATGGGGCGCCCCGCGACGGGGCCTTAATCTACGTGAGCTGTCCCACGATAGCGCAGGAACGGCGCGGTGTGGAGCGCGTTTGCCCAGTTCAAAAAGAATGCGGATGCCGAGGTGATGGGCAGTGCGGGCTGTGAACGGGCTACGAGCGGGATTCAGAGACCGGTTCCCATGCAATAAACGCCCAGCGAACCTTACGGATATGGTCGAGCATATAGCGCCCCTGCGGCACGCCCTTGGAGCCCGGCTCGCCGGCATGGGGGTTTTCGATCATGTGCTGAGCGATATAGTCGCGCAGGCGGTCGATCTTATCCTCGTTGCCATGCTCGAGCATACGGGAAAAATCTGCCACGCCTGCCTCAAGGCTATCGAAGGTATCGCGACGAGGCGATTCAAAGTACGTAACCTGCGGCAGGGCACCCATCTGAATGAGGATATTAAAGGCATACACAAAGCCATTACTGCAGGTAACCGAGGCACCGATGGCGTTCATCAGGTGCAGGTCATAGCGTGGGCTGGAGTTGGCGACCATCGTGACAGCACAACGCCGACGAGCCGTACGGTCGAGCTTGGCAAGCGCACCTTTTAGATCGGTCGTCGTAACCGACCGACTGGCAAAGGCAACATCCACCGCTTTCGCGACCGGTCCAACCAAATCCCAATCATCATCCCAAGCAAGCTCAAGCGGCGTAATGCGATTCTCGAGCCCATAGTACTCAATGCCAGCATCAAGCGTGCCCAACATAGCAGGGGAAAAATCAGCTGCAATCACGGGATGCCCGTCTTGCGCAAGCGGAATAGCAATCGACCCAGCTCCACACCCCATATCAAGCACCGACTCACCAGGCTGGAGCGCCAACAGCTCCATAAAATCCCGGGCATACGGAGCAGTCTCCAGCGGCCGAAAATGCCGAGCCCTTTTGTCCCACTCAAAAGAATCATCAGCCCGATGCCGAGCAGCCTGCATCTGCATCCATTCATCATTCCAATCGGTGGAAAGCAGCTCAGAACGAATCAAATCATCAGCCACGGGCCATCCCCCTCACAACAAAAAAGCGGCCCCTCCCAAAAAGAAGAGCCGCAACCAGCATATATCAGAAAAAGAACCGTTCCAACGCCAAACCGCCATACCAACCAAGTGGTGCAGGAGCGAAGCAACTGCAATCGGGATGGAACCCAACCGAGGTCCCGATGTGCGGGAGCCCCGGGGAGGGCAAATATATAAGGTCGATCGCGAGTTCCGCACGAGCCGGAGAGCACTTAATGTGCTCTCCGTGCGAGTCAGGACTGTCCGAGCAGGCGACCTTATATATTTGCCCTCCCCGGGGCTCCTCGCCCGAACCCCTCAGCTAGTTCTTCAGCGAGTTCAGCGGCGCCGGGAATCGACCACCACGGTGGGCAAGCACGGTGCCGGCGTTGGGGTTCACCGGCATGATGGGTGCACGGCCGAACAGGCCGCCGTACTCGACGCAGTCACCAACGCCCTTGCCGATGGCAGGAATCACGCGGACGGCCGTGGTCTTGTTGTTGATGACGCCGATGGCCATCTCGTCGGCGATGATGCCGGCGATGGTCTCGACCGGGGTGTCGCCGGGGATGGCGATCATGTCCAGGCCAACGGAGCACACGCAGGTCATGGCCTCGAGCTTCTCGAGCGAAAGCGCACCGGCCTCGACGGCGGCGATCATGCCGGCGTCCTCGGACACGGGGATAAAGGCGCCGGAAAGACCGCCCACGCTGGAGCTGGCCATGACGCCGCCCTTCTTGACGGCATCGTTGAGCATGGCGAGCGCGCAGGTCGTGCCCGGGCCACCGCAGGTGCCCACGCCGATGATCTCGAGGATGCGCGCGACGGAGTCGCCGATGGCAGGCGTGGGAGCCAGCGACAGGTCGACGATGCCCTTCTCGACACCCAGGCGATGGGCGGCCTCGCGGCTCATGAGCTCACCGGCACGGGTGATCTTAAAGGCGGTCTGCTTAATCTTCTCGGCGACTTCCATCATCGATGCGGAATCGGGCAGCGTCTCCAGGGCTGCGGCCATAACGCCGGGGCCCGAGACGCCTACGTTGATGACGGCGTCGGCCTCGCCACCGCCGTGGACGGCGCCCGCCATAAACGGGGAGTCCTCGACCATGTTGGCAAAGCAGACAAACTTGGAAGCGCCGACGGAATCCTGGTCGGCCGTGAGTTTAGCGGCATCGATGATGGTCTGGGCGGCCATGAGCACGGCATCCATGTTGATGCCGGCGCGCAGGCTGGCGACGTTGACGCTGGAGCAGACGCGGCTGGTGGTAGCGAGCGCCTGGGGGATGGACTGGATGACGCGGCGGTCGGCATCGCCGATGCCCTTCTGAACGAGCGCGGAGAAGCCGCCCAGGTAGTCGATGCCGAGGGTCTCGGCCGCACGGTCGAGGGCATGCGCGATGGGGGTGAGGTCCTCATCCTTGCAGCATGCGGCGATCTGCGCCACCGGGGTGACGGAAACGCGCTTGTTGACGATGGGGATACCGTACTCGCGCTCGAGGTTCTCGGCGGTCTCGACCAGGTGCTCAGCCGTGTGCGTCACGTGGTCGTAGATCTTCGTGCACATGCGGTCGAGGTTCTCGTCACCGCAACCCATGAGCGAAACACCCATGGTGATGGTCCTGATGTCGAGGTTCTGCTCCTCAACCATGCCGCGGGTTTCCGCGATTTCTGCGGGCGTGATCGCCATCCTTGCGCTCCTATCTGCCAAAACGAGCATAGTCTTTTCTATTCTAACGTGCCGCACGTGCCAAGTGGCGCGTGCGGCACGTTTTGGTGCTTGGTTGTTTCCGTTGTGTTACTGCCCAAAGACCTCTTCGGCGATACGAGCGCTCTCGGCGGCGTCCTTGGCGTAGTAGTCCGCGCCGATCTGCTTGGCGTATTCGGGGGTGAGTACGGCGCCGCCTACGATGATCTTGACGCCCGGCACCTCGGCATGAAGCAGCTTGATGGTCTCTTCCATGGCCACGACGGTGGTAGTCATAAGCGCCGAGAGGCCGACGAGCTTGATGTCACGCTCTTTGACGGTCTTGAGTACCTCCTGTGGATCGACGTCGCGGCCAAGGTCAAAGACGGTGTAGCCGTAGTTGTCGAGCAGCATTTTGACGATGTTCTTGCCAATATCGTGGATGTCGCCCTTGACGGTGGCCACGCAGATCTTACCCTTGTCGGCAATCTCGCCGGCGGGCATCAGGCGTTTGATGGTATCGAAGCCCACGCGCGCGGCCTCGGCCGAGGCCATGAGCTGCGGCAAGAAGAACTTGCCCTGGTCAAAGAGGACTCCGACCTCGTCGAGGGCGGGGATAAAGTGATTGTTGATGAGTTCCATAGCGTCGTGGTCGGCCAGCAGGCGCTCGGTCTCGGCCGCAATTTCGCCCTTGCGGCCCGAGACGACCATGTGGCGGATGGGGTCGTCGTTGCCGTCGGTGCCGGCGGTGTCAGCAGCGGGCGCGGCGTCGGTCGATGCGGTCTGGGCCGCTGCCGGGTTCGCGGCGATCTTATACGGATCGGTCCAGCCAGCGTAGCGCTCGATGTATCCGGTCGAGCCCTCGTCCTCAACGCTCAGCACGCGATAGCTGTAGACGGTATCCATAAAGCGCTTGGAACCCGGGTTCATGATGGGGGCGTCCAGACCTGCACCAAAGGCGGCGGCCAAAAAGACCGAGCCCAGCAGCGGCCGCGCGGGCAGGCCAAAGCTGATGTTCGACACGCCGAGTGCGCATTTGACGCCCAGGCGCTCCTTGCACATAGACATGGCGCGCAGGATCTGCTCAGCCTGGCGCTGGTTGGTCGAGGCGGTCATGACCAGGCAGTCGATGAGGATGCGGTCCGGGCCGATGCCGTAGCGGGCGGCCTCGGCCACGATGCGCTCGGCGATGGCGAAGCGAGCCTCGGCGGTATCGGGGATGCCGCCTTCGTCGAGCGTGAGGCCGACGACGTTGGTTCCATAGTGGGCGACCAGCGGAAAGATCTCATCCATGATCTGCTGCTTGCCGTTGACCGAGTTGATGATGGGCTTGCCGGCGTAGCGGCGTACGGCGGCCTCGACAGCGGCGGGATCGGTGGAGTCGATCTGCAGCGGCAGGAGCGTGGAGCCCTGGAGCTGCTCGGTGGCCTGCTGGATAATCTTGACCTCGTCGATCTCGGGCAGGCCCACGTTAACGTCCAGGATATCGGCGCCCTGTTCTTGCTGGCTGATGCCCTGACTTACGACGTAGTCCAGATCGCCGTCGCGCAGGGCCTGCTGCAGGCGCTTTTTGCCGGTGGGATTGATGCGCTCGCCGATGACGGCGATCTTGTGGCCATCGCAGGGAAGGTCCACGACCGTCTGGGCGCTCGTGACCGACATGCTGGGCTTGCGATGGCGCGGACTGGGCGTGTGGTTGTCGATAAGCGTGCGCAAGGCCGCCATGTGCACGGGCGTGGTGCCGCAGCAACCGCCCACGACGCTCACGCCATCCTTGATCATGCCGGCGACGGCCGCGGCGTACTCGGGCGCCTGGATATCAAAGACGGTGTTGCCGTCGTCGTCCACGCGGGGCAGTCCTGCGTTGGCCTGCACCATGATGGGCTTGTCGGTAACGGTGAGCATGCGTGCAGCGAGTCCCCGGAGCTCGGCCGGGCCCTGGCTGCAGTTGATGCCCAGGACATCGGCGCCGATGGCATCGAGCGTGATGGCGGCAACCTCGGGACTCGTGCCCAGGAAGGTGCGACCGTCTTCCTCAAAGGTCATGGTGGCAAAGACGGGCAGGTCGGAGTTCTCGCGGCAGGCGAGGACGGCCGCCTTGATCTCGGCCAGGTCGGTCATAGTCTCGATAATAAAGAGGTCCACACCCGCGGCGACGCCGGCGCGCACTTCCTCGGCAAAGAGGTCATAGGCCTCGTCGAAGCTGAGGGTACCCAAGGGGCGAAGCAGCGCGCCGATGGGGCCGATATCGCCGGCGACGTAGTGGGCGCCGGCCGCGCGGGCGCAGGCGACGGCGGCGGCAAAGACATCTGCCACGGTGGCGGCGCCGTCGAGCTTGTGGGCGTTGGCGCCAAAGGTGTTGGCGGTGATTACGTCGCAGCCAGCCTCGACGTACTGGCGCTGGATATCGGTAATGACCTGTGGCTCCTCAAAGTTGAGCAGCTCGGGCAGGGCGCCCGCCTTCATGCCAGCGGCCTGCAACATGGTGCCCATGCCGCCGTCGAACAGCAGGTGTCCCGTGCCCTCGATGGCCGCACACAGGCGATCGTCCTTAATGCGAAGGTCGTCGATCGTGCGCGTCTTGTACGTGGCGCCATTACGGCGTGCGGCATCAACGGGTGCCGCCAGCGCGGCACCGTCCAGATCATGAGTGATAAGCGGAGTAAACATCGGGGGCTCCTAATGGCTGGAATAGCAGGTGGTGTGGGCGGCGCGGAAGCGGCAGTGCTCGCGCATGCGGCAGATATTGCAGGTGGGGCGGCTCTGGGCGTCGTGGACTTCGCCGTCAAACAGACCGATCACCGCGGTCACGCTCTTGGTGGGCATGAGCAGGCTGGTGGGGGTGACGGTAAGTCCAATGAGGCGCGTGGCGTTGAGTGCATCCACGATCGAGCGCTGGGCAGAGAGCGGGCAGTCGCCATAGCCGGGACTGAAGCGCCAGTTGCCGGCGAGCCCGTGTGCGGCGGCTGCAGCCTTGACTTGCTGGTCCATCTGCTCGACGGCGGCCTCCACGTAGGCGGAGCATGCGGCGTCGAGCACGGCTCCCTCTAGGGGCTGCTGAGCTCCCGTGGTGCGCAGACGGCGTTCGGCGTCCATGCCGAGGGTGCATGCCATGAGTGCGGCAAAGCGGGCGTCTTTGAGGTGGCGATAGATATCGCGACCGCGCAGTTCAACGTTGGTGCCGACTAAGCGAATGCAGGGCTCGCCCTGTTCATCGACGCCCGTGGCATCGATGGCAAATATGCGGCGCACGCCACGGGGCTCAATGTCCAGCTCCAGACGCTCAACGACAAGCTCAATACGCTGCGCTAGCTCGGGCTCAATCTGCTGGCCGCCGTAGCCCAGATACCGCAGCATCTCGGCACGGTCGACACGAGGATGGTGGGCAGCGTCGATACGGTAAAGCGCCGGCGACGCAAGGTCGGCCGGCACTTCAACAACGGTTGTATCGATGTGCGGTTTTTCCATTACCCCAGACGCTCCATAATGGTCGCGGCGATTGCAGGACGGTTCATAGTGTACAGGTGCAGACCGTCGGCGCCGTGCTCCTTGAGGTCGCAAAGCTGGCGGGCGGCATAATCTACACCGGCTGCCTGCAGGCTCTCGGGGTCGTTCTCGTATTTGGCGAGGATCTTGATGACGGGGGAGGGCAGCGACGCGCCGCACATAAAGACCATGCGGCTGATCTGCGACTTGCCCATAAACGGCATGATGCCCGCGGTAATAGGCACGGTGATGCCGGCCTTGTCGGCAAGCTCGCGGAAGCGATAGAAGCACTCGTTATCAAAGAAGAGCTGCGTCACAAAGAAGCTCGCGCCGGCGTCTTGCTTTTGCTTGAGGTGCTCGACCGAGAGGTTGAGATCCTCGCAGGCAATGTGGCCCTCGGGGTAGGCTGCGGCGCCCACGCAAAAGCCGGCGTCGACGAGCTCGGGGATGAGGTCACGGGCGTAGGCGTAGTCGGAGGCGGGCTTGTCGTCCTCGGTCGCGCCAGCGGGCAGGTCGCCGCGCAGGGCCAGGATGTTTTCAACGCCGGCCGAGCGATACTCGTCAATCTTGGCGGCGATATCGGCATGTGTGCGGCCAACGCAGGTGAGGTGCGCTACCGAGGGCGTATCAAATTCGCTCGTAATCATATGTGCGATGGGGGCGGTGGTGGCACCGTTACCCGAGCCGCCAGCGGAACAAGTGACCGAGACAAAGCTCGGTGAAAGCTTGCACAGGTTGCCTGCCACCTCGCGAGCCGTATCGAGGGTAAGCTCACCCTTGGGCGGGAACATCTCAAACGAAACGGACGTGGTGCCCTGGGATGCTGCCTGCTTAAAAACCTCGTCGACGCGCATATCGTGCTCCTTTAGATGCCTGGGTGCGATGTGTTGTAAGGATTCTACAGCACCGCTGTGCCACGGTGGAGTTTTACTCGCGATTTAGGGATACCAATCAAAGATGCCTTGCTATCGGCATTGCCTATAGCAGAGCGGTCAATGTAGGAAAGGGCTATATTGAATGGTATCTGATGCGAAATACCAGTTAAGAAAGCCCTGTCCCAAATTGACTGCCCTTAAATCATGGGGAGAGGTCTGCAATTTATACAGTTGATTGGCCATTAAGGGCGGCAGTGCCGCTGTGATGCGGTAACCTCATTGATTGGTTTCGCGACAGCAACATAACGGTAATGTCGCGGAAACACGGTGAGTCTAAGCTATGACTCGTTCGTTAGTAATCAACACCGCATCTCACGCGGTGCCGATACGAAGGGAGTTCCGTATGGCCGATCTTACTGACCGCTTCGGGACCATGGTGTTCTCTGAGGAAGTCATGAAGGACTACCTCCCCAAGGACATTTGGAAGCGCCTTGCTGCAACCCTCGAGGACGGTGAGCCGCTCGACCTGGATGTGGCCAACGCCGTTGCCCACGCCATGAAGGTCTGGGCCATCTCCAAGGGCGCGACGCACTACGCGCACTGGTTCCAGCCGCTTTCGGGCATTACTTCCGAGAAGCACGACAGCTTCCTCGAGCCCAACCACGACGGCACCGCCATTACCAAGTTTACGGGCAAGAACCTCATCCAGGGCGAGCCCGATGCCTCCAGCTTCCCCAACGGCGGTCTGCGTGCCACCTTCGAGGCCCGTGGCTACACCGCCTGGGATCCCACCAGCCCTGCTTTTATCAAGGACGACGTCCTGTGCATCCCCACGGCTTTCTGCTCCTACACGGGCGAGGCCCTGGACAAGAAGACCCCGCTGCTGCGCTCCATGACCGCGCTCTCGCGTGAGTCCAAGCGTGTACTGGCACTCTTTGGCAAGACCCCCAAGAAGGTCGTTCCTTCCGTGGGTGACGAGCAGGAGTACTTCCTGATCAAGAAGGATGCCTACCGCAAGCGCAAGGACCTGGTCATCACCGGCCGCACGCTCTTTGGCGCCGCTCCCTGCAAGGGCCAGGAGCTCGAGGAGCACTACTTTGGCGCAATCCGCCCCACCGTCTCGTCCTATATGAAGGACCTGGACAACGAGCTGTGGGCGCTCGGCATCCCCGCCAAGACTAAGCACAACGAGGTTGCCCCCTGCCAGCATGAGCTCGCCCCCGTCTATGGCGAGGTCAACGAGGCCATCGACCAGAACCTGGTCATGATGGAGAAGATGAAGCTCATCGCCTCCCGCCACGATCTGGTCTGCCTGCTGCATGAGAAGCCGTTCGAGGGCATCAACGGTTCGGGCAAGCACAACAACTGGTCGCTCGGCACCGAGTCCGAGAACCTGCTCGATCCGGGCGACACCCCGCTCGACAACCTGCAGTTCATCGTCTTCCTCACCGCGGTGATCGAGGCCGTCGACAACTATCAGGAGCTCCTGCGCGCTTCCGTCGCTTCGGCCGGCAATGACCACCGTCTGGGCGCCAACGAGGCTCCTCCGGCGATTATGTCCATCTTCCTGGGCGACCAGCTTACCGAGGTCGTCGAGAAGATCATCGACGGCAAAGCTTCCGTCCATGCCACGCGCGGCGTGCTCGACCTGGGCGCCGATACCCTGCCCAAGCTGATGCAAGACAACACCGACCGCAACCGCACCTCCCCGTTCGCCTTCACTGGCAACAAGTTCGAGTTCCGTGCCTGCGGCTCTGAGCAGAACGTCTCCGACTCCAACCTGGTGCTCGATGCCGCCGTGGCCAAGTCGCTTAAGTCCTTCGCCGACGCACTCGAGGGTACGCCCGAGGACAAATTCCAGGACGCCGCGCTCGAGTACTGCAAGAAGGTGCTGACCGATCACCAGCGTATCCTGTTCTCCGGCGACGGTTACTCCGACGAGTGGCCCATCGAGGCCGAGAAGCGCGGCCTTGCCAACAACAAGACCACGGCCGACGCTCTGCCCGCCTTCGTTTCCGATAAGGCCATCGCGCTCTTTGAGGAGACAGGCGTCCTGACCCGTGCCGAGGCTCAGTGCCGCTATGACTGCAAGCTCGAGAAGTACAACAAGCTCATGAACATCGAGGCTACCACGATGGTTCGCGAGGCGCGTCGTACCTATCGCCCGGTCATTACCGCCTATGCCACCAAGGTCGCTAAGGGCCTTGAGACTATTCGTGCCGCCGGTGCTGAGGCCGCCATGCAGTGCGAGCAGAACACGCTCAACAAGCTCTGCAACGGTATCACCGCCATCAACGACTCCATCAAGGCGCTCGACGCCGTACATCAGAAGGCCGAGGCTCTCGATGGCCAGGAGCAGGCCAACGTGTACGCGCACGAGGTCGTTCCCGCTATGGATACGCTGCGCGCCGCCGTGGACGCCATGGAAGAGATCGTGGCCGCCGACTACTGGCCGGTTCCGACCTACGACGACATCCTGTTCTACGTGTAGAGCGTAACCGACATATCGTCATGGTATTGAGCCGGGGTCCGCATCGCGCGGGCCCCGGCTTTTTGTTCGCGAAGGACGCTTTGGAGTCCGTTTTGCAACTGATTTGCCAACGCAATAAGGGGTCGTGGGCAAAAAACGTCAAATATGAGTACTGTCACTAAACTACTGCCATCTCGAAATGGCAGTTTTTGCCGAGTTAGACCACATATGTCCAGGTATATAGGTAGCGCGTAGAGATGTGGTGTAAGAGGCGGGGGCATGCCCCCGCCTCTGCCCTTTCTTGAAAGGGTTGGGACACCGCCTAGAATTCGTCGTTGGA